>NZ_CP025120.1:2321383-2653010 GCF_002838765.1 Kangiella profundi | reverse complement strand
ATTATTAGAATCCTGAAAGTTTGCTTGTTAGTTATCGCCTCTACAATAGGTGAGACTTTTTTCGTCGCTTCTCTAGCCTGTTAGAACATATCTTTTGGAACAGAAAAATATGCAAAAACAGATTATCGGTAAGTGTAGATCCAGAGGAAAAAATAATCCACAACTTTACCTATATATTTTTACTATAAAGACAAACAATCTAATAAATAAAGATAGATTTAAAACTATACAAAAAAAGGTTAAATAATGAATAAAAGGATGAGATGTGGGTATATCTTGTATAAAAAACCTTTAAAACTGTTAATACAAGTCTAATAAAGGTGTTTTTGATACTTATGCAGTTTTTGATCACCGACTTAAAGACAAGTTATACAGCGAGTTATCATTTCAATAACAATATGAAAAATAATAAAAAAAATGACTTATCAACAAGTAAAAGGAAGACTAATAATAATAATAGGATCTTTTTAAATAACTTTATTAATATTACTGACTTAACAACTTGAAAAAACCAAATTCTGGAGAGTTAACTACGAAATTCGATAGGAATATGTAAGATTTCATCAAAACTGATTTAAAATGATGTAATTGAGGAAAAAAGCACGAAGGTTTATTGGCTAAAATATCCACAGAATGACTAAAAAAGAAACCAAAACCAGCCTATCTTGTGGTTTTACAGCTTGCTGAACACTAGATAGATACAGCTGTATAAAAAATCTTCAAATATTAGCTGACCCAATGACGGCAGGAGCAACCATAATAGTGCTAAAAGATTGTTAAATAACCTATAATATCGTTGCACAAAGGCCTTAGATCCTATAGAATCTCGCGTCCTTGTAGTAAGGCTGTATCATTTTTTTTGCGGTTACCAATAAGGGTGACACAAAAAATCAGCTTAAATTTTATTGGCTAGTGGGTTAATCCGATGAAAAGAACATTTCAACCAAGCATTATCAAGCGTAAGCGTACTCACGGCTTCCGTGCACGTATGGCCACAAAAAACGGTCGTCAGGTTATCAACCGTCGTCGTGCAAAAGGTCGTAAGCGTCTAACCGCCTGATAAGAAAAGCATTCCTTGATGTGAGCGACAAGCAGACTTGTCAAAAACAGCGTTCAGCTGACTTTCCCGCAAGTCTGCGTCTGCTCACAGCAGAGGACTACAAAAGGGTTTTTAATAACAACCCTACCAAGTTAGTTTGCCCTCCTTTCACACTTCTTGCTGTTCCCAATCAATATAACTGTTGCAGACTTGGTCTAATTGTGGCCAAAAAAAATGTGCGACGGGCTGTAGATCGCAATCGATTGAAACGATTAGCTCGCGAAAGCTTTCGAAGTAACCAGTCTCAACTACCCTCTTACGACATCGTTTTATTAGCGCGACGTGGTAGTAGTCAGTTGGCTAATAAGGTATTATTCGAGCACCTTGAACAACTCTGGATACGTTTACAGAGAAGGGTAAACAAGTGATGAATCGAGTCTTGATTGGATTGGTACGTGGATACCAGAAGGTATTGAGCCCGGTCATGGGTAATCAGTGTCGGTTTTATCCAACCTGTTCCAATTATTCGATTGAAGCTTTAGAGCAGCATGGGTCTATAAAAGGTAGTTGGTTAACTATTAAGCGAATTGCTCGTTGTCATCCCGGTTGTGAGGGTGGGCATGACCCAGTCCCTCCAGTAAACAAATAACAGTACACGCAAAGAAGTAAAGAGATTGCTATGGAATCGATGCGCGGATTTTTTATATTAGGTTTTGCTATATGTAGTTTTTTGCTCTATCAGGCCTGGCAAAAAGATTATGGCCCCCAGCCTGAGCAGGAAATAAATGAGCAGTTTGGTCAATCAAATACGGTTGCTAATAGTAAAGTCGAAACAGATAACCTGATTGAAGTGGTCACTGACGTATTCAAGATTAAAATTGATCGCGTGGGTGGTGATGTTGTTTATGCCGAGTTAAATGACTATAACAAAGAGCTGAACAATGAGCAGGAAAAAGCCGTTCTATTCGATTACCGAGATAGAGTCTATCAGGCGAAAAGTGCTTTATTAGGTACTGGCGCACCTGATAATCAACTACCAAGAGCAACTTATCAGACCGAACAAAGTTCTTACTCTCTTCAGGATGGTCAGGATGAGCTGGTTGTTCCATTAACTTGGGCCAATGATGAAGGTGTGGTATTTACCAAAACATTTACCTTCAATCGTAATGATTACGAAATTGATGTTCAGTATAAGGTCAATAACCAGTCAAATAATGACCGGACCTATAACTTCGTTGCCGAGTTAATCCGTGATCAGAAGCCAACAGGTTTGGAGGAGAAGTCTCAATTTGGTATGTCGCCATTTTTAGGCGTGGCCTACTCTCCTGAAGAAAGAAAATACGAAAAGATTTCATTTGAAGATTTGGCGGAAGAGCCTATCAACGTAACCCGTCAGGGTGGTTGGATCGGCTATTTGCAGCATTACTTCATATCAGCCTGGATTCCTGAGCAGCAGGAGCAAATCAAGGTGACCTCAACGGTTAAGCCAAACCAGGACACCATCATTCGTTTTATTCAGCCAACAGTTGCCGTTCCTGCGCAAGGCGAAAAGGCAATTAATGCCACACTTTATGTTGGCCCAAAAATCCTTAAGCGTCTTGAAGCGGCAGCACCAGGTCTTGAGAAATCTCTAGATTTGAGCTGGGTGTGGTGGATCGGTTTACCGCTGTATAAGTTGATGCAGTTCTTCTACTCATTCGTTGCCAACTGGGGCGTGGCCATTATTCTTGTAACATTGGTGGTTAAAGCATTGTTGTATCCATTGTCAGCAGCACAGTACCGCTCAATGGCCAATATGAGAAAACTAGCGCCAAAAATGCAACAGCTAAAAGAGCGATATGGTGAAGACAAGCAACGTATGCAGCAGGAAATGATGAAGATGTATAAAGAAGAAGGTGCCAATCCATTTGGTGGCTGTCTTCCAATGTTGCTTCAGTTCCCAATTTTCATTGCCTTATATTACGTATTATTCGAAGCGGTTGAATTGCGCCACGCACCATTCTTCGGCTGGATTCAGGATTTGTCGGTTGCTGATCCGTATTTTGTACTGCCGCTATTAATGGGGGGCAGCATGTGGTTGATGCAGAAATTACAACCTCAATCACCAACCATGGATCCTATGCAGCAAAAGATCATGAGTTATCTGCCAGTGGTCTTTACCGTCTTTATGCTGTTCTTCCCTGCGGGTCTGGTTCTATACTGGTTATGTAACAACCTGATTTCTGTTGCGCAGCAACAATACATAACCAAAAAGATCGAAAGACAGGGTAATGCAAAAGCAAAATAACCCTTCATTCTAAAATGAGCACTCTAGATACAATTGCAGCAGTAGCAACGCCACCCGGTCGCGGTGGCGTTGGCATTATTAGAGTATCTGGAAAAAACTGTCAGACAATAGCAGAAAAAATTCTACGTAAACCGCTCAATATTCGTGAAGCAACTTACCTACCCTTTTATGATCTGGCCGGAAATATTCTCGACCAAGGTATAGCGATATTATTCAAAGGCCCAAATTCATTTACTGGTGAAGACGTGCTGGAGTTACAGGGACATGGCGGTCCTGTGATTCTTGATATGCTGCTAAAAGAAGTTTTAAAAGCAGGTGCCAGAATAGCAAAGCCAGGTGAGTTTTCTGAACGAGCTTTTTTAAACGATAAACTGGACTTGGCGCAGGCTGAAGCAATAGCTGATCTGATTGAATCAACGTCAGAACAGGCTGTTCGGTCTGCCATACGTTCGTTGCAGGGTGAGTTTTCAAAGAAAGTAAATGCACTCGTTGAGTCACTGATTCATTTAAGAATTTATGTGGAAGCAGCTATCGATTTTCCAGAAGAAGAAATTGATTTTTTATCTGATGGCAAGGTTCAGTCCGATCTATATTCAATTCTGGATGATATAAAAAAACTGAGAAGTGAAGCGCAGCAAGGGTCAATTCTGCGAGAAGGTATGACAGTGGTTATCGCTGGTAAACCCAATGCAGGTAAATCAAGCCTGCTTAATGCGCTTGCTGGAAAAGAATCAGCGATTGTCACAGAAATTGCCGGCACTACTCGAGATGTGTTGCGTGAGCATATTCATATTGATGGCTTGCCTATTCATATCATTGACACTGCTGGTTTGCGCGAAAGCGATGATACGGTAGAAAAAATTGGCATTGAGCGTGCCTGGCAAGAAATCGAAAAGGCCGATCAGATAATACTGGTTGCTGATGCCAGTGAAACGAGACAGTTTATCCCTCATGAAATCGACCCGGCTTTTACCAAGTTTGAACAGTTTAAAAATAAACTGATGATAGTTGCCAATAAAGTGGATTTAACCAAAGACATGAAGTTGGCACAATCAAGTGAGTATAAAGTCCTACCACTGAGCGCAAAAACGGGTCAAGGTATTGAAGAATTAAAAAGCACCTTGAAGGATATCGTCGGTTTTAAACAGACATCCGAAGGATCTTTTATTGCACGTCGCCGTCATCTGGATGCTATAGAACGTGCATTACAGTATTGCGAAAATGGTAAGCAGCAGCTAGAGGTTTACCATGCGGGTGAGTTGCTAGCAGATGAACTTCGACAGGCGCAAAATGCTCTATCAGAAATCACCGGCGAGTTTACCGCCGATGATTTATTAGGAAGAATTTTTAGTAGTTTCTGTATTGGTAAGTAATCAAGCGAATAATTACTAGGAGGTCTGTTCCGCGGCTTGTTGCTGCAGACCAATTCGATTCCATTTCTGCCACTTAACAGCTTCCCGGTTGTAGAGTTTCTGCAAGCTCATTGTTAATGCAACCAGCTCAATAAACTCAATGACATAAAGTAATAACCAGGCTACAGGAATAAAAGGAATCAGGTTTTTATGGTAGCTGAATTTAGAGTCCAGTTTAATTTGCATAGTAACCAGTATGGAAGAAACTAGAATAACCGACGCCAGCAATGCAAAGTCCTGACTGACAATAACGTAGCAGTAGAACAAAGATAAAAACAGGCCAACATTCAGTAGCATAATCTCAGCATAAACTGCCAGCGGAAGGATAAACCATGAAAGATAGCGACTATGCTGAGAGTTGTGACTTAGAAACAGCTCTTTGTGTTTTAAATAGCAAAGAATACGACCATATTTCCAGCGAAGACGTTGCTTACGTAGACCTTTCCAGTCAGTAGGACCTTCGGTATAAACTACCGCATCATGAGCGTACCGGGTCTTGTATCCATGACTTAAAATACTCATGGATAAATCAATATCTTCGGTGATAATTTCTTCATCAAATCCTTTGAGGTTGGTCAACACATCCCTGCGATAGGCTGCGGCTGCTCCGCCAATAATATGTACCGCATTGAAGTAAGAGTCAGCCCTTTTATAGAAGAATCCGCAAACATACTCCAGCTGCTGTAACCACTCCAACGGTTTTCGTTTATTACCAACAATGATGTTACCGGCAACAGCGCCAATCGAAGGATCGTCAAATCGCTGAACAAATTTGTAGATTGCTTTTTGATCCACAATACAGTCAGCATCAATAGTGATGATGATATTACCTTCAGCAACCTCGAGACCTTTATTAAGTGCTCGTGCCTTGCCACCATTGGTTAGTGACAAATACTTAATAGGTATTAACTGGTTCGGCTCTTGCTCATAATCGGCAATAAAGCTTCTAACCAGTTTATCGGTATTATCGGTAGAGCCATCATTGATGACGATGAGTTCAAAGTCGTGGTAATCAGAGTTAAGAACTGACTCAATGGTTTTAATAATACCAACTTCTTCGTTCCAAGCAGGTAATAGAACACTGACCTTATAGGGGGTCATTGTTGTGTAGCCCTGGTTAACCGGCTGGAAGGAGTATCGAATAGCCGCATAAATCTGTACTAATAATTTAGTGATCAGAGGTATGACTAAAACGAAAAGAAAGCTTTTCAGGCCTAATAAGGTTTCAGAAATAGGACCATCAGAAACGAAAGCCATCACCAAAACAGTGGTCGAGAGAAGGTAAAGGCTGATTAATATCAGCCTTATAGTAATGGTTTGTTGCTTTAAAAAGTGAATCATATAGGTTCTATTATTTACCGAAATATGAATTAGCTTAGTCAAAATTGTGAGCGATTATTGCACAACAGTTGAAGAGCACAAAGCAATATGTATGAAGCAGTTCACAATAAGCTGTGGGGCACTGTTGGCAGTGTGAAGCGCTCAGCAAAAAAGCCTAAAAATCAGTAGGATATTGAAGAAAATACGGAACTTTTAAAGAAAATCCCGCCGTAGCGGGAGTTGTAGAAAGGTAGTAAGAATTTAGTCAGCCTGGTATTCGCGACGAACCTGTAGGTTTCTAATTTCCGAAATCCTGAAAGGCATCTGCAGGTAATTACCAGCGGAAACTTGAGTATTGATTCGTGCTACGGATCCTTCGACAGACTCAATGGTGCCTTTATAAGATTTACCACGGTAATCAAAATACGCCTGATAATTGATGTATTTAGCAAGCAGGGATGGATCGGTATCTTGCAAGGTCAAACCCTGAACCGTCTCAATACTGTCATCAACCACTTTGACTGGCTCATCAAGGGCCGGTAGGTCCTCAGGATTTGGGCGAGCCCCGAAAAGCTGACGAATTTCATGATCGTTGATGGTTACAGTCATATTGAGACTGCTTAACATCAGCTGTGGCGACATTGACATCAACTGAAATGGGTCCATCGAGTTATCAGGATAGCTAGAAATCTTGATGCTACGCGGGTTCTCTACATACTCAGCATACTGGGTAAAGAACTCCTCGCTTAGATAAATGGATTGGTTGTATAAAACATGTTGAAGATAATCCATATGACGCTGCTGGTACTCTTCTTTAGAAATACCAACCAAATCCGCGCAATACTCATTTAAACGATTCACATAACCATCGTTATTAAGCACCATGGTGACATTCTTTAACTTTGAAGCAAAAGAGTTCTGAGTAAAGTTATCCAGCAAAAACTCAATCTGATAGCTGCCATAATCACGAGCACTGGCATAAATTGTAAACTTGGCCTGATTCAGGTTGGGGTCAATATTGATACTGGTATCCAGATCAAGTGAAATTTGACTATAACCCATTTCATTCAAATCACTGATCGAAACAGAATTTTTATTGGAACAGCCAGCCAATTGCATTTCAGTTAGCAGGTCTGATTCGGATGAAGAGGCAAAGGCTGAAGTTGAATCGAGATCAGAAGTTAGCGGAAACTGAAAGTTTTTAATTTTGAAGACCAGCGTGTTGGGATCTTCAGCCCACATACCAGACTCGATGCTGCGGATAAACTTAAACGAATCGATCAGATTGCCAGTACCCACCTGAATTTCTTCGATGGAGGCATCTGTACTGGTGCCAGGGAATGTCAGTTTAATGCCGCGGGTAACCGATTTACCGTCGGCACTAACAAAAGTGCTGTCATAGCTTGCTGAAGTAAAGGTTCTCAGGCTGGTAAATGCTTCATCTATAATTTGTTTGTTTTTATACCAGATGTAGCCGTAAGCTAGAGCTGCTGCAATTAAAAGAAAGATAAATAAACGAATAAATATTTTCACCCTTTTCTCCTTCAAATATTGTTCAGCGGGAAAATCCGCTAAGCAAGGGTTAGCATAATTAAGTTATAACTGGCGTGGCAAACAATAGGTGCCAACATAGACCTGCTGCGCAAACGGATAATAGCCAACAAAACCCCCAGTATCAGGATGGCCACCAGTGCAAACCAATAACCGTAGTATTCTAGTAGGTGAAAGGACATAAAGACAACTGAGGATAATGAAATTGCAGAGAAAGTCGAAACTTTACTGGATAGACCGGACAGTAGAACACCGCGAAACAGGTATTCTTCACCGAGAGGGGCTAGAACAATAACCGAAAAAAACAATAAGCTATTCGATAACAAGCCGCCACGAATGATCTGCTCCAGGGTTGATTCAATTCCTGAGGGAGGTGTGAAATAGTGACCTAGCCAAATTACAATAAAGGCATAAACCACCCCACAAACAACTGCCATAAATAGCCAGAACAGGGATGATTTAAGCTGCGGTATAAAGGTTTTCCAAAAAAATGAAGCGCTAAGGAGCATCAGCAATGCATAGCTGGTCAGCAGACCAAAACAGACAGAAATGGCTAACATAAGAGAAGGAGGATTAGAGCCCAGAGGAAGGTCTAAAAAATAGTAAGCCAGAAATAGGATGCTGCTGGTAGTAAAAGCTAATAGCACCAGAGTTAAACAGGTTAGTATAATACTTTCCGCAAAAGGGTATTTATCGTTGTTATTGGTCAAAACAAACTCCATCTTATTGTTTTATCTAATTTTCTTGTAATCGATTGCTTATATCATAGTGTAAACTGCAACAGATCGACAGATGCTCTCAAGTTGCATCTGGCGAGCTTCTTTTAATAAAAAGGACCAATAAAGAAGTCAAAAGAAGCTTAAAACTGTTCAAAAGTTATACAAATATCGGTATGATCTCGCTCCCCCGTTGCATAGGGTTAGTGCATAGGGATGTTGTGTTAATTTTGCATTATCAGGTAAAGACCAGAGAAAATTGAATTATGCGTTATCCAGAAAATTATTCAGTCATTGTTATTGGCGGCGGTCATGCAGGAACCGAGGCGGCGCTGGCTTCTGCTCGCATGGGCGTAAAAACCTTATTATTGACGCATAATATTGAGACCTTGGGCCAGATGTCATGCAACCCGGCAATCGGGGGTATTGGTAAAGGGCATCTAGTAAAAGAAATAGATGCGCTGGGCGGTGCTATGGCACAGGCCATTGATCGTGCCGGGATTCAATTTCGAACTTTAAATGCCAGCAAAGGGCCAGCGGTTAGAGCTACACGTGCCCAGGCAGACCGTGCGCTTTATAAAAGTGCCATCCGAGAAATGCTGGAGAACCAACCCAATTTAACCATTTTCCAGAATGCAGTTGTTGATCTGATTGTTGAACAGAATAAGGTGATTGGCGTTAAGACCCAGATGGGGCTGGATTTTTATGCGCCAGCGGTTGTTTTAACGGTTGGAACCTTCCTAGGTGGTCTAATACATATAGGCATGCAAAATCATTCGGGTGGGCGAGCTGGCGATCCGCCTTCTATCGCATTGGCTGAGCGCCTGCGTGAACTGCCATTCCGAGTTGATCGCCTGAAAACAGGTACACCGCCTCGCATTGATGCCAAAAGTGTTGATTTTTCAGTGATGGAAGAACAGCCTGGCGATAATCCTGTGCCAACTTTTTCTTTTATGGGTACAGCGGATCAGCATCCAAGACAGATCTCCTGCTGGATAACCCATACCAATGAATCAACCCATGACATTATTCGTGGCGGCCTTGACCGCTCACCAATGTATTCAGGTGTGATTGAAGGCGTTGGGCCTCGCTATTGCCCTTCTATTGAAGACAAGATCATGCGTTTCAGCGACAAAAACAGCCACCAGATTTTTGTTGAGCCGGAAGGTCTGAACAGCCATGAACTCTACCCTAATGGGATCTCCACCAGTTTGCCATTTGATGTGCAGATGGATTTGGTGCGTTCAATAAAAGGTTTTGAAAATGCCCATATTACCCGTCCGGGCTATGCCATCGAGTATGACTATTTTGATCCGCGTGATTTGAAGGCTTCGCTGGAAACCAAGTTTATTGATGGGCTCTTCTTTGCAGGGCAGATCAATGGAACCACCGGTTATGAAGAAGCCGGGGCGCAAGGTTTGATTGCTGGAATGAATGCCGCGTTGCAGACTCAAGGTAAAGACGCCTGGTCACCCCGTCGAGACGAAGCTTATATTGGTGTCTTAATTGATGACCTGATCACGCGCGGTACACAGGAGCCATACCGCATGTTTACCTCGAGAGCGGAATACCGTCTGATTTTGCGCGAGGATAACGCTGACTTACGATTGACAGAAAAAGGTCATGAACTAGGTTTAATTAATGACTCACGCTGGCAGGCTTTCAGTGAAAAGAAAGAAGCTATTGAGCGGGAAACAACCCGTATTAAGAACCTGGTTGTACAGCCTGATAGTGCGGCAGGACAACAGCTTAATAAGCAGCTGGAAAAACCTTTAAGCCGTGCCTATAAAGGTGAAGAGTTGTTGCGTCGTCCTGATATCACCTATGCAGGTTTGATGGCGCTTCCAGGAATGCTTGAAGAGAAAGTCGCTGATAAGGTCGCCGAGCAGGTCGAAATCCAGATTAAATATTCGGGTTACATCGATCGCCAGAAAGACGAAATTGAGCGTAGTCTGCGTAATGAAAATACGGCCTTACCGAAGGATCTCGATTACAGCCAGGTAAAAGGCTTATCTAATGAAGTGGTTCAGAAGCTGATGAATATAAAGCCTGAAACTATCGGTCAGGCCAGCCGTGTGTCGGGTGTGACTCCTGCTGCAATTTCATTGCTGCTGGTTCACCTAAAAAAACGCCAGCAACTAAAATCGGCTTAATAATTAAATAAAATACAGCAATGAGGGCTCTTGCCCTCATGTATAAATTAATTGATACGACGTTAAAGAAGAATAGACTTGTGAATCCAGAACTGCTTAAACGACAGGATAACTTTAATAAGAAATGTCAGGACATTGGAATTACGTTAACAGATGATAAAAGTGAGCGCTTACTAAACTATCTATCACTGTTATTAAAGTGGAACAAGGCTTTTAACCTGACCGCTATTACCAATCCGGAAGAAGCACTCAACCTACATTTACTGGACTCGGTGTCCGTCTCGCCAGCGATTTCAAACTATGAAACCTTGCTGGATGTGGGTACAGGCGGTGGCCTGCCAGGAATACCGCTGGCAATCATAAACCCGGAAAAACAGTTCACGCTATTGGATACCAACAGTAAAAAAACCCGTTTTCTGAAACAGGTTGTCTACGAGCTGGGCTTAACCAATGTGACGGTTATTAATCAGCGAGTACAAGACTTTGAGAATCAATCAGGGTATGCTTGCATTCTTTCGCGGGCTTTTGCCAGTCTGGCAGATATTGTGCAATGGACCGAACATTTACTGGCAGCGGACGGCCACTGGTTGGCCATGAAAGGTCAGTATCCTCAGCAGGAGCTCGATGAATTACCAGAAACGACTGAACTGGTTAGTGCACAGGAAGTGAAATTACCCGGTGTTAATGCCAGTCGTTGGTTTATCTATTTAAAACAGAAGCAGTCAGCAAGCTGCAAAAAATAGAATAAAGAGGTGAAGCGTGGCGCATGTAATTGCCATTACAAATCAAAAAGGTGGTGTTGGTAAAACAACAACTAGCGTAAACCTTGCAGCATCGTTAGCTGAAGAAGGTAAGCGTGTGCTCTTGATTGATATGGACCCGCAAGGCAATGCGACCATGGGTTCAGGAATTGAAAAAGGTGATTTAGAGTTATCTGTCTATGATGCCTTGATGGAGCCAGAAGAAACCAAGAGTTATATTGTGGTTTCAGAAGCTGGTAAATTCGACGTACTGCCTGCCAATGCTGATCTGACTGCTGCCGAAGTCCACCTGTTGCAACTGGGCGATAAAGAAAAACGGTTACGCAAAGTGATTCAACAGATAGATGCATATTATGACTATGTGTTGATCGACTGCCCTCCTTCTCTGAACATGCTGACTTTGAACTCACTGGTTGCGGCTAACTCGGTCATTATTCCGATGCAATGTGAGTACTATGCACTGGAAGGTTTATCGGCTCTGCTTAATACCATTGGACAGGTACAGGATCACATTAATCCTGATCTGGAAATAGAAGGTATATTGCGGACTATGTATGACCCTCGCAACCGTTTGTCATTAGAAGTATCTCGTCAATTATTCAATCATTTTGCCGATAAGGTGTACCGGACAGTAATTCCTCGCAACGTACGCCTGGCTGAAGCGCCCAGCTTTGGTGTTCCAGTTATGTATCATGACAAATCAT
Source organism: Kangiella profundi (assembly GCF_002838765.1). Lineage (NCBI taxonomy): Bacteria > Pseudomonadati > Pseudomonadota > Gammaproteobacteria > Kangiellales > Kangiellaceae > Kangiella > Kangiella profundi. Next base: position 2,641,067 of record NZ_CP025120.1, on the reverse strand, counting down.
CAAGTGGCTCAAAAGCGTATCTAGCACTTGCCGGCGAGATTATTCGAAGAAATAAAGTGGCCGCGAGCTAAACGTGAAGAATATAAGGGTGAAAGATAACAATGAGTAAGCGTGGATTAGGAAAAGGTTTGGATGCTCTACTTGGTGGGGCGATGAATAAGCCAGCCAAAAAGTCCGGCGAGGGTTCAACCAATGCAATGGCAGAGGCTGAACGACATTTAAGGGAAATGCCCATCGAGTTTTTACAGCCTGGTCAATATCAGCCACGTCGCGTCATGACTGAAGAAGGTCTGGATGAGTTAGCTGATTCAATTAAGGCTCAAGGCATGATCCAGCCCATCGTTATCAGACCTGTCGGCAATCAAAAATACGAAATCATTGCTGGTGAGCGACGTTGGCGAGCTGCCCAGAGAGCTGGTTTGCACGAAGTACCGGTCATTATCAAAGAAGTGCCCGATGAAGCAGCCATTGCCATGGCGCTTATTGAGAATATTCAACGTGAAGATCTCAATGCCATGGAAGAAGCTTACGCCCTGCACCGTCTGATGCAGGAATTTGGCCTGACACACCAGCAAACGGCTGACGCTGTGGGGAAAAGTCGCACCACAGTCACAAACCTTCTGCGTTTAATGCAGCTCAGTGAGCATTGTAAAACTTTGTTGGAGCGTGGTGATCTTGAAATGGGTCATGCACGTGCACTGCTCTCTCTAGAACCGACCAAACAAACTGAAGCAGCCAAGACGGTTGTTGCAAAGGCATTGACGGTTCGTGAGACCGAAAAGCTGGTGCGAAATATCAATGAGCCGAAAAAGAAAGTAAAACCGGCAGAAAAAGATCATCATATTCAATCGCTTGAGCAGCAACTGGCAGAAAAAATTGGTGCCAGCGTAGCCATCAATCATGGTAGCAAAGGCAAAGGAAGCCTGGTTATTAACTACCATAGTCTGGATGAATTAGATGGAATACTACAACATCTAGGTATAAAGGAAGACTAAAACACAAGGTTTAGGTGGATTAGTTCTACTTATGAATAGAGGGCTGCAAGACCTTTAAATTTTGTGTTTTTTCGCCGAGGTTTGGTTGATTAAAGGCCACTAAATCTTTATACTTGCCGCCCGAATATGTGGTGAACCTATGCAGTTTTGCAGGGTGGAAGGGCAGCTCCTTATGAGTGAATCATTAGCTAAGCAGGGTCGAAAGCAGGCCTACAAGATGGTTCTACTCCAATTAGGTATTAGCGTAGCTTTAGTGTTAATTGGCTTGCTGATCTCTTGGCAAGTGAGTATGTCTTTGGGCGTCGGAAGTCTGATTGTGATTGTCGCACACTTCGTTTTCGCCACTATAGTATTTAGAAAATCAGGGGCTCAGGCAGCAGAAGCCGTACAAAAAGCTTTCAAAATTGGCGAAAGCTTGAAGATTTTGCTGACCATAGGGTTGCTGATTTTTGCTTTTACAGTATTACCGGTGCACCCACCATCACTGTTAATCGGCTATGTGATTATCGTGTTATCACAGTGGTTTGCGCCCTTAATCATTAAATCGTCTTAATTAAGACACCTTGATAAAAGAGAAGGCTTAAAAATGGCTTCATCAGAAAATCCAACTAGTGTTGAATATATCAAGCACCATCTGCAGAATGCACAAGTGTGTAAAACAGACGAAGGCTGGGTATGGAATCATTGTCAGGAAGCGGGATTCTGGACTTTTAACATCGATAGTTTGTTATTTTCTTTCATACTAGGTGCACTTTTCTGCTTCTCTTTCTGGCGTGTTGCTAAAAATGCCAAAATAGAAAATCCGGGTCGTTGGCAGTCGTTCGTAGAAATGACTGTTGAGTTTGTGGATAAAAGTGTTAAAGACACCTTCCATGGCCGTAACCCTCTTATTGCTCCGTTAGCTTTAACCATATTTGTCTGGATTTTCTTAATGAACCTGATGGATCTGGTACCGGTAGATTTGCTACCGTGGGCAGCCAATCAAGCAGGTGCTGAATACTTGAAAGTCGTTCCTACGACAGATGCCAACATCACCTTCAGTTTATCATTGGGTGTGTTCTTACTGATTATTTTCTACAGTATCAAGGTAAAAGGCATAGGTGGCTTTATAGCTGAATTAACCTTGCACCCATTCTCTAGCAAAAATAAATTTGTTCAGGTTTTGCTTATTCCTGTGAACTTCCTGATGGAGTCAATTGGTCTGTTAGCAAAACCAGTTTCATTAGCACTGCGTTTGTTCGGTAACCTGTATGCCGGCGAGCTAATCTTTATTTTGATTGCAGTATTAATGAGCGCGGGCATTGGCGGCATAGTCGGCGGTGGTATTTCTTACATGATATGGGCGATATTCCATATCCTGGTAATTGTACTGCAGGCGTTCATCTTCATGATGTTGACCATTGTTTATCTAAGCATGGCCCACGAAGATCACTAGCAGCCAATAGATAAGTCGCTAATTTAAAGAGTTCGTTTTTAGGTTTTATTTTTAGTTTTAACATTTAACTTTATTTCTCGATTGGAGGAAACAATGGAAACTTTGTTCGCGTTTACAGCATTAGGTGTGTTGTTAATTTTAGGTCTTGGTGCTTTGGGTACTGCGATTGGCTTCGGTCTTTTAGGTGGTAAATTCCTAGAAGCTTCTGCTCGTCAACCAGAATTAGCTCCTATGCTGCAAACCAAAATGTTCCTAGTAGCGGGTCTTCTTGATGCGGTAACCATGATCGGTATTGGTATCGGCATGTGGTTTACGTTCGCAAGCCCATACGTTGGTCAATTGCAATCATTGATTGGTTAATTAAGACAACCGAACGATTACTTTTGACTAACCAACTAGAGGGGGAATAGACGTGAATATCAACGCTACCCTATTAATCAATATGATTTTCTTCGTCGGCTTCGTGTGGTTCTGCATGAAGTTCGTATGGCCTTTTATCATGAAGGCAATCGAAGAACGTCAGAATAAGATTGCTGAAGGTCTGGCTGCTTCTGAAAGAAGTCAAAAAGATCTGGAGCTGGCTCAAGAGAAAGCTGCTGAGTTGTTGCGTGAAGCTAAGCAACAGTCTGCAGAAATCGTTGACTCTGCCAAAAAACGTCATGCTGAAATTGTTGACTCTGCTAAGGACGATGCTCGTTCTGAAGCTGAGAAAATCAAGAATGGCGCAATGGCTGAGATTGAGCAAGAAGTTAACCGTGCTCGTGAACAGCTTCGCTCAAAAGTAGCTACCTTGGCTGTAGCTGGTGCTGAGAAAGTAATCGAGCGAAATATCGATGAAGCTGCGAACAACGATTTGTTCGAAAAGCTGGTTAAAGAGTTATAAGGGTTAACTATGGCTGAGCTGACTACTATTGCAAGACCATACGCAAAAGCAGCATTCGAATATGCTCTTGGCGCTCAGACTGTATCTGAGTGGGCAAGCATGTTAGATTTTGTCGCTCAAGCCGTTAGCAACAATGACGTGGCCAACATTATCAGTAACCCTTCCCTTTCTGCAGAGCAAAAAGGTGAAGTGATTTTGAAAATAAGTGAAGGTCAGATAACTGATAAAGTTGAAAACTTTATTAAGTTGCTTGCAAGAAACCATCGTTTAGAAGCTTTGCCAGCGATAAAAGTTCGTTTTGATGTTTTAAAAGCGGATTATGACAAAGCCGTTGAAGTAGAAGTTACTTCTGCAGCAGCATTAAGCGATGATCAATTGCAACGTTTAACTGAAAAGTTAACGGCAAAACTTGGTCGTAAAGTTAATATTCAAACACAAGTAGATTCGTCCATGATTGGTGGTCTGGTTATTAAGGCTGGCGATATGGTAATTGACGGATCCGTACGCGGTAAGCTCAACAAGCTTTCCGAAACGCTAAGAGCTTAGTGAGGAAGAAGCATGAGTGTGCAACTGAATCCATCAGAAATTAGCGAGCTAATTAAAAAGCGTATCGACTCTTTTGAAGTCGTGAGCGAAGCTCGCAATGAAGGTACTATCGTCAGCGTATCTGACGGTATTTTACGTATTCACGGCCTAACAGACGTAATGGCTGGTGAAATGATTGAATTGCCTGGCGGTAAGTACGGTATGGCCTTAAACCTTGAGCGCGACTCTGTGGGTGCGGTTGTTCTAGGTGACTATACCGATATCGTTGAAGGCATGACTGCTAAATGTACTGGCCGTATTTTGGAAGTACCTGTTGGCCGTGGTCTATTAGGCCGTGTGGTTGACGCTTTAGGTAATCCAATTGACGGTAAAGGTCCAATTGATAATGACGGTTTCTCACCTGTTGAGAAAATTGCACCAGGTGTAATTGAGCGTCAATCAGTTGATCAGCCTGTACAAACAGGTATCAAGTCAATTGATGCCATGATCCCGGTTGGTCGTGGTCAGCGTGAATTGATTATTGGTGACCGTCAGACTGGTAAAACTGCGATTGCAGTTGATGCAATTATCAACCAGAAAGGCACAGGCGTTATCTGTGTTTATGTAGCGGTTGGTCAAAAAGCTTCAACAATCGCTGGTATCGTTCGTAAATTAGAAGAGCATGGCGCGATGGATCACACCATCATTGTTGCTGCATCTGCTTCTGATTCTGCTGCGTTGCAATTTATTGCTCCGTTTGCAGGCTGTACCATGGGCGAATACTTCCGTGACCGCGGTGAAGATGGCTTAATCGTATATGATGATTTGACTAAACAAGCTTGGGCTTACCGTCAGATTTCATTGTTGCTACGTCGTCCTCCAGGTCGTGAAGCATATCCTGGTGACGTTTTCTATTTGCACTCGCGTCTTCTAGAGCGTGCAGCGCGTGTTAACGCTGACTATGTAGAAAAATTCACTAATGGTGAAGTTAAAGGTCAAACAGGTTCTTTGACGGCATTGCCAATCATTGAAACTCAGGCTGGTGACGTATCTGCATTCGTACCAACCAACGTGATTTCGATTACTGATGGTCAGATTTTCCTTGAAACTGACTTATTCAACGCAGGTATCCGTCCAGCGGTAAATGCGGGTCTATCGGTATCTCGTGTAGGTGGTGCAGCACAGACTAAAATCATCAAGAAACTTGGTGGTGGTGTTCGTCTTGCATTAGCTCAGTATCGTGAACTTGCAGCATTTGCTCAGTTCGCATCGGATCTTGATGATGCAACTCGTGCACAGCTAGAGCATGGTCAACGCGTAACTGAATTGATGAAGCAGAATCAATATGCTCCATTATCAGTAGCTGAGATGGCTGTATCATTGTATGCAGCTGAGAAAGGCCACTTGAAAGATGTTGAAATCAGCAAAGTAGGTGATTTTGAATCTGCATTGTTAGATTACTTCAAGAACCAGCACGCTGACTTGTTGAAAGAAATCAATGAAAAATGTGATTACAACGACGAAGTTGCAGGCAAACTTGAGGAAGCGGTAACCAAATTTAAGGCTACCCAAACTTGGTAAATACATCAGGGTGCTATGCACCCTTTTGTGCTTTCACCAATTAATTAGATTAAGACTGGAAACATACTATGTCAGGCGCTAAAGAGATTCGTACCAAAATAGGGTCGATTAAAAATACGCAAAAAATTACTTCAGCAATGGAAATGGTTGCTGCGAGTAAAATGCGTAAAGCGCAAGATCGTATGGCGGCTTCTCGTCCTTATGCCGAGAAAATCCGCAACGTGATCAAGCACATTGCACAAGGTACTCCAGAATACCGACATGCTTATATCTCTGAAAGAGATGTAAAACGTGTTGGATATATTGTCATATCCACTGACCGTGGTTTATGTGGTGGTTTGAACATTAACTTGTTCAAAGCTGCATTAAACGATATGAAAACCTGGTCTGAACAGGATATCGAAATTGACTTGTGCCTAATCGGCAATAAAGCGACTTCTTTCTTCCGTAAGTTTGGCGGATCAGTTGTTGCTAAGACTTCGAACCTGGGCGATACCCCTGAAATCGAAGATCTGATTGGTTCAGTTAAAGTTATGCTAAAAGCCTACGATGAAAAGCGAATTGATCGTTTGTTCGTTGTGACTAATGAGTTTGTTAACTCAATGACACAAAGCCCTGTGGTGGAACAGTTATTACCTCTACCTGCAGGACAAGACGACGAGCTTAAGCATCACTGGGATTATTTGTATGAACCAGAAGCTAAACCTTTGTTAGATAAATTGATGGTTCGTTTCATAGAATCACAGGTTTATCAGGCAGTGGTTGAAAATATCGCATGTGAACAGGCGGCGAGAATGGTTGCAATGAAAGCAGCATCTGATAACGCCGGTGACCTTATTGATGATCTTGAGTTGGTTTACAACAAAGCTCGTCAGGCTGCGATTACTCAAGAGCTTTCTGAGATTTGTGCAGGTGCGGCTGCGGTATAACGCAATAATTTATTGAAAAGTTTTTAAAGCTTAAGATTGAGGAAATCAATATGAGCACAGGTAAGATTGTAGAAATTATCGGCGCGGTTATCGACGTTGAATTCCCGCGTGATAGTGTACCTAAGGTATACGACGCATTAACCGTTCAAGAAACTGAGTTGACTCTAGAAGTTCAGCAACAGTTAGGCGACGGTGTTGTTCGTTGTATTGCGATGGGTTCATCAGATGGTTTACGTCGTGGCTTAGAAGCAACGAATACTGGCGCGCCAATTCAGGTACCTGTGGGTAAAGAAACCCTCGGCCGTATCATGGACGTGCTTGGTAACCCAATCGATCAGAAAGGTCCTATCGGTGAGCAAGAGCGTATGTCTATTCACCGTAAAGCACCTAAGCTGGAAGAACTAGCGCCTGCCAACGAATTGTTAGAAACCGGTATTAAAGTAATCGACTTGGTTTGCCCTTTCGCGAAAGGTGGTAAAGTTGGTCTATTCGGTGGTGCTGGTGTTGGTAAAACTGTAAACATGATGGAGCTTATTCGTAATATTGCGATTGAGCACTCAGGTTATTCAGTATTTGCTGGTGTGGGTGAGCGTACTCGTGAGGGTAACGATTTCTACCACGAAATGACAGATTCTAACGTTATCGACAAAGTATCATTGGTATACGGTCAGATGAACGAACCACCAGGTAACCGTTTACGTGTTGCATTGACTGGTTTGACAATGGCTGAGAAATTCCGTGATGAAGGTCGTGACGTACTATTGTTCATCGATAACATATACCGTTATACACTAGCAGGTACTGAGGTATCAGCACTTCTAGGCCGTATGCCTTCAGCGGTAGGTTATCAGCCAACTCTGGCAGAAGAGATGGGTGTACTTCAGGAACGTATTACTTCAACTAAAACTGGTTCGATTACATCGATTCAGGCGGTATACGTACCTGCGGATGACTTGACTGACCCTTCTCCGGCTACTACATTCGCCCACTTGGACGCGACCGTTGTATTGTCACGTCAAATCGCTGAGCTAGGCATCTACCCTGCGGTTGATCCACTAGATTCAACTTCTCGTCAGCTTGATCCATTAGTGATCGGTAGCGAGCATTATGATGTTGCTCGTGGTGTACAGGGTGTATTGCAGCGCTATAAAGAGTTGAAAGATATTATTGCGATTTTGGGTATGGACGAGCTATCTGAAGAAGATAAGCAAACCGTTGCCCGTGCTCGTAAAATTCAACGTTTCTTGTCACAACCATTCTTCGTAGCAGAAGTATTTACAGGTTCACCAGGTAAATATGTATCGCTAAAAGACACCATTGCTGGCTTTAAAGGTATTTTAAACGGTGAATACGATCACTTACCTGAGCAAGCATTTTACATGGTCGGTTCAATCGAAGAAGCGGTTGAAAAGGCGAAAAATATTTAATCCAGCCCTAAAATTAGGGGGACCTAATGGCAATGACAGTACATTTGGATATCGTTAGCGCCGAGGAATCAATCTTCTCTGGTAAAGTTGAGCGATTGATTGCAAACGGTGACTTGGGTGAGCTTGGTGTTGAGCCAGGCCATGCCCCTTTGCTAACGTCCCTGAACCCAGGGCCAATCAAGGTCACGTTACCAGGTGGCGAGGAAGAGTTTTTCTTTGTATCTGGTGGTATGCTTGAAGTTCAACCACACGTTGTAACCGTACTTGCTGATACGGCGGTTCGTGCAGAAGATGTGGATGAAGCGAAAGCTCTGGAAGCGGAAAAAATGGCTCGTGAAGCACTTCAGGATCAAAGCTCAGAGATTGAATACTCTAAAGCGGCGGCTGAACTTGCAGAAGCAGTAGCCCAGTTAAGAACATTACGTGCCATTCGCAAGAAATCAGGCAAGTAAAACTTAATTATGATCCGAACTAAAGGTGGCTTTGCCACCTTTTTTTATGGGTGAATCAAAAGAATTGAATCAGTCTAAATAATTAGAAGTAGAAGGATTCAAAATCACACTTTAATGGTAAAATGCGCGCTTATTCAGGAAAAATGACTATATTATGGGTTTAAGTATCGTTATCTTGGCAGCGGGTAAAGGAACTCGCATGCAATCAAATATGCCAAAAGTGTTGCACAAAATCGCCGGCAAAAGCATGCTTCAGCATGTCATTGATGCTGCGCAACAGCTGCAGCCTGAACAAGTTATTGTTGTCGCTGGACATGAAATTGAGCAGGTTAGATCCAGCGTAGCTGAACAGGATATTATTATTGCTGAACAGTCAGAGCAACTAGGTACCGGCCATGCAGTAGATCAGGCGTTACCACACGTTGTTGAAGGTAATCAAGTTCTTGTGCTTTATGGTGATGTTCCACTGATTCAAAAAGAAACGCTTAAACAGCTTATAGATGCTCAGCCTAAGGATGGCATCGGACTACTAACTGTAAAGCTGAAAGATCCGTCTGGTTATGGCCGAATTATTCGAAACAGCGACGGCCGGGTAACTGCCATTGTAGAGCAGAAAGACGCAAGCATGGATCAGCTTGCAATAAATGAAGTAAACACCGGTATTATGTCGGTCGGCAGTGGCAAGCTAAAACAGTGGTTATCTAACATAGATAATAACAATGCGCAGGGAGAATATTACCTGACAGACACTATAGCAATGGCTGCTGAAGAAGGAGGCGTCAGAGCCTGTCACCCTTCTTCTGCCATTGAAGTTGAAGGAGTCAATAGCCGTATCCAATTGGCACAACTGGAAAGAGCTTTTCAGCAGCAACAAGCAGAGCAACTGATGAATGAAGGTATTACCTTAATTGATCCAGCTCGATTTGATGTTCGTGGTAATTTGATTTGTGCTACCGATGTTGTAATTGATGTGAATGTCATTATTGAGGGTGATGTTTCAATCGGCCGAGGAAGCCAGATTGGCGCTAACTCAATCCTTATTAATTCAAAGATCGGTACCAATTGCATAATAAAGCCCAACAGTATTATCGAAGGTGCGGTCATTGAGTCAGAGTGTTCGGTAGGACCTTTTGCAAGAATAAGACCGGGCACGCAGTTATCTCAAGGTGCATTTATCGGTAACTTTGTAGAAACAAAAAATACAGTAATGGGCCAAGGAAGTAAGGCAAGTCACCTGAGCTATATCGGTGATGCCGAGGTCGGAACTGGTGTAAACATTGGTGCCGGAGTTATTACCTGTAACTATGACGGCGCCAACAAATATAAGACTATCATTGAAGATGACGCATTCATTGGTTCGGATTCCCAGCTGGTTGCGCCAGTTAGCGTAGGCAAAGGCGCAACCATAGGTGCTGGCACAACAGTTACAAAAGATGTTGCTGCAGGTGAACTTTGCATTAGCCGTGTTGCCCAAAAACACATTGAAAACTGGGCACGGCCTGTTAAAAAACAGACTAAGAAAAAAATAGAGGAAAAGAAATAATGTGTGGCATTGTTGGAGCAATTGCGCAGCGAGATGTAAGCCAGATTTTAGTAGAAGGATTGAAACGATTGGAATATCGTGGATACGATTCAGCTGGTCTTGCAATTTATAATGATAATGAAATTCAGCGATTAAGACGCCTGGGTAAGGTATCTGAGTTGCAGCAAGCCTTGAATGAAACCCCTCTACCAGGTGGACTGGGTATAGCGCATACTCGTTGGGCAACCCATGGTGAGCCAAGTGAGCGAAATGCACACCCTCACATGTCGGAAAATAATATTGCACTGGTTCATAATGGCATTATTGAAAACCATGACGAGCTACGTGATGAGTTAAAAGCCAAAGGCTATACCTTTGCATCAGATACTGACACCGAAGTGATGGCTCACTGTTTGCATGAGGAATTGAAAACAAGTTCTAGCTTATTAGAGGCTTTGCAGAAAACCACCAAAAAACTCGATGGTGCTTACGGGACTGTTGCGATTGATGCTAACGATCCAAATAAAATGGTGGTTGCTCGTTCTGGTAGCCCATTGGTAATCGGTAAAGGTATCGGTGAATATTTCGTAGCATCCGATCAATTGGCATTATTACCAGTTACCCGTGATTTTATCTATCTTGAAGAAGGTGAAGTGGCCGAGGTGCGTCGTGATGGCGTAACGATATTAGACAGTAATGGAAATCAGGTTGAGCGTGAGTTCGAAACGTCTGATATTCAACATGATGCAGTAGATAAAGGCCGTTACCGCCACTTCATGCTTAAAGAAATCTTTGAGCAGCCCCAGGTAGTCAATGACACCCTTGAAGGACGTTTGGTTAATCATAAAATTATTATCGAAACGCTGGGCGCAAACGCAAATAAAGTATTTGCGGACACCCGAGCTGTACAGATTATTGCCTGTGGCACCAGTTACCATGCGGCACTGGTAGCAAAATACTGGATTGAAGATTATCTGAATATCCCATGTCTTGTGGAAATTGCCAGTGAGTACCGATATCGAGAAACTGCAATATTACCAAATAGTCTGTTTATTACGATTTCACAGTCTGGGGAAACGGCTGATACCTTGGCAGCACTGAAAAAAGCCAAAGAGCAAGGTTACCTCGGAACGTTAACGGTATGTAACTCCCCTGCTTCCTCAATGGTTCGTGAGTCAGACTTTACTTTGTTAACGCGTGCCGGAACAGAGATTGGAGTCGCTTCAACAAAGGCTTTCACTGCCCAGTTGGTTTCGTTGATGTTATTAATGGTTACCATTGGTAAGGCACAGGGTCTGGATGAGGAAAAAGAAAAGTCAATTGTCGATGCGTTGGAGCATTTACCCAATGAAATTCAGTCGGCGTTGGAACAGGCTGAAGCAATTGAAGACTTGTCAGAAGCCTTTGCCGAAAAGCACCATACACTTTTCCTTGGACGTGGTCAGCAATACCCGATTGCTATGGAAGCAGCCCTGAAATTGAAAGAAATTTCTTATATTCATGCTGAAGCCTATGCTGCTGGCGAGCTAAAACACGGTCCACTGGCCCTGATTGATAAAGAAATGCCAATTGTGGTGGTTGCACCGAAAGATAATTTGCTTGAGAAACTTAAGTCAAATATTGAAGAAGTACGTTCAAGAGGCGGCCAACTCTTTGTTTTTGCCGATGAGTCAGCTAATATTCAGAGTTCTGATGGTATAACCGTCTTTCCAATAAAGAGTCAGTACGCAATAACTGCACCAATGGTGTACACAATACCGATGCAGTTGTTATCTTATTATGTAGCTGTGATTAAAGGTACAGACGTTGATCAGCCACGAAATCTGGCGAAATCTGTAACTGTAGAATAACCGGAGACATCAATGAAATTGAAAACATTATTTGGTGCTGCTTTAGCACTATTAGCATTAACTCAAGTAGCTTGTGCAGAAGCAAATACTGCTAGTGAAGCGAAAGAAGGCAAAGATTACTCGATTATTTCTGGTGCTAAAGGCGTCAACAAACCAGAAGTCATGGAATTCTTTTCATATACTTGCCCACACTGCTACAACGTAGAAGGCTTTTTGCATAAATGGGAACCAACTAAGCCTGAAGAAGTTGAATTCAAACAAGTTCCGGTGTTTTTACCTCAGGTGCCTCATTTGACCTATGGTTACTACACAGCAGAAGTATTAGGCGTGCTGGATAAAGTACATCCTGCAATCTTTAATCAATGGCATGCACAGAAAAAAATCATTAAATCGAAAGAAGATTTAATTCCAATTTTCCAAGCAGCTGGTATTTCACAGGAAGAATTTGAAAAAGCCTACAGCTCATTTGCTGTGGAAAGCAAAGTTCAACATGCTAAAAAACTAGCCCGTGAATTCAAGGTGATGAGTTTCCCAATGTTCGTGGTGAATCAGAAGTACAAGATTGAAAGCTACGAAAAGCTGGACTATATGTTGAGCAAATTCCCAATGGAAAAAGCACAATAAATAATATTCAAGTTATAATAAATGCCGGTTCGCCGGCATTTTTTCTATAGGCAGATAATTAATGGCAAAAGGTAAAGCAGTTACTTCCAGCCCAACAAAAGTATTTTTAATCCGTAGCATGATTCGAATATTTTCTGTGCTGCCGGTTTTTGTCGGTCGCTGGATAGCATATTTATTTGCCAAAATGAGTCGTTGGACCAAAAGTCGAGCCTATATAACCAGTAAAACCAATATTGAGCTTTGTCTACCAGAACTGACTAAAGAACAGCAGCAGGAAATCATTCATCAAAGCTTGATTAATACAGGCCGACTATTTACAGAAGCAGCCAAAGTTTGGTGTAGAAAAGATGCTGAGAAATGGCTCGATAATGTTTATGGTGAAGAAGCGGTTAAAGCAACATTAGAAAGTGGAAAGGGTGTGCTAATCACGGGTGCGCATCTTGGGAATTGGGAAGTAGCCCTATATTACCTTGGCAGTCGCTATAAGTTTCATTGTATGTACCGCCCTCCTCGCCAATTGGAAATGGACGAAGTTATCTGCAAAGGTCGCTGTAAAAATGAAACCACCATGGTTAAAGGCAACAGCAAGGGTGTACTTCATCTTATTGAAGCACTGCAACAGGCCCAGGTTGCAGCAATTCTAAGCGATCAGGAACCTGGTCGACGCGCAGGTGTGTTCGTACCTTTCTTTAACCAGCCAGCGCTAACCATGACTTTGGTACAAAAAGTTCAGCAGAAAAGTAATGCAGAAGTTTTTCAAATAGCCGCTATCAGAAATGAAACGGGTAAGTTTGATATTCATCTGGAACCATTGGATATAGATCCAGAACTTGATGAATTAATTTATGCAGAGAAAGTAAATCAGCACTTGGAAAACATCATTAGACGATTCCCAGAACAGTATCAGTGGTCATATAAGCGCTTTAAAACCACTAAAGATGGCTCAAAAAACGTTTATCGAAAATAGGAATAATTAACGTCGCCAAAAATAGGGCGTGAATAGAACAAGCAATGTAAATATCTCAAGACGCCCTAAAAGCATCGCGAAGCTGAGCACGTATTTTGCCAGATCACTTAAGCCACTATAGTTGACAGCTACATCACCCAATCCTGGACCCAGGTTGTTCATACAAGCCGCAACGGCGGAGAATGCGGTAATTTGGTCCAGTCCATCTGCAAGAAGAATAAGCATAAGCAGGACAAAAAGCACAACGTAAGTAGCAAAGAACCCCCATACGGCCTGTACTACCCTGTCGCTGACTGATGTCTTACCAAGCTTTATCAGGAAAATTCCATTGGGGTGTACAAGACGTTTAATCTCACGCATCCCCTGCTTAAATAACAGCAAGACACGAATTACTTTCATCCCGCCACCCGTAGAACCGGCGCTGGCACCTATAAAACTGGAAAAGATTAGTAGTACTGGCAGCAAAGTTGGCCATGCAGAAAAGTCTGCGCTGGCAAAGCCGGCTGTAGTGGCAATAGAAACGGAGTGAAATATGCTTTTAACCAAAGCATCATCAAAATCGTACACTTGATAATAAAGTAGGACAGCCGTGCAGCTTAGAATAATAACCAGTAATATGCCGAAATAGCCTTTAAACTCTGGGTCTTTAAGGTAAGGCCGAATAGTCAGGGTACGCACGGAAATAAAATGAAGCGCAAAGTTTATCCCGGCAAGAAACATAAAGAAGGCACAAATCAGTTCTATGGCGTGGCTATCAAAAAAGCCAATGCTGGCATCGTGCGTTGAAAAGCCACCGATAGCTACTGTCGAAAAACTATGGGCTATTGCATCAAAAGCGGTCATTCCAGCAAGCCAATAGGCCAAAGCGCAGGCAATTGTAATACCTAAATAAATATACCAAAGTGCCTTGGCAGTACCGGCGATTCTTGGTGTTAATTTATTATCTTTCATGGGTCCAGGCATTTCTGCGCGATATAGCTGCATTCCACCAATACCCAACAAAGGCAGGATAGCCACGGCTAACACGATGATACCCATGCCGCCTAACCATTGAAGCTGTTGCCGGTAATACAGGATTGAGTGTGGCAGGTCATCAAGACCACTAATAACTGTTGCGCCAGTAGTTGTTAGACCTGAAAAAGACTCAAAAACGGCATCAGCTAAGCTTACTGGAAGTGATTGAGCCAATATAAAAGGCACTGCACCAAAAGTGCTCAGTACCGTCCAGAACAGAACAACAATTAAAAAGCCATCGCGAATTTTGAGTTCTGCACGTGCTTTTCGTTTTGGCCAGAAAAGGACAAAACCAGTAATCAGTGATAGTAAAAATGTACTGATGAAGGCACTACCACCGCCATCTTCATAGATAGCAGAAACAATCGCAGGCGGTAGCATGGTCAGACTGAAGACCATCAGCAAGATGCCTAGTATACGAATGATGGTTGCGTATTGCATGCAGTCAGTCCGGACTAGAAATAGGTAACGTTGACCTGGAACAGGCGCTCAACATCATGGATATAGGCTTTATCTACCATGAATAGGACTACATGATCATTTTCACGGATGATGATGTTTTCGTGTGCGATGAGAACTTGATCGTCGCGCACAATGGCGCCAATAGATGTGCCTGGTGGCAGAGGAAGTTCACCAATGGTACGCCCTACTACCAGCGAGCTTTGTTCATTGCCTTTGGCAACCGCTTCTATGGCTTCGGCAGCACCGCGACGTAAAGAGTAGACGTTAGAGACCAAACCTCGACGGATGTGTTTAAGCAGACTACCGATAGTGACCTGTTGTGGCGAAATAGCGATATCTATCTGATGGCCCTGAATCAGATCCACATAGGCGGTGCGATTTATTAGCACCATGGTTTTACGGACGCCAAGCTTTTTGGCCAGTAGAGCCGACATAATATTGGCTTCATCATCATTGGTTACTGAGATAAACAAATCAAAATCACCAATGTTCTCATCTTTAAGCATGTCCTCATCAGACACATCGCCCTGTAAAACGAGCGTATCGTGTAGGACGTCAGCAAGTTCCTGAGCACGCTCAGGGCTACGCTCAATAATCTTGACCTGCATTTTGCTCTCTAGAGCTTTAGCAAGACCCTCACCAATATTACCGCCACCGGCAATCATCACTCGAGTGTAATTTTTTTCCAGACGTTGCAGCTCGCTCATTACCGAGCGAATATGTTTTTTGGCTGCCAGGAAAAAGACCTCATCATCAGCTTCAATGATGGTGTGACCGGTCGGCACAATAGGTGCGCCTCGACGGAAAATAGCGGCAACCCGAGTATCGACGTTGGGAAGGTGGTGTTTTAGCTCGGATAAGGCATTACCCACTAATGGCCCGCCATAGTAGGCGCGAACCGCCACCAGACGCACTTTACCCTCGGCAAAATCCAGCACCTGAAAAGCTCCGGGATTTTCAATCAAACGGGTGATGTATTGCGTAACCAGCTTTTCAGGACTGATGACCACATCCACCGGGATATGATTATCTTTAAAGATGATGTCTTTATTGTGGTAATTGGGCGAGCGAATTCGGGCAATTTTAGTAGGAGTCTGGTACAGGCTGTGTGCGATCTGACAGGCGATCATATTAACTTCATCGCTGTTGGTCACTGCAACCAGCATGTCAGCATCTTCGATACCCGCGTTATAAAGCACGTCTGGATAGGCGCCATGACCAGTAATGGTTCTCAGGTCGAGATGATCCTGGATATCGCGCAAACGCTTGCTATCAGTATCGATCAGCGTGATGTCGTTATCTTCGCCTTCCAGATTAAGCGCCAGGGTTGTGCCTACCTGTCCGGCTCCGAGAATGATGATTTTCATAACGACAATTAAGATCCTTGCCTTATTATTCGCTTAACTTTGCCTATGCTAACGCTATAAGCAACTGATCTAAAGGGTTTTTTGCTCAATTGGTGGCTTTTTCCAGCAGTGCGTAATAAAAGCCATCCATTGATAATTGCCCTGGAATCAGCTGACAACCAGTTTTAGAGTGAGACAGCTGCTGGATTTCTGGGGCTAAAGGAATCAGTGTGGCATTAGAATGTCGCTCAAGAAATTGGCCAATTTGTTGCTCATTTTCCTGCGGTAAAATCGAGCAGGTTGCATATAAAAGACGGCCGCCGGCCTTTAGCTTGGACCATAAATGTTCGAGGATTTGCTGTTGTAGCTCAACGAGCTGGTCAATGTCGCTCGCCTTGCGCAACAGTTTGATATCTGGATGACGACGAATGACGCCAGTAGCACTACAAGGAGCATCCAGCAATATCGCATCGAAATGTTCGTCAGAATAATTGCTGTCAGTTAAATCCTGGCAATCCACTTTGGCCCGTAGCTGCAGACGCAACAGGTTCTCTGAAATTCGCTGACAACGCTCATGGTCAATATCACAGGCCGTTAGTTCAATCGATTCATAAAGCTCTAGTAAATGACAGGTTTTTCCCCCGGGAGCAGCACAGGCATCCAGCACGGTACTATTCTGAGCAGGCGATAAAATAGCTGCGGCCAGTTGAGCGGCGGCATCCTGAACAGAAACAAAGCCATCAGCAAAGTGCGGCAACTGTTCAACACTCACAGGGTGTTCTAGCACAAGAGCATTGCCTGCAATCGGGTGTGTGGTTGCGGCTAGACCCTGTTCCAGAAGAAGCTCAAGGTATCTGTCACGACCAATTTTTTGACGATTAACCCTGAGCGTCATCGGAGCCTGTTTGTTAATGGCGCTCATCAGAGACTCCATCTGGCCTTTGTAATAAGGTTTCAGTATGGAAATAAGCCAATCGGGCAATGCAAATTTTGTGTCCCAGTTTGAATCTACTTTGGTGAGCAAGTCAGCTTTCTGTCGGATGAAATTGCGCAGAACTCCATTAACGACATTGGTAGCCCAGTTTTTCTTAAGCTGCTGACAGACGGCAACGGTTTCAGAGATAGCCGCATGGTCCGGAACTCGGCTGTATTCTAGTTGATACAGACCAAGAACAATCAGACACAATAGGTCACTATCTTTAGGTTTAAATGGTTTTTGTAGTAACTGGTTGGCGATCGCCTCAAGCCGGATAAAGTAACGGCAACTGCCTAACACCAGTGCACGAAACAGGCCATTATCGGATCCCTGTTCAAAGCATATAGAATTCAGCACATCATTGGCGGAGCGACCTTCAAAGGCAATTGCATGTAACGCCAGACAGGCTTGCTTTCGCAGCTGCTGGCCTTTGAAAAGCTGTGGGTTTGGCGTTAAAGACACAATTAATCCTTGGCTACTACAACGAATATGTAAAGCTTGTCAGTGAGAGTATTTAGAAGCTACTACTTACAGAGTAGCAAACTGATGGCCAGGAGCAAATAATTGCTGGTTTTTAGGAGCATTCAGCAGATCTTTAACCGACATGGCTCGGGAACCCGGTAATTGCAGTTGGGTGAGTAACAGACACCCCTCACCGCAACTGACCAGAATGCCATTGCCGTCTGCCTTTAGAATAGTACCAGGCGCTGCATTGCTTGAGTGGTCAACGATGTTTGCTTGCCAGACCCTCACCGTATTAGTGTCCAATTGGCTATAGGCTACCGGCCAGCTGTTAAAGGCGCGTATGGTGCGATCCAGCTCTTGTGCGCTTTTCTGCCAGTCGATTTGGGCTTCTTCTTTGTTTAGTTTATGGGCGTAGGTTGCAAGCTGATCATCCTGCACAGTGGCTTGCAGTTTATTATCAGCGATATCATCCAGCGCTTTGACTAATAGCTTTGCACCCATTTCTGCTAGCCTGTCATGCAAGGAAGCGCCAGTATCTTGTTCGCTAATGGGTGTGGAAGCGGTCATAAGCATCGGGCCGGTATCTAGCCCCGCCTCCATCTGCATGATGGTGATACCGGTTTCTTTATCGCCAGCCTGGATAGCTCTTTGGATCGGTGCGGCGCCCCGCCAGCGTGGCAACAAGGATCCATGAACATTAATACAGCCTAGCTTGGGGGTATCAAGAACCTTTTGTGGAAGTAATAGACCATAAGCGACTACCACCATCACATCTGCCTGATAACTGGCCAGTTGGTTTAATGATTCTTCTGACTTAAAGTTCAGGGGTTGTTCAACAGGAATATGGTGTTCCTGAGCTAGCTCTTTGACCGGGCTCATGGTGACTTTTTTGCCACGGCCAGCTTTGCGGTCTGGCTGTGTATAAACGGCTACAACTTGGTGGTGACTGTTTAGAACTGCGGACAATGAACTGGCGGCGAAGTCGGGAGTCCCGGCAAAAATAACTTTTAAAGGTTGAGGCATGTGAGTGCTTACTGTTGCTGCTTCTGCTGTTTTTCCAGCATTTTGCGAATTCTATTACGTTTCAAGGGCGATAGGTAATCAACGAACAGCTTTCCTTCGATATGATCATTCTCATGTTGAATACAGACCGCTAATAGCTCACCGGTATCGATTTCAAATGGCTTGCCATGACGATCAAGTGCTTTGACTACAATCTCATTAGCGCGCTGAACTTTGGCATACACACCCGGAAAAGATAGACAGCCCTCTTCCATTTCCTCAACCCCACGTTTTTCAACAATTTCTGGGTTGATGAAAACCAGTGGCTCGCTTTTATCTTCGGACACGTCGATCACGAAAAACTGTTTATGGATATTAACCTGAGTAGCGGCCAGACCAATACCCGGTGCGGCATACATGGTTTCGAACATATCATCTATTTGCTGCTGCAGTTCCTCTCCAAAGTCAGTAACAGGCTTTGCCTTAGTGCGTAAACGAGGATCAGGGAACTCTAAAATCTCTAAAATAGCCATTGATTCTGTAATCTGTGTCATCAGGGAATCAGATCATAATAAATTAAGACGACAAAGACCATTTTAAAGAGTAAATCAATGCGATAGTGCTTAAAATTATGATTAGACTGTGATTAAGTTGTAGTAATGTGATAAGAAATGTTGATAAGATGATGATCCTTTTAGACTTTGACCTTGTCAGATAAGGCCTGTAGGCTGGCTGGATGGTCGGGTTTTGGCTATTTCCTATTGCTTTTTTTCGAGGTATAGTAAGCGCAATAGGATCCGATATCAGTTAATTACAAAGGAAAGCCATGAAAAAATTAATAATTGCTTTGACTGCCTCGGTAGCGGTCTTATTTGGGGGGATCGCGCAGACAGCCGAGTTGCGTGACAATCATCCAGACACTTATGTGGTCCAAAAAGGTGATACCTTGTGGGATATTTCGGCAACTTTCCTGACCGATCCATGGTTATGGCCGGAAATCTGGCATGTTAATCCTAAAGTTGAGAATCCTCATCTAATTTATCCTGGCGACATCCTGAAGTTAGTTTATATCGACGGTAAGCCGTACATTGTTAAAGCAAGCGACGGTACTATCAAACTTCGTCCAGAAGCGCGTGTCCTTTCTGAAGGCGATGCGATTACTACCATTCCACTAAGCATGATCAAGCCTTATCTGATTGATGAGATGGTGGTTGATCCTTCTGTATTCGATACAGCTCCTTACATTCTTGAGTTAGAAGAAGGCCGAAGAATAGCGGGCGCTTTTGGAGATCGCGTTTATATTCGTGGTTTGAGCTCTGGTTCAGGAAGTTCTTATGGCTTATATCGTAAGGGTAAAGAATATCGCGATCCTGAAACCGATGAACTATTGGGTGTTGAAGCTCGCTACCTGGCAAACGGTAACATTAGCCGCGAAGGCGATCCGGCTACATTGACAATCAAAAAATCTAAATTAGAAGTTCAAAAAGGTGATGTGGCTCTTCCTCGCAATGAAAATCCATTGCCACCAGTTTATGCGCCACGTGCTCCGGAAACTGATATTAAAGCACAGATTATTTCTGTATATGACGGTGTTACTCAGATTGGTCAATACAATGTAGTAACCCTAAACAAAGGGTCACGTGATGGCTTAGAAGAAGGTCATGTATTGAGCGTATATCAGCGTGGAAAAAAAATTCACGATGAAATCGCTGCTCAACGTGGTGGTGATGCTGAAGTCACTTTGCCTGAAGAGCATGCAGGCACTTTGATGATTTTCAGAACCTATGACAAAGTTAGTTTGGCTCTGATCATGAATGCAACGCGTCCAATTCATTTGTTTGATATTGCACGTAACCCTTACTAGTTTTTAAACTGGTTATAGAAAGTATTTAAACTAAAAGTTAACAAATTAAGAGATCTCATCACCAAGGACGGTGGTTAAACATTATGGAACAAGTCGAATTGCGCCACTGGTTGGCGCTTTCTCATATTAATATTGGTGCAAATAAACTCTTGGCTTTTTTAGAAGCCGGCAATTCACTTGCCCGTTTATTTGAATTATCCGATCAATCATTACAAGAGCATGGATTCCGTCCCGGGCTAGCTAAAAAGCTGGGCTCAGTGACTGATGAATTAATTGATCAGGATCTGGAATGGTTTGATTCTGATTTTAAGCACCTGATTCCTATCACAAGCAAAGATTACCCAGCTTTATTAAAAGAAATTCCTGATCCACCCAAACTGCTGTTCGTGCATGGGGATAAGAGTCTTTTAAAAGCTCACCAGATTGCGATCGTGGGCAGTCGAAATCCTACCGCTCAAGGCAAAGAAAATACTCGTGAGTTTGCCAAGACATTAGCCAGCGCGGGAGCCGTCATCACCAGCGGAATGGCGTTAGGAGTGGATGGAATCGCTCATCAGGCGGCACTGGATAATGGCCAAACGACAATAGCTGTCGTGGGAACTGGTTTGGACAGGATTTATCCTGCACGACACAAGGAGTTGGCCATTCAAATCAGTCAGCAAGGAGCACTGGTATCCGAGTTTCCCTTGGGAACTCCTGTAAAAGCGAGTAATTTTCCCGTTCGTAACAGAATTATCTGCGGCATGAGCCTTGGTACTTTAGTGGTCGAGGCAGCTATTCGCAGTGGTTCATTGATAACGGCAAGGCTGGCAATGGAGCAGGGTCGCGAAGTGTTCGCAATTCCAGGCTCTATTCACAATACTTTGGCCCGTGGTTGTCATAGTTTAATCAAGCAGGGCGCTAAATTAGTTGAAACGGCAGAAGAAATAATTGAAGAACTGGGTGCGCTGGCAACCTGGCAGACAGAACACAATCAACAAGATGAGCCACAAGAGTTTGTTTTAGAAAAAGAATATCAGGATATGCTTGAGTTTGTTGATGATAGTACCACCAGTGTCGATACCATTATTCAGCGTAGCGGGCTTGAAATAGAGGTAGTCAGCCACATGTTATTGTTGTTAGAATTAAATAACTACATAGCTAGTGTGCCCGGTGGCTATCAGCGTGTCCGTTAAGCAACAGTACAGCAACTATGTAGTATATCTAGCTTTACTCTAGCTTTTTAACCTGGCCTGGCCAGTAACCACAGAAGAGAGCTAAATGAAAGAAGACGTACTCGACGTACTACTCTATATCTTTGAAAACTTCCAAGACGAAGAAAGCAATCATATTCTCGCCAATGACTCACTCATTGAAGCCCTAGAAGACGTTGGTTTTACCGATGGTGAAATCAAAGGGGCTATCGATTGGCTTGATGGTTTGGTTGAAATCACGTCTGAGTCCAGTAAATCTGAAGATTTGGTAACCGATTCCATGCGCGTATTTTCGCCGCAGGAGCAGTTGCTATTGTCAGCAGATGCCCAAGGCATGATCCTGTACTTTGAGCAGCGAGGGATTCTTGACCCGCAAGCTCGAGAAATGGTCATTGATCGTATGTTGGCGCTGGGCCCACAAGAAGACGTTGAAACCGAACTGGATCGCCTACGCTGGGTGGTCATGATGGTCCTGTTTAATCTTCAGGATCGAGATGCCGAGTTTGCCTGGGTAGAAAATCTGGAAAGTAGATCTGAGCCTCATTAATCAGTTTTTTAAGACTCATTAGAGTCTCGGACTACACCACAGCGGCCATCTGCCGTACACCTCTTTCAACAGTAGCCACTGACTACTCAACTGACTTTTAATCTCTAGAATTCGAAACAAAGACTGTTTTACCTAACCTTTACAGCCCATTGACGAGAAATCTACCAATGGTGGCGTAAGATACTGCCAAAAGTTATTTAGAAAAATCTATGATGTCACTTTCAATTGGTCCAATTAGCCTGCCCATTGACCGCTTGTTAATTCTAGTCTGTCTAGCCATTACCTTTATTGTGGGTGCCTTTGCGGCAAAGAAAGACAAAGTATCAGTTGATGGCAGTATTGCCGGAATTTTTATTCTGTCCATGCTTGCTGCAAGAATCAGCTTTGTCGTTCAATACTGGGCAGAATACCAGCAAGATTTATGGTCAATGATTGATATCCGAGACGGTGGGTTTGATGCCTGGACGGCAATCATCGTTGGCCTGGTGTCCTTAATTGTTTTTGCCTGGAAACAGCCGAAAGCATGCAAAGCATTAATCAAAGCCTACTTGGTTGGATTTTGTGTATGGGGAATCACTACTTTCTCTTTGCGTATGCTGAATTATACTGCTCAACAGTTGCCGGCGATCATGGTCAAGCAATTGGATGGTATTGCGGTAGATTTGAATAAGGTAGAGCAAGGCAAGCCAAGAGTGATCAATCTGTGGGCTACCTGGTGTCCACCCTGTCGACGAGAAATGCCGGTATTACAAGAAGCACAGCAGGAGATGACTGATGTTGGTTTTGTGTTTGTTAATCAAGGCGAGCATTCTGAAGTCATTGAGCAGTTTCTAAGTCGGGAAGATCTTGCTTTGGGTAATGTCATGGCTGACACACGAGGTGTATTAGGCTATCAGATAGGAAGTAGAGCATTACCAACAACTTTGTTTATTAATGCGCAAGGCGAACTGGTAGATGCGCATCTGGGTGAATTATCTAAGGCCAGCTTGAAAGCAAAATTAGAAAAAATAGAAAAGTTGGAAGTCGAATAGTCAGAGCAGTACAACGAGTAACGGTATCGCTTTATGATTCTGGTGGGTTCGGCTAAAAAGCCTACACAAAGCATGAACAAGCCAGTAAAATTGACGTTAATTTCAATGACCAGCCACTAAGTCGAAAGGTTTGAAGCGTATCAACCTTGGTTACAATGAGGTCAACTCTTCATACACTTCATTTAGGACTTTCAGTTAGGACTCTCAATTAGGACTAGGTTTGGCCTATATCAATACTTTCAAATTGCATGCTGCCGCCCGGATTATTGGTCAGGGTGGAGTTATTGCCTATCCAACCGAGGCTGTGTATGGTCTGGGTTGTCATCCAAAAGCCACAAAGGCCATACAGAGAATTCTAGATATAAAGCGACGCCCCTGGCAGAAAGGCTTGATTTTAGTGGCTTCAAGGGTTGAGCAGATTGAGCCTTACCTTAGTGAAGATGGACTGAAACTGATAGACTGCTTTCAAGAAAAACATAAGCGTCCGGTGACCTGGCTGATGCCCGTCAAACAAGAGGTCTCTCCCCTGTTGCGTGGTGAGCATGACAAAATTGCCATTCGCCTAAGCGATAATCCTTATGTCAAAGCTTTGTGTGACGCTGCAAACAGCGCTCTGGTTTCAACCAGCGCAAATCGGGCCGGCCAGCCTGCAATGAGAAGCGCAGAAGAGGTTCGCAGTAAGCTAGGTGCTGAACTGGATATGATCCTTGTCGGCCCGACCGGCGGTAATAAGCGACCTTCATCAATAGTAGATGCCCAAACCCGAGAATTATTAAGAGCTTAAGAATTTTATATGCAGAATATTAATATTGAAGAGGTTCAACAGTATTTGTTGGGCTTACAAAAGAACATTTGTCAGCAGTTAGCCGAAGAAGATGGTGAAAAAGACTTTATCGTTGACGAATGGCAGCGTCCACAGGGCGGTGGCGGCCTGACTCGGGTCATGGAAAATGGCGCCATCATTGAAAAAGGTGGCGTTAATTATTCCTATGTTGAAGGCACTAATATGCCCGCTTCGGCTACCGCACATCGACCTGAATTGGCGGGGAGAAGTTTTAAGGCGATGGGTGTCTCATTAGTCATACATCCCAAGAACCCTTTTGCACCAACATCACATATGAATGTCCGCTTTTTCATTGCAGAAAAAGAAGGTGAAGAGCCAATTTGGTGGTTTGGTGGGGGTTTTGACTTAACCCCCTATTATGCGGATAAAGATGATTGCATATTCTGGCATCAGCAGGCCAAAGCTGCCTGTGCTCCATTTGGTGAAGACGTTTATGACAAATATAAAAAATGGTGCGATGAGTACTTTTATTTAAAACATCGAGATGAGCATCGCGGTATCGGTGGTTTATTTTTTGATGACTTGAATAGTGAACAGACGGGTTGGGATTTTGAGCAGTGTTTTGCATTTATGCAGTCAGTGGGCGATCACTACATCAAAGCCTATCGCCCTATATTAGCCAAGCAGAAAAAAAAGCCCTTTACCGAAGCTGAGCGTGATTTCCAGCTATATCGCAGAGGTCGGTACGTGGAATTTAATTTGGTCTGGGATCGTGGTACCTTGTTTGGCTTACAGACAGGAGGTCGTACCGAATCGATTCTGATGTCACTGCCTAGTGAAGTACGCTGGCGCTATAACTGGCAGCCAGAAGCAGGCAGTCGCGAAGCTGAACTGACAGAGTATTATTTGAAACCAAAAGATTGGCTCAACCAATAGTTGAGAAATAAGGTAGAAACTATGAATAGCGGATTTTTCCCCAGTCGCCGATTACGTCGTATTAGATCACAGGCATTCAGCCGCGATCTGGTGCGTGAGAACAGCATTTCTGCAAAAGATTTAATCTATCCTGTTTTTGTGCTGGAAGGTAACAATAAGAAAGAAGCCGTGGCCTCCATGCCTGGTGTGGAGCGTAAAACACTCGATTTGTTACTTGAGGAATGCCAGGAAATCGTCGATTTGGGCATTCCGGCAATTGCCCTGTTTCCTGTGATCGATGCTGCCAAGAAATCATTGGAAGCTGAAGAAGCCTATAACCCTGAGGGACTGGTACAAACAACGGTCAAGGCCATCAAAGCTCAATTCCCGCAATTGGGCGTGATTACGGATGTCGCTCTCGATCCTTATACTTCGCATGGTCAGGATGGGATCATTGACGATAATGGTTATATTCTCAATGACATCACCAAAGAGGTATTGGTAAAGCAGGCCCTCAGTCATGCGGCAGCGGGAGCTGATGTGGTCGCCCCTTCGGATATGATGGATGGTCGTATTGGCGCCATTCGCGAGGCGTTGGAAGCGTCAGATTATGTGAATACCATGATTTTGTCTTATGCGGCTAAATATGCATCGAGTTTCTATGGACCGTTCCGCGATGCTGTCGGCTCTGCGGGTGCTTTGGGTAAAGCAGATAAGAAGACCTATCAGATGGATCCGGCTAATTATGATGAAGCACTTCATGAAGTTGCGCTCGATATCGAAGAAGGAGCGGATATGGTGATGGTCAAACCCGGTATGCCGTATCTGGATATCGTCCGTCGTGTTAAAGACGAATTTAAAGTACCCACCTTTGCCTATCAGGTGAGCGGTGAATACGCCATGATCAAAGCCGCCGCTGCCAATGGCTGGCTGGATGAAGAGCAGATCGTGATGGAAGCGATGATGAGCTTCAAGCGTGCTGGCTGCGATGGAGTCCTGACCTATTTCGCTAAAGACATTTGTCGTTACTTAGCTAAGTAAAAAAGAGAAAGCATAGATGCTCATTCTGGACGCCATTATTCCCATCGCCCTGGTGGTGATTATTGGCGTTCTGTTGGTCAAATCCGATTATGTCAGCGATGCTTTTTTCCCAGAACTATCAAAGCTGGTGTTCCGAGTTTTTGTTCCTGTATTTCTGTTTGTTAGTGTCTATCGCAGTGGTTTACAGGACGTTGGACAGACTCTGATTGCCTATTTTGTTCCGGTGCTTGTAGTTTTTGTCGCGGTAGCGCTGTTGATTAATCACCGCATGGCACTGACTTCGACCTTCTCCAATAACGTGCTGGTAGGTATCCCAGTGATATTGTCAGTAGCTGGAGAACAGGGTTTGACGATTACGCTGGCGGTGATTTCAGCACATAGCCTGATCCTGTTCAGCGCTTTTTACCTGTTTTCAACCAAGGTTAATGTTACCCCATCTAAGTTTAAGGCCAGTCTGAGCCTGTTCAGTAATCCAGTGATTATTGGGCTGCTCCTGGGATTGGCTTTTAATTACTCTGGAATCAAACTGCCCGCCCAGCTGATGACTCCGCTTGAGATGGTCTCTGATGCAGCCCTGCCGCTGGCGCTTATCATTCTGGGCAGCTCGCTGGCGCAGATGGGTAAGATTAAAGCGTCACTGATGCAGAAGACGGCATTAATCACGACAATCAAGCTGATTCTGTTGCCGTTGGTGGTCTATAGTTTTGGACGCTGGGTGATGGAGCTTAATGATGTAACGCTAATCTCATTGGTGATATTGGCTGCCTGCCCGACCGGGATCAGTGTGATGCCATTTGTCGAAGCTGTTGAGGCGGATCGTCAGGTGGCCCATAGCACTATTGCCATTTCAACGTTGCTGTCAGTGATTTGTATACCAATTACCATTTGGCTGGTTCAAGGCTAGAGCCTTGGCGGTAGCTTTTGTATGATGTGTTATCTCATTATTCAGGTATTTATCATGCTTAGGCCAATTAAAATCTCAATATTATTGATAGCGTTAATAACGCTAAGCTCCTGTAAAACAACTGATGTTCAACGAGTATTGGATACTTTGGGTGGAGCCAATCAACCTTTATCCGAACAAACCGTTGTCGCTGGCTTGAAGGAAGCCCTGGAAGTAGGTACCGAACATGCCGTTTTCAAAACCAACAAAACCGGTGGTTTCAGTAATAACCCGCTGATAAAAATCATGGTTCCGGAGCAGTTCAGCGATGTAGCAACTAAAGTCAGGCAGATTGGGCTTGGCTCTTATGTGGATAAATTCGAACTACAGATGAATCGAGCTGCCGAGCAGGCCTCTGGTGAAGCCAAACAGGTGTTTTTTACTGCGATATCTGGTATGACGGTGCAGGACGCCTGGGGAATACTACGCGGTGGAGACAATGCGGCGACACAGTATTTTAGAAATAAAACCGCACGCCAGCTGGAACAAAAATTTGCTCCTATCATCAGCAATAACATGCAAAAGGTCGGTTTTTACAGCGATTACCGCCGGCTATTAACCACCTATGACAATATTCCATTCACCGACAAACCCAATCTTGATATTGAAGATTACGTAATGACTGAAACATTGGACGGTTTGTTTACTCTGGTTGCTCAAGAAGAGGCTAAAATCAGGCGCGATCCTGTGGCCAGAACCACAGAGTTACTGCAAAAAGTATTTGCTCAGCAATAATTAAAAGGCCAGACCACTGGCCTTTTTTATGCATATCAGGTATTTATGGTCTTTTATAAACCTGAACGGAAGTTGTTTTGTCTTACCCCCACCAAAGAATCACCATAAAGGCAACCGATGGCTTTGAGCTATCGGCCATGATCTATCCAGCTCACAACCAAACAGACTCCAAGAAGTATCTGATAATAGGATCTGCTTTTGGTGTCCCTCAGCAGTACTATAAGCATATCACTAATTATTTTGCTGAGCAGGGGATCAGTTGCCTGACTTTTGATTATCGAGGAATTGGTGAATCGAAAACCGGCCTTATGCCAGCTCAAGAGATGCTGATGCAGCATTGGGGACAGCTGGATCTGGAGGGTGTCATTCAATATGTAGAACGAAACTATCGGCCTGAACAGCTTTACTACCTTGGTCATAGCGCAGGTGGACAAATTCTGGGGTTGGCGCCCTCTTGTGATAAGTTTTATAGAGTCATCCTGGCAGCTACTGGAGTAGGCGCCTGGCGAGCCTGGCTTGGTGCTCAAAAATACCTTTTGGCGGCCATGTGGTATGGCTTAATGCCATTGATGATGTTATTGCAGCGAGGTGACTTTTTTCATTCAAAAATGCTCGGCCCAATACCCGTGCCAAAACACGCCGTAAAGCAATGGGTCGAATGGGCAAAGTCAGAAGATTATCTGTTCACCGCAAAGCATGGGCTGGACTTAACAGGGTATAAAAATATCAAAGCGGAGATTTATGCTTTAACCATTTCAGACGATTGGTATGCTCCTCAGTCTTCAAGAGATGCATTGTTGGCGCACTACTCTAACAGTCACCGCGAAACACAATACATACTGCCACAAGATGTGGGCCTGAAAAAAATTGGACACTTTGGGCTGTTTCGGAAAAAGCAGGAAATCGTTAACGGAATATGGCAACCTATGATTAATTTTTTAAACCAGTAGGCATGGATTATGACAGAACGAATCAAGAAAAAAGCGGAAGAAATTGAAACCTGGAACTTCGTTTTCCCCAACCAAAGTAATCCTTATGGCAACATGTTCGGTGGTGAGCTGCTTGCGATTATGGATACCACAGCTGCCATGGCAGCTATCCGATATGCAGAAAAAACCGTATCCACCGCGTCCGTAGAGCGAGTCATTTTCAAAAAACCCATCTTTGTCGGTGATCGTATTAAGACCGTTGCCAAAGTAGTTCTGGTAGGCAGGACATCAATGATGGTGCGTACCGATGTTTTTGTCGATAAAGGTGGCGAGGAAGGTGATGTCTTAAGTACAACTGCACACTTCACACTGGTAGCCTTTGACGAAGAACGGGTGCCGGCGGAAGTGCCAGAACTTATCATCGAAACCGATAAAGAAAAGAAACAAAGTGAGTTAGCGCAACAAATAAAAGATCATGTTGGACGCCGTGAAGGCAGAATTAAGGAAGTTGTGGAGAAATGGAAATGATAAAAAACATACTTTTGGGGTTTACCTTATTAATTACATCAATTGCATATGCAGAAGATATGATTGTTATTGGCGATACAGAAATTAATTTACCGCAAGTAGAAGGATTTCAGAGTATTGGCCAGAACCATATGATGTATGAAATCCTTTTGAACTTTGTACCGCCATCTAATGAATTATTAGATATTAAAATAGAAAACAGTGATATTGATGCTGAAATAAGAGGTATTGAGCCGGAATATAAGAGATATATTGTTATGCAGACCTATATTCCAACTAAAAATAGGTCCGTGAGCAAAAATGAATTTGAGCAGTTAAGAAATTTTCTAGGCAACCAATATGAGCAAATGACTAAAGCAATTCAATCTAAAGTAGATGAGTTGGCTGAAAAGGGTTCAAAGGAAGCTAGTAATAAATACTCTGTTGAAATGGCCGCTAAGATTACCGATAACGTTCCACTGGAGATTTTTTATAACCAAGGCCAACGTTTTTCAGCTATGAATCTAATGACAGGTAATGTGATGGTAGATGGCCAATCGGAATCAGTTAGCACTACCATGGGATTGAATGTATTGCACGTTAAAGAAAAGATTATATATCTATATGTTTATGAAGAATCAGATTCCAAATCGGCTCGTGAGTGGGTAAGGGAAATGTCTACAGATTTTAGTAATGCAATAATCAAGCAGTAAAAGAGCAGAATAAAAAAAGGCTACCTAGGTAGCCTTTTCTGATTTTATTTAGCGTCCTTCCGGACCAGTCATACTAGAACCTTGGGCGTTTTCAATAGCTTGTCGGCTTTTTTCTTGTAGATCTTCATAATCTTCTTTAGTCCAACATTGCTTGGTTTTGAAGTGAGTGCCTACTTTTTGTGTGCGCTTACAAATAATTTCACGGTCAGAATCGTTGCTGGCAACTTTTTCTGCGTCTGAAGATACGTTTTCACCTGCTACAGGTGATTGAGTGGCGCAAGCTGAAACAAAAAGTATTACTGATAAAAATGACAATTTTTTTAACATGACTATCCCTTTAATTATGTAAAGTTACGTGAAGTTATCAGACAGATAAGCAAACCGATATATAAGAATTGTAACTGAATATGTAACAGTTAATGAACACGTCAAAGATTTCAAAGATTATTTACTAGAATTTGGCAACTTATCAACCGATATCGAATTTGTGTATACAGCCTGGGATTTAGCGGGCAAAAAAGAAGCATTATGTTTTGCATAAGCTTGGGCAGAAGTGCAATGTTTCTCTTTGAGCTGCCATCCTGGTCTTTGAATGTAGAAGCACACCTGATTACTTGATGAGTCTAAATTAGCATGCGTCGATGTTAGTGAATTGCTGTTAGTAGTTGAACAGGCTGTAAGAGCTAAAGCCGCAACGGGAAAAAATAAATGTAGCTTCATGATTATTTCCTTTTAGTCAAAATTCCAATTAGATAGACAAGGCTATACGACAAAACGTGACAAATAAAGCTTAATAAAACAATGCGCTATTACTTATTGTGAACTAGTTATCATAAATTTGGGTTTGCTATTTGCTTTGTCAGTACTAAAAGTAACAAGATGGAACATCCTTTATGCTCGAATAAATTAGGAGAACACGATGAAGAAATTAATCAGTTACTTTGTGATCTCAGTATTTCTATTGAATGTTACGGGTTGTGGAACTATCTTGCATCCGGAGCGAAAGGGACAGACTGATGGGCGCATTGATCCGGCTATAGCAATTATGGATGGAGTTGGATTATTGTTATTCGTGATTCCAGGTATTATTGCTTTCGCGGTTGATTTTCATAACGGAACAATCTACTTGCCTGGCACTCAGGGCAGCTTGCATGATGATGACGGAACTCGTGTTGTAAAGTTTGACGGTGAGCTCGATATTGAAGAGCTAGAGTCGATTCTGGAAAAAGAAATCGGCCATGATTTTGATTTGAAAAAAGATTTAACCATGGTAATGGAGCCTGAAACAATTGAAGAAGCGCAAATGCGAGTGGTGCTTATTAATAAGTCGATGCATTTGAATCTGGCTCGGCAGTAATTTGATGCAGTAAGAGTAAAAAAGGCTACCGAGGTAGCCTTTTTTATTGTCTATTATTGGTAAAGATTTAATCCGATTAATTACGAGGATGACGAGGTTTGCCACCGCCTCTACGTTGCGTCGGATGGCGTCGTTTCTGTTGAATTGGTAATGAAGGTTTCAGGCTAGCCAAATACTCAGGCTTTATTTCCAACTTAGGTAAAGGATGGCCAACATATTCCTCGATAGCGGTTAGATTCATGGCAAAGTCTTCACCAGCAAAACTAATCGCATCACCTTCAGCGCCAGCACGAGCAGTTCGACCTATGCGGTGAACATAATCTTCGGCATCGTCAGGCAAGTGGTAATTAAATACATGAGTGATGCCATCAATGTGTAAGCCTCGTGCAGCCACATCGGTACAAACCAGTACACTTACATTTTCATTTTTTAGTTCATCTAATAGTCTTAGACGTTTCTTCTGATGAACATCACCCGTCAATAATTCTGCCTTAATGTCGTTACCGGCAAGACAGGCCCAGACATGTTCGGCGGCGCGCTTTGTATTTGTGAATACAATGGCCTTGTCAGGCTGCAATCGGTTCATCAGACCAACCAATAACGGTAAAGCCTCTTCGCGGCTTGGGTAGAATAAGGCTTCGCGAATTTTCTTGGCCGTGACCTGCTGTGCCTGAATTTGCACATGCTGAGGGTTGTTCATATGCTCATATGCCAATTCTTGAACGCGATGCGATAAGGTTGCTGAGAACAGCATATTGAGACGATCGGTGGCTGGTGGCATGCGATTGAATAAATAACGGATATCCTTGATAAAACCAAGGTCGAACATACGATCGGCTTCGTCGAGAACCACGCTATCAATAGCTTCCAGACCAAATGCTTTAGTTTTGCAGTAATCAATCAGGCGACCTGTAGTACCGATCAGGATATCAACACCATCGATCAGTTGCTGGCGTTGTTTTTCGTGATCTTCGCCCCCATATACAACTCGAATCTTGAGATCAGTATATTTGCCAAGCTGGACAGCATCTTTGGCAATCTGTACCGCTAGTTCGCGGGTTGGAGCCATAATCAATGAGCGCGGCTCGTTTTTGCGGCGCCCTTCGATTTCGGGCAAGGTTAGGATATCGTTCATAATGCCTAATAAGAAGGCAATGGTTTTACCGGTACCAGTTTGCGCCTGACCGGCAACATTTTGCCCTTTAAGTAATAAAGGCAGGGTTTTCGCCTGAATCGGCGTGCAATATTCAAAGCCAAGGTCAGCAACGGCCTTGAGCAATTTGGGATCGAGTCCTAGATCGGAAAATCTAATGGTCGATAGATGCGATGTATCCATAAGGTAATTTTTACCATTAGCGCTTGCATTAACAGGCGCGATTGTTTGAAATAGTGCCATTGTGCGTATGTACAGAGCCAAGCGCAAGTAAATAGCAGGAGAAATTTGATGAGTGACAAAATTGTATATCTGACTGATGCAACCTTTGAAGCAGAAGTTTTGAATTCTGATCAGCCAGTATTGGTCGATTACTGGGCAGAATGGTGTGGTCCATGCAAAATGATCGCGCCAATCCTCGACGAAGTAGCCGAGATGTATGAAGGCAAAGTTAAAGTTGCCAAGCTTAATATCGATGAAAACAACGAAACGCCTCCAAAATATGGTATCCGTGGTATCCCTACCCTGATGCTATTCAAGGGCGGTAACATCGAAGCAACTAAAGTCGGTGCTTTATCAAAATCTCAGTTAATGGCATTTATCGACAGCAACGTTTAATGCCAGATTGATACTTAAAAGAGGCTGCGGCCTCTTTTTTGTGATTTTTAAGCGGTGGTCAAAACACTAGACACCCCGCAGAACTAATGCTACATTGAGCAAGCTAATAAAAAAGCGTCTCTAAGCCCCTGGGGCAAACTCCGTATCTTTTCCAAATAATTTTATTTCACAGGAACTCGTTTCAAGACGTTTCTATGTTTCAATCAACAATTCGACACTATGAATCTAACTGAATTAAAGCAAAAGTCAGCTCAAGAGCTGTCTGAAATGGCGAAAGCCGTTGGTCTCGACCATATGGCGCGTATGCGCAAACAAGACATTATCTTCGGTCTATTAAAGAATCACGCGAAAAGCGGCGAAGATATTTTTGGTGGTGGAGTTCTCGAAATCCTTCCCGACGGTTTTGGTTTCCTACGCTCAGCAGAAGGCTCATACCTGGCTGGTCCTGATGATATCTATGTTTCCCCAAGCCAAATAAGACGCTTTAACTTGCGAACGGGCGATACCATTTTCGGCAAAATTCGCCCACCGAAAGACGGTGAACGCTATTTTGCCCTCCTGAAAGTCGCAGAAATTAACTACGACAGCCCCGAAAACTCTCGCAACAAACTTCTCTTTGAAAACCTTACCCCACTCCACCCAGACGAACGTATGCGTATGGAGCGTGGTAATGGTTCGACCGAAGACATTACGGCTCGAGTTATCGATCTGGCAGCTCCTATCGGTAAAGGTCAGCGCGCACTTATCGTGTCACCGCCAAAAGCCGGTAAAACCATGATGTTGCAGAATATCGCGCAGTCGATTACCAGCAATCATCCAGAGTGTATGTTGATCGTTCTTCTGATCGATGAGCGACCAGAGGAAGTGACCGAAATGCAGCGCTCGGTAAAAGGTGAAGTGGTTGCTTCAACCTTTGATGAGCCAGCAGCACGTCACGTTCAGGTAGCCGAAATGGTTATCGAAAAAGCCAAACGTCTGGTTGAGCACAAGAAAGACGTGGTTATTCTCCTGGACTCGATTACACGTCTGGCCCGTGCTTATAACACCGTGGTTCCATCATCAGGTAAAGTCTTAACCGGTGGTGTTGATGCCAATGCCTTGCAACGTCCCAAAAGATTCTTTGGTGCAGCGCGTAATATCGAAGAAGGTGGCAGCTTAACCATTATCGCTACTGCACTAGTAGACACGGGCTCCAAAATGGACGAAGTAATCTACGAAGAATTTAAAGGTACCGGTAACATGGAATTGCACCTGTCGCGTAAAATCGCCGAGAAGCGTGTATTCCCAGCCATCGACTTCAACCGCTCAGGCTCTCGTAAAGAAGACCTATTAACCGGTTCGGAAGAGCTACAGAAAATGTGGATTCTACGCAAGATCCTACACCCAATGGATGAGATCGATGCGATTGAGTTTTTGATCGATAAGATGGCGATGACGAAGACTAACGATGAGTTTTTTGACGCCATGAAGCGCTAAAATTGTCTTTTTCTTCCTATGCTTTGTTGTAGCAAGACTTTTTAATATCCTCATTCACTACTTGTGAAATCGTCATTAAAAATCTTGCTACGCCTCGCCTAGAAAGAAAAATCTTAATTTTAGAAGCGGCGTATATATTAAAATAGATCGCGCCTCGTTCTTTCATCAAAAGTCTTAATTTTTAGCGGGGGAAGTAAAGTATGGGTTATCATTATACGCGCGCCTGCTGTGAGTGACTTTAGGAATGCCCTCTGGTGCGAGTCTAGCTTGTAGAACTCCCAAAACACCTCTTTTCTGACACTATATTTCGAGTAGCAATTAATTAACTAGCCTACTCTAATCTCCCCTCTACATTTAATACATCCTTACACTTGAAAATAGATCTATAAGCGTATACGCGGTAATGTGTGCAAATAAAAGAGCTAATAATTACTAGAGGATTGGAAGGTGAAGGTATTTATAGCGGCATTATTGCTTCTTGTTGCACAAATTGGGTCTGCAAATGAAAAAGGAAAGGATCAGTCTGACTTTCTAACAGAAAAACAAAAAAATGAATTTTATTCACTCCTAATATCAGAAATTGAAAGGCTCGATGCGGAAATCATTGAAACACGTAATTATTCAAAAAGTGTTAAATGGAATCAGTTTGTAGCCTACTATCAGCCTCATTTTCAAAGTGCTAAAAATTGGCAAGAGTTAGCGATTGCTTATGATTCATTCGCACAGGGCCTGGTCAATTTACATACGCGTGCGGAATTCCTGGCTGTTGAATCACCAAGCCAAAGTGTGGGCTGGCTTAATGATGAGGTGCAGTTTGAGTATCCAGATTTAAAATTCTTTCTTAAAAGTAATGGCTACCAAATTTTTGCTGTTAACGGGGAGCCTATTAGCAAGTCGTTTGAATACTTTAATAATTATCAGTGTCGCCATAATAATACTGCTGGATGTGTAGCAAGTTATACGGAGTTTTTTAATTCTGGAGGAATCAAAGTTAATGGTAAACCGGCAACAGATTTAACACTGATTAATCAAAAAGGTGAACGGATAGAACACCCCTTGGACTACAATGGAAAACCTGCTCCAGATCCAGACTTTATGGCCGAGGATTATTGTAACAAACATGAGGGATACGCAGGTTTTGATACTGTTTTTGAAGGTGTTAATGCTTGCCTTTATTCAAATGGAAAGGAAGCTGTAATTCGATTAAGGCATTTCATTTATCCTGATCATCAAGAGCCAAGTATCTATTGTGATTCAGAAGGGGTAACAAGTTCATACTGCTCGGATATTGCTGGATTATTAAAATCATTACATCAGTTAAAACCTGAGCACCTGATTTTTGATATGACGCATAACATAGGTGGTATGGAAAATAGCCCCTGGCTGGCGGCTTTTATGCCTAAGCCTTTTAAAGATCTACCTGTGGCATACAAAAATACTGTAGAAATTACCAATCCAGATATAAGAAATGAATTGTTCTACATGAACCCTAAGGGTGAGACCTGGTATCAGAAAGTTAAAAGTCACAAAGGTGAATACTTCCCTGTTCGAGCAGATTTTTGTCAAGGAGCCGAAGACTGTTCCTTAAAGTGGATTGAACCCAGAAAGGATCATTTTAAAGCAGACAAAATTTCCATTATCACTGATTGGATGTGTGTATCCTCATGCGATGATTTTGTATGGCGCATGAAAGATTATGCAAAGGCGAAAGTTTATGGGATACCACCAGCACAAGATGCAACTTATGCTCGAATCAAATTATATCTATATCGCGATCAAAGTGGAGAGATAAAGAGTAAAGCGGTCGGTGAAATGACTAAAATTGAGGCTCAAGATGGCGAGTTATTATTGGCGGTAATTACAATGCCGTATTCAAAGTCAGTAACCAGTGACGGAAAGCTTAGAAATATAGAGCCCGTAGAGATGAAGATAAATCCATACACTCTTGAAAATCAATCCAATTATTCCGAAGCTGTTTTAAAAGAATTAATAGATTAACTTAATTCATGTCCAAGACAGAGCCTAACGGCAGAAGGGTTACATATCATTTCTGCCGTTTTTTCGTTAATATATCCGCATCTAAAACACCTGTGAAAATCTATGCAATACAAAGATCTGCGTGATTTTATCGCTAAGCTGGAGTCAATGGGCGAGCTTAAGCGTGTTTCTATGGAAGTTGATCCTTATCTTGAGATGACTGAAATCTGTGACCGTACCTTGCGGGCAGGTGGTCCGGCGATTCTGTTTGAGAATGTCAAAGGTCATTCGATTCCGGTGCTGGGTAACTTGTTTGGAACAACGCGACGTGTAGCTCTTGCAATGGGTAAGGAAGACTTAACAGGCTTGCGTGAGTTGGGCGAGTTGTTGGCTTTTTTAAAGGAGCCAAAGCCGCCTGAAGGTTTTAAGGATGCCTGGCAGCAGCTGCCGGTGTTTAAGCAGGTCTTCAATATGGCACCTAAGGTGGTTAAGAAAGCACCGTGCCAGAAGGTGGTGCTGGAGGGTGATGATGTAGATCTGAGTAAAATTCCAGTTCAGACTTGCTGGCCGGAAGATGCCGCACCTTTGATGACCTGGGGTTTGACCATTACTAAAGGTCCACACAAGAAGCGTCAGAATCTAGGCATTTATCGTCAGCAGGTGATTGCCAAGAATAAGTTGATCATGCGTTGGTTGGCGCATCGTGGCGGAGCCCTGGATTTTCGTGAGTGGTGCCAGCAGAATCCTGGTCAGTCCTTCCCTGTTTCGGTAGCCTTTGGTGCCGACCCCGCTACAATTCTCGGCGCTGTGACGCCGGTTCCGGATACTTTAAGCGAATACGGTTTTGCTGGCCTATTGCGAGGCGAAAAAACCGAAGTGGTCAAATCGTTGGGTAATGATTTGCAGGTTCCGGCCAGTGCGGAGTTTGTGCTGGAAGGTTATATTGATCCTGAAGAAATGGCTGATGAAGGACCTTATGGCGACCACACCGGTTATTACAATGAAGTAGATAGCTTCCCGGTGTTTACGGTTGAGCGGATTACCATGCGCGAAGATCCTATCTACCATTCGACTTATACAGGCCGGCCACCGGATGAACCCGCCATTCTAGGCGAAGCTTTAAACGAAGTCTTCGTGCCGATTCTACAGAAACAGTTTCCAGAAATTATCGATTTCTATTTGCCGCCCGAGGGCTGCTCCTACCGTCTGGCCATAGTGTCGATGAAGAAGCAATACCCAGGTCACGCTAAACGAATCATGATGGGCGTCTGGTCATTCCTGAGACAATTCATGTACACCAAGTTTGTGATTGTGGTGGATGATGATGTGAATACTCGTGACTGGAAAGATGTGATCTGGGCGATTACCACGCGGGTTGATCCCACGCGTGATTGCACCATGATCGATAACACGCCGATTGACTATCTGGATTTCGCCTCGCCAGTATCAGGATTAGGCTCAAAAATGGGGATTGATGCTACTAACAAGATGCCCGGCGAAACCGACCGTGAGTGGGGTAAACCGATTGTCATGGACCAGGCAGTTAAAGATAGAGTAGATGCCCTTTGGGATGAATTGGGTCTGGATATTGACGACAACGAAAACCCATAACTGGAAAGAATATGTCAGAACAGAATAGCGAAAATTTAGAAGCCATTTTTGTTGATTGTGAAGTTACACTGGTGCGCCGAATTGGCCGCGATGTCTACTGGGTACAATTGACGCCAACCGAGGGCTCTCTTCCCTCCTACACTGCCGGCCAGTACTTAATGCTCGAGCTGGACGATGGTTCCTTGTGTCCTTTCTCAATAGCCAGTTCACCCTTGCAGGATGTTCTGGAGCTACACATTCGACGCCTGCCTGGTCATGATGCTGCCGATAAAATTGTTAGTCAGCTGAAGCATCGCAATAGGGTCAGAGTGCAAATGCCTTATGGCGAGTGCGTCCTAACGGACTCAGAAAGACCTGCGATATTCATTGCCGGCGGAACCGGCTTTGCCCCGTTTCATTCCATTATTAAGACAGCTTTGAAAAATGGTGATAAGCGTGAACTGACTTTGTATTGGGGCGCGCAAACTTCTGCGGATCTCTATCTATTAGAAGAGCCTCAAGCCTGGGCTGATGAATTTGATCACTTCAACTTTATTCCAGTACTCTCCGGCCTGGATGAACAATGGCAGGGCCGCAAAGGATTTGTCCATCATGCCTTCATGCTGGACCATAATGATTTAACCGATATGGATATTTATGTGGGTGGTTCCGAGCCTATGGTGATGTCCGTGTATCAGGATTTGCTCGATCGAAATGTTGAAAAAGATTCGATTCATTCGGATATTCTGAATATCAAACGAGAAATGGGTCTACTTGACTAGACCCTTTTCTATACTGGATCCTTTTACACTCTTTTGAATATCAGCGAGGTATTGATCCCACCAAAGGCAAAGTTATTGCTCATAATAAATTCGTTATCCATGCTCCTGTCCAGCTCAGTTATGTAATCAAGCTCGGCGCATTCAGGGTCAATTTCAGAGAGATTAACCGTTGGTGCGTACCAGTTATTGCGCATCATCTCGATGGATAACCAGGCTTCAATGGCACCGCAAGCTCCAAGGGTGTGGCCAAAATAGCTTTTCAATGAACTGATAGGAACTGAGCGATTGAAAACGGCGCGTGTCGCGTGAGACTCTGCTACATCTCCTCTGTCGGTTGCTGTGCCATGCGCACTGACATAACCAATGGCATCGGCAGTTAAACCTGCGTCCTGTAAAGCAAGTTGCATCGCCTGAGACATGGTTTCTTGCTGAGGTTGGGTGACATGAGCGCCATCGGAATTACAGCCAAAACCGACTATTTCCGCAAGAATCTTAGCACCGCGCGCCACAGCGTGGTCGTAATCCTCAAGAATCAAGGTGCCAGCTCCCTCTCCAATCACAAGACCATCTCTATTTTTATCAAAGGGTCGAGGTGTTAGCTCGGGATGTTGGTTATCAATAGAGGTTGCGAATAAGGAATCAAATACGGCGCCTTGAGTAATGCACAACTCTTCCGCACCGCCAGCAATCATAATTTTTTGACGACCAAATTTAATTGCTTCGTAGGCATAGCCAATGCCCTGGCTGCCTGAGGTGCAGGCGCTGCTGGTTGGAATGATGCGACCTTTGCAACCAAAAAACACACCCATATTGACGGGTGCGGTGTGGCTCATCATTTCAACGTAGGACGTGGAGGTGAAGCCTGTCATGGGGCCACCTTTGATCAAATCACCAAACACCGGGATGGTGCGAGTACTGCCAGAAGAAGAACCGTAAGCAATTCCGGTATCGCCATTTGTCAAAGAGTCGCTATCAAGCAGGCCAGCCTGAGCAAGAGCCTGTTGAGTCGCGCAGGTGGCCAACAAAGAAACGCGGCCCATGCTGCGGATTCGCTTGCGTGGCAACTTAGGAAAGGTGTAATCGACAGGTGCTGCCAGGCTGGTGCGTAGACCTTCACAGGTCTCCCATTGTGGCATGACTTTAACCGCATTTTTTCCTTGGGCCAGCTTACTATGTATGGAACTCCACTGCTCACCAAAAGCAGTGATACCGGACATGCCGGTGATTACAACACGTGACATCAGGCCATACCCCCATTTACGGATATGACCTGTCGGGTAAGGTAGCCTGCGGTATCAGAAAAGAGGTAGGACACCAGTCCGGCAATTTCTTCTGGTTTGCCCATGCGTCGGGCCGGGATCATTTTCATGGCTTCGCTTGCCAGTTCATCATCAACCATATCGGTTTCGATAAGCCCGGGCGCAACACAGTTAACGGTAATTTTTCGTCTTGCCAGCTCCACGGCAAGAGCTTTAGTAGCACCAATTAGTCCAGCCTTGGAGGCACTGTAGTTGACTTGGCCACGGTTACCAAGCACCCCAGAAACCGATGACATAACAACAATTCTACCGCCCTGTTTTTCACGAACCATTGGCATCACAAGCGGTTTTACTACATTGTAGAAGCCATCTAAGTTGGTATGTATAACATCGTCCCAGTCAGAGTCAGAAAGAGCCGGAAAGGCATTGTCACGAGTGATCCCTGCATTACAGACCACACCATAATAGGCACCATTTTGTTCAATATCTGATTCCAAAGCTTGCTGGGTTTGCTGACGATCAGCAATATCAAATTGAAGTAACTGTGCTTTACCACCTGCCTGTTGAATCTCTTCAATGGTTTGGTTTGCCTGCTGTATACCAGAACGGCAATGCACAGTTACCGCAAACCCACTTTTAGCTAGTTGCAGGGCGATACTTTTGCCAATTCCTCGGCTTGAACCTGTGACTAATACTCTTCGACTCATAGGAAAATATCTCTTAATTTAGCAGTTTATTCTGGTCGCTGGTTTCAAAAACATTGAGTTTGGCTGAGCAAACATAGTGATCATTATGCATGATAGAACAATCAAAGGAACCTAAGCCGGAATCATCCATATACAACTCTTTGATTTGAACAGTGTAAGTTTGGTTGTTATTAAACTGTTTCTGGAAAAGCTCGAGTTTTCGGGTACCTAATAAAAAGCCAAGATTGACCGGCTGATTGACCAGAAATGCTCTAATGCCGGCCAAAGCTGCTATGGCCTGAGCCATATACTCGACACCTACCCAGCTTTCTATGCCTGCAATATCCGTTTGATAAAAACGACTGTCAGGTGAAACCGAAAACTCAGCAACCAGTGAGGACTGATCGAAATCGACTACCCTATCAATTAAAACCATAGGTGCAGAATGAGGAACAAACTCAGACACAGGTTTAGATAAGATAATGGGTTTTTGTGCTTCTATCGATTGCATATTAGATCCTCATGAGCGGCCGATTATAACACTGACGTTGTTGCCGCCAAAGGCGAAAGAGTTACTCATAGCAATGGACAAGTCACTGCAATGTGTTTCAGAGCTTGCCAGTGTCAAAGGCGGAATTTCCTGATCATAGTGACCATCATATGCATGTTTAGGTAATGAGTACTTTGGTCCCTGCTGATTCAGGGCCAACCAGCAGAAGGCAAGCTCTGTGGCACCAGCTGCGCCCAGTGTATGACCTGTAAGAGGCTTGGTTGAACTGACTATCGTGGTTGAGGGAAGTACCTGATGTACGGCTTTTCCTTCCATTAAATCGTTAAGTTCTGTGCCTGTACCATGAAGATTGAGATAGTCAACATCATTAGAGCTAATCCCGGCATCTGATAGTGCCATTTGCATCGAAGATACTGCACCAGCACCTTCGGGATGGGGGGCTGAAATGTGGTGAGCATCAGAGGACTCGCCGACGCCTAACAAGGCAACCTGCGACTTCTGGCGAGACATGATGAAAAGCGCTGCACCTTCTCCGATGTTGATTCCCTTTCTATTAGCACTAAAGGGCAGGCATAACTCGGAAGATATGGCTTCCAACGAGTCAAAACCATTAAGGGTCATATCACATAAAGAATCTGAACCTCCGACAATCACTGCATCGCAAAGATCGTTTTCGATTAGGCTGCGTGCCGAAGCAAAAACCTTACCACTGGATGAACAGGCAGTGGATACACAATATGCAGGCCCTTGTAATTGAAGATAGTCTTTTATAAAAGCCGCTGGCGAAGCCATTTCTATTTGAGAATAATCAAATTCAACCGGAAAATGGCCAGACTGAGAGTAACTGTGCAGGGCTTGCTCCCCTTCTGCGATGCCTGAAGTGCTGGTTCCAATAATTACGCCAATGCGATGGCGAGGATATTTACCAAGTATTGCTTTCAGCTGAGTGGAAAGTTGTTGCAGGCAATGAAGAACCAGTTGATTATTGCGGGTATTATGCTTCAAATAAGGTTCCGGCATTCTTGGTAACTCAAGCGCTACCTGCCCTACCAGGAAAATGCGGTCAGTGGCCGGTGAACGATAAGACTGCATGCCTGATGTATCTGCTTGGATCAATTTAGAAAAGACTGACTGATGATCAGCGCCCAGAGCATTGATACATGCCATGTGATTAAGATAAACCATCTGCTTATTCTGGCTCATGTAGCGTCTCTTCAATGGATAAGGGTTCAATTAGTAAACTATAGCCACGCTCTAAATGCTGAAAATGAATTTGGCCTTTGTAGAACTCCGGGTGAGAATATTTAATCCTAATAATTTCCTTTTGATCACGCATAATCAGCCTTTGTGTGGCATCAGGTTGCACCAATTCTGCACCAGAAAGAGCATGGTTAATAGATGAAGCAGGCCACAGACTTAGCTGCATATCGGCCAGCAAATGCTCCGGTTTTAATCCATCATCAGCAGGCAGTCCAGAAGCGGTAATCTGGCCTGCAGACATTTGGATGGAGAAAAGACGGGTGCCAGTGGCGCTTAATCCGACCATAACCAGTTGCTTCTCACTGACTTCGGTTTGAAACAGAAGATCATGTAACTCATTGTTATAATTAACCTGAGCACTTTGTAACAGATGAAAGTCGTTAGTAAAAGGGTGCTCCGTGATTAATTGAAAGTCGACGTCTTGAGCAATTGATACGGTTTGCCGATCGCTAACATAGGTGGAGCTACAGCCCCAGAACAGGATACTTAGAAAAAGGATTAGGAAGCTGCGCATAGTTGTCCCAAGGTATTAAGTCGACGCTCAGTCTGTTGAACGAATGGGTTTGTCGTATCCCAGGCATAGCCGGCCAGAATGGAACACACCATTTCCCTGATGTTTTCAGGAGCAGACTCATAATGAATGATGTCCTGTAACTGCCCGTCATACCAGGATTGTACAAAAGCCTTAAAAGTATCTACCCCTTGCTGTAAGGGCAATGCAAATTCAGACTCCCAGCAAACGGTTTGACCACTGAATTGCTTAAGCAGGGCATCAGCCGCCAACTTGGCTGATTTGAAGGCTATAGTTACACCTGAAGAAAAAATGGGATCGAGAAACTCGCCGGCATTACCAAGCAAAGCAAATCGCTCACCATACAGTTGCTTAACATTTGAGGAGTAGCCAGTAATGTGCTGAACAGGAGAAGCTTTTTCGGCGCCTTCAAGTAGCTCCTTAAAACGAACTGTCTGCTCAATGCAGGCTTCCAGCGCCTGTTCATGATTGCCGTGGTTATGGCCAAGAGCTTCGAAAAAATCGGGTTTGGCAACACAGCCCAAAGAGGCAGTGCCATCCGAGAATGGAATCAGCCAGTACCAGACGTCCCTATGGAGAGGGTGAGTTTCTATCAGAATTTTATTGCGATCATATTGCTGACAACTGATACCGTCTTTTATGTGACAAAAGATTGAACTTCTAACAGGAAAATCACTTGGCTGGGTTAAGTTTAACAGTCGAGGCAGAACTTTGGCGAAACCACTTGCGTCCAGAACGAACTCTGCTGAAATCTGTTCAACTTCTCCTTGCTCATTTTCAACAGTTAACTGGCATTTATCGTTAAACATGGCCTCGGTTACGGAGTGGCCAAAGCGGAATTCAGCGCCCTGATCCTGCACCAGCTGTACAAGTAGATGATCGAACTGTGCGCGCTTAACCTGAAATGTATCGCAGGGGCCTTCGCTAAATTTCTGTTCAAAATCAAAATAGCAATAATGTTGATCGGCGAAAAAAGCCGCACCATTTTTAAATTGAAATCCCAGTT
Organism: Kangiella profundi; assembly: GCF_002838765.1. Taxonomy (NCBI): domain Bacteria; kingdom Pseudomonadati; phylum Pseudomonadota; class Gammaproteobacteria; order Kangiellales; family Kangiellaceae; genus Kangiella; species Kangiella profundi. The sequence goes on along the minus strand of NZ_CP025120.1, from coordinate 2,597,203 downwards.
TTGGAGCGGCCTGCTTAATAGCATCAAGGAGATTGGCCTGTTGCAGGTAAACCATGGATTGCGGCAACAGACTTTCGCCGATTGAAAACCGAGGAAAGTGTTGCTTTTCTACGACCAGAACTTTGCGCTGGCCCTGCGTCAACAATGAGGCTGCCAGAGCACCGGCTGGTCCGGCGCCAATAATGACAACATCATAATGAGACTGCGATTTATCCATTATCTAGTCCTTTAATGCGATAGAGACGATTGCCCACAATGGGGGAAAGAAGAAATACGGTCAATATACCGGTTAACATGGTGAGACCAAAGGCATGGATTGCTGGAGTCTCACTAAGTGAAAGCAGACCGAACGAAAGGAAGGTTGTGGTTGCCGACAAGGTAACTGCAAGATGAATATATATAGAACGTGCCTGAGCTTCCGCATAGAACAAGCCATAGTCAATACCGATTCCCACCACTAGAAATAACGCTAGTGTGCTAAATAAATTAAAACTGCCGGCAACTAGAGTAGTTACGATAATGGCTACCGAAGCAGCAATTATTGGCGCAAAAATAACGTGGTAAGCAATTTTTATTTTGTACTTAACCAACAACAAAGCAAATATTAGCAGACAGGCCAGGATTAGCATTAGTGTGGCAAGTTGTCGGTAACTGGAAAACAGTTCAGAAACTTTATCCACCTTATTAATAAAATAAAGGCCATTGTGGGATTGAGCTAATTGTTCCAGAGCCGCTAAATCTTTAATGTTCGAAATACTGATAATGGCTGCGGAGTCCCCTTCAATTTTTCCTAACCACAAATAGGATAGCCTTTGCCCAATGGGCGAGGCCAGCCAGTCTGATAAAGAAAGGTAGTCACTTTCTGATGCCCTGTAATTATCCAGCAATCTCTGATAGCTGGATGCATCTAGCAGACCAGTATCAAATAGCGATGTAAGTTTAGACTCAGTAAATTGCTGTCCAATCAACTGATAATCGCTTAGCTGTTGAGTACGGCTGGGAACCCATTGAGCCAAGTGGCTGTACTGATCAATTACATTTCTTGTTACTAATTCATCGAGCTCATCATTGTATTTGCTTAAGGTTTGTAACAGCTGTTCGTTTGAATCAGCTCGCACTAGAAAAAACTGATTAGTTGCCGGTGCTGAGATAATACGGGTTAGCTCGGCTTCCTGATCAACAAGTTGCTGAGGTGCTGCCTGCAACTGCCTGATATTGTCATTAGACCGATCGGTATTGAGTATTAGATAACCTGCAAAGACTGGTAATCCCAGTAACATGATAAGAAGCGTGGGATGAGCGAGTTTTCGACTGAAAGACTGGTGATGTTTTAAAAGCGTTATAAATGGTCCTGGTGTTGATACCTTGTAATGGAAGACATCAAACAGTAAGGTCACCGTCAAGAAGGCACCTATCAAGCCAGCAATACAGAAAATAGCCATTTGCTGGAGGCCGGGGAATGGAGCCATAAACAGCGCGACATAACCAATAACGCTTGAAACAAGGCCCATCAGAATAGCTATGAATATATACGGTAAGGGACGGCGGTGGTGAACGGCGCTGGAAAAATAGTGAAAGGCATAATCGACCGCGACGCCCACAAGACTGGCACCAAAAACCAGAGTCAGAACATGAATGGAGCCAAATATTAGGTGGACAGCCGTAAAGCCGATAAATACGCCTGTGGCTAATGACGTCATTGTCATGAAAAGCGGAGCAATGCTTCTAAACGCAATAATCAGCAGAGCAATAACTCCAAGTAAGGAGCCTAAGCCAATCGTCGATATTTCTGATTTGGCAGAGGCAGCAGCATATTGGGCATAAAAAAGTGCACCGGTAGTTAATAGCTCAACCTCGGGATTTTGTTCAGAGAAGTTATCAAGTAAGCCGGTAATCTGTTCCTGTGTCTTGGTATCAAAGGGCGACTCTTTGAGACGTGCTGAAAGAATCAGAATTTGCTGACCCGAATCGATAACTTTTAAAAAATCGCCAACTACCTGTGTGCTGCTATCTGAAGAAGAGCTATTGGTAAAAGCCTGCTGTAAATAACGGTAGGATAATAACAATGGATCCTGTGCAATCAGCGGTAATAATTGACCCGATAACGGCGAGTAGATCATTTGTAGGCTGTGCTCAACAAAGGGCTCAGCACCCTCTGACAGCATCAGATCTCTATCTGTGGTCTTTAATAAATGAAAACGATGGTTGAAGATAAGTTCAGCAATGGCTTCCTGTTCATCCTCTGAGATTTGTGTATTAAATCGCTCTATCAGTTGTGTTTGTTGCAGCTTCTCAACCAGAGAAGCGGCCATCGGTTCGAGATCTTTATTCGAACTGCTTTTAAGTCCAATGATGATCTGCTTGAAATTATTATCGGAAAACTGTGCAAAGGCTTTCTCTGCAAAAGGGTCAACTTCAGTCTCTGGCAGCAACTTCAGGATATTGGTTTCTACGCGAAAGCCGTCATTGAGCTGTTTATAAAACAGACCAGCTGAAAGAAGGATCGCTAATGCCCAGATGAGGGCTTTAACTTTAGTCGATGGCATATGAGCGGAGCTGACTGATCAGATTCGGATCGGCTGATGGTGAAAGAACCAGCCGCGTAGAATCGCCACTAGCCTCGGTAAAAGAAAGCAGTTCGATATGATTCTGACCGCTGATATTAATATTGGTAATGATAGGTTTCATTTCATTGGAACTGGCTTCAAGCTCAATGCTCCAACGTGATTCTGTACAGTCCAGAGCTACAGAAAAGTGGTTATCTAACTTCTCAAAATTACCAGCAAGAATGGCCATAAAAGTCGTACTGATAAGCTGACTCATTTTTTGATTGTTGTTGGCAGGCGACATGACCGACTGGTCATTTTTATTGAATTGTTTGAGAGATTGCTGACCTATAAGCAGAGTGCTCTTTATCGGCTCCTGAGTCTGCCAGACAACTTGATTATTATCAGTGATCAATAGATAGCCTTTAGATATCAGCGGCTTTTTTAGAATGGTAACTTTTTTGGTCTGAACAAATTGACTCAGCTTGGCCTGTTCATTGAGCTTGGCTGCAATTGACTCAAGAGTACATTGGTCTGCTGGTTGAGCGCTTATAGGGATGCTTAAGGTAATAGATAAACCCCAAAAGATACTGGTCAATAGAAATTTAGTTAGAGGCATAATAATCTTTTATTTTCTGGGCAAGAATTTCAGGTGATACCAGCTGCATTTCAAAGTCATCTACCGTAACCGCTACCTGGATTGAGTAACCTTTTGACAGGCGCTTGCCTGTTTCGTGGTCTTCAATTTGATAATCAATGGCCAGCCTGTTCTCGCACTCTTTAAGAGTTGCGATACAGCGGAGCCGTTGGCCATATTTAGCTGGATGAATGTATTTAAGGCGAATATCGATGATAGGCCAGTAATACCCGGAGGCTTTCATCTGGGGATAATCATAATCAATAGCGCGGAGCAGCTGGCAACGGGCTTCCTCGAAATATTTAACATAGTTGCCATGCCAAACGATGTGCATTGGGTCGAGGTCAAAAAATGGAACTTCCACCACATACTCGGCACTTATTGGCTGTAGCTTAAGCTGTTTATTATCCATCTTAATAAGTGCTCCAATGCTGATCCTGAATCAAAGCCACAAACTGGCGTAACTCATTCTCAAGAGGACGATCTTCACTGACCAGTTCAAAACGCTCGAACACTTCTTGTAATGTCTGCAAAACATTTTCGGAGAGAGATGACTCCTGCAGCTGATCCTGGCGAATGCGTAACTGAACTGCCTGACTTGCTGCCATCAAAGAAGCTGCGGCAACCTGTTCGGTTAACTCTAAAATCCGTAAACAATCTCTGGCAGCGATAGTGCCCATACTGACTTTATCCTGGTTATGGCACTCGGTTGAGCGAGAAAAAACACTGGCTGGCATGGTTACTTTAAGAGCTTCAGCAGTCCAGGCGCTGATGCCGATTTGTACCGCCTTAAAACCATGATTTAATGGCTTTCTGTCTTCAGTTGCAGCCGATAAATTGTTCGGTAATCCATGATTGAACTTGTTATCCATTAACAGGGCCATTTGTCGATCCATCAGATCAGCCAGATTGGCGACACCTGTTTTCATAGTATCCATCACCATAGCGATATGACCACCATAGAAATGACCACCATGCAGAACATGCTGTCCTTCGCCATCAATAATAGGATTATCATTAGCACTGTTTAATTCAGTTTCGATGACCTGCTTGAACCAGGGCATGGCATCGTTCAATGCACCGATAATATGTGGCGCACAGCGGATGGAGTAACGATCCTGTAGACGTTCGGAATTCCTTGGGTGTTTGTGGTGGTTCAGATCGTCACGGATCCAGGCTGCCACCTGATTTTGCCCAGGGTGAGGTTTTACTGAGAATAAAATATCATCAAAGTGCGCGCTATTACCCTGTAATGCAATGGAGCATAAAGAAGTAATGCGCGAGCATAACTGAATCAAGTATTCGGCACGGCTATAGGCCAGACAGGCCAGGGCTGTCATGACCGCTGTACCATTCATGACCGCCAGCCCTTCTTTTGGCTGTAAACGGATAGGCTCTATGCCAAGATCCTGAAAGACTTCTTGTGCAGGCTTTATTGCACCATCAAACATAACGTCGCGCTCACCAATCAGAGCTGCAGCCACATAAGATAGCGGGGTCAGGTCGCCGCTGGCACCTACAGATCCTTCTTCTGGGATGCGTGGAAGAATATCGTGTTCCAGCAGTCGATTTAATTGCTCTAACAGTTGCCAGCTGACACCTGAATATCCCTGACACAGAGAGGCTAGCCGGGTGGCTAGAATGGCGCGGGTTTGCTGGGCATTAAAGATATTGCCAAGCCCACAGCCATGGAACCTGGTCAGGTGCAAAGGGAGTTCCGGAACATTGGCTAATGGCACCTGTGTAGTAACTGAGTCACCATATCCTGTCGTAACGCCATAAATAACACCATCTTCCCGCAACAGAGTCTTAATAAAGTCAGCACCCTGCTCTATACGCGCCTTAAATTGAGGATCGCAGTTTAGCGATGCTGTCGCGTTGCGCTGAGCTAGCTGATTAATATCCTGGATTGTGAGTGGTTGCTGACCAAATGTAATGTTCGGTTTATTGGTTGTCACGGTTATTCTTCTCTTGAGTGTTTATGGTATTACGCTGAATATAGTTAACGTCATCTTTTTGCCAGAAATTATAAAAATTAAACCATTGATAAGGGGCTTTTAGGCAATAATGCTCCAGCCTTTTTGCGTAATCTGTAATGATGGATTGTAACTGCTCGTTTTTATTAGTTCTAGCAAGTTTCAGGCTGTCCGCAAAGGGTTCCAGGTATAGGTGATACTGACCGGATTGTTTAAGACAGAATAAAAGATAGGTTGGACATTCGAGTAAACTGGCCAGGATAAAGGGTCCCTGAGAAAAGGGAGCCGGCTGATCCAGGAAAGGAGCATAATTCACGCGTCCATATTGGGTTACCGAAGTTCTGTCGCCGACGATAATGACGATCTCACCAGCCTCTACTTTCTGTTTAAGTTCTATGGCAGTGTCAGCCCCCATTGTGTCGACCTGTATAAGGTTTACCGATGCTTTTGGATTAAATTTTTCTAGAGCTTTCTGGAATTTCAAGGCATGCTTGGTAAATACCAGGGCATTAATCTTCAGGGAAGAGTCGGATTCACCGATAGCGCGACACAGTTCAAGATTACCCAGGTGCGAACCGATGAAGACAGCACCCTGCGGACTCTTATTGTTACGCAGTTGGGCAAAAACATCTGCGTGATGAAACACAATATCAGACAGATGTACATCTCCCAGCCAGCCTCTAATTTTATCGACCGCAGCTAAGCCAAACTGATAAAAATGTTTATAGACATGATACCAGCGAACTTTTTTGCTTGAGCCCGTGTACTGATTAATTTGACGCAAATATTGGTAAGACGCTCGGCGAGCCTTATTGCCAGTTAGCACGAAGTAGGCAATAACCGGGTTCAATGCGACTCTAAACAGCCACTGCCCAAAAATTCGATACAGCCAGACCAGTATCTGTATCCCCAAGGTTGAGCCTCTTTCTTCGGTAGCAGACCAATGGCTATCGGGTCTGGATTTTTTTTTGAAGTGACGTGCAATGAGACCCGGTGCGCGCGGCAGCATGCCAAAAAAGAGTTTGGTATGCATTTTTGTAATTAACCAGTTGTCTTTGAACATCCTGAAGTGGGAAGAGCCATCTTCGGGGTAAATCACTTTGGTTGGAAAGTTGATGATCTCAACTGACTGCCAATATAGTTTGACCAGGATTTCGGTGTCGAAATCCATGCGCTGGCCAATCGAGGTTGATTGGATTAAGGCTACTGTAGTCTCCAACGGGTACAGTCGATAGCCACACATCGAATCCTTAATCTTGAATGACAGAGTTTCAACCCAAACCCAGAAGTGAGTGATATAACGTGGAATCAAACGACCAAGAGGAACTGACTCATCATAATCAGGAATTCCACAGATAACTGCATCTGGGTTGTTCTGGCTGAGGCTAATAAAGTTAGGAATATCCTTCAGATTATGCTGCCCATCAGCATCAACCTGTATGGCATGAGTATAGCCTTGCTTATGGGCTTCAATAAACCCAGCCATGACTGCCCCGCCCTTTCCGGAATTTTGTTCAAGGTTAATGACTTGAAGAAAGGGATAGTTGTTTGGAAGTTGATTAAGATAGTGGCTGGTTGATGTATCGCTTCCATCATTCACCATAATTACCGGAAGAGATAAGTCAGCGACAGATTGCAGTACCCCATCAATATGCTGAGTGTGGTTATAGTTTGGGATAACGATACAGTAAGAAGATTTCATCAGGAGTTTGGCTAAGCTGAATTTTGGCAATCATCAAGATGTATTTTCCCTGATGAAAATTGATGGTCATGATTAAAAAATCGAAAAGAAAGCTGCTGTTTATTAAGGTCATGAGCCAATTCAAGCGAAACAGGCGTATTTGGTGTGATCACGTGCTGAAATTTTAGTGCTGAAATCTTGTCGATGACTGCCCTTTTTTCTGGGTTAAGGTTGGTCGCCAGCAGCTGATTAAAAAAATGAAGAGACCACCCAATCTGTACTACGCCGGGCACAATCGGGAACTGATCAAAATGACCTTCAAAGGCATCAAGTGCAGGCTTGATATCTAATTCTAGCAATACACTGTGGTCACCAGCATTCTGAGACAATATTTCAGGGTAATCCATATTTAAAAAAGCCCCATCAGTTGATCCAGGGTTAGCTTACCTTGTGAGTTATAGGGTAGCTGTTCAAGGTAACGCCATTTTCTTGGTATGGCAACGGCTTCATAACGTTCAGCAAGCTCCGATCTAAGGCGTTGATTGATATAATGTTTGCCATGGCTGTTAAGAAGCTGGCGGCCAGTTTCACTCAAAACAATTACCGCTCCCAAATAGGTTCTATGGTGCTGTAGGACAACGACTTTTGCTGCATTGACTAAAGAGGACTCTAGAAGTGTTGTTTCTATGGCATCCAGGGAGACACGCTTTTCCTCAATTTTCACGACTCGATCCAGTCTGCCCAGTATTCGAAACTGGCCAGTTGGAAGCAGCTCGATATCGTCATCCAGTTGATAGGGGGCGCTTAAGTATGGTGATGAAAGAATAGTTATTCCTTCTGCATTCTGCTGCATGGACATACCAGGAAAGAAAGTCCAGCAGGCCTGACTCTCACTCTGGGTGCGGTAACCTATGCCTCCGGTTTCAGTGCTACCAAAAACTTCAACCGGGAAGATCCCCAGTTGTTCATAAGATGCTTGGGCTGCTGCTTCACTCAATAAGCTACCTGAACTAAAACATTGTGTTAACTCGATAGCTTCAAGCTCATGATCCTGTCTTGATAAAAATGCGGGGCTTGAAATCAGGCAGACTTCAGAGAGAGGTCGATACAGTGATCTCAGCTGCTCCTGATACAGCACAATCTCCGCATAAAATGGAAACCGATATAATAATGGCCAGAGCAACCTGAAGATGAGGCCATAAATATGGTGATGAGAAACGGTTGATAAAAAAGTGCAACTGGAAACACTCGAGCCAAATATTGAATGAATGCAACTGACTTCAGTTAATAATTGTTGAATTGTTTTACTGATAGCTTTCGGTTGGCTGGTAGAGCCTGAAGTAAAAAACGTCAGACTGTTGTCCAGTTGTGTGGGTATAGTTACGGCTAGATCTAGGTCAGCTTGCTTTAATTCAGGTGTGTGAAAGTGATCACCTGCCAGTAAAGGCTCTAATGTAGCATCACCAATAATCGCATCAAAATGGTGGCTAATTTGGCTTAACCAATCAGATTTTACGTTAGCGGTAAGAACTACATTTTTCTGTAACAGAAATAATGCAATAAGATTTACCGCAAAAGTATAGCTATGATCGGTAAAAAGGAGGTAGCGTTGATGTGGATACTGTTGGATGTTGTTAATGGCTCTGGCCAGATCCTGACGAAAGCGAGAATGTGAATATTGCTGCTGCTTATCATACGCAACACAATGATCATCATTGGTTTGTATTAGCTGATAGAGTTTGTCCAATGCTTCCATGGATCCACCTCAGGCCTTCTTAAGTACGAGGCGACGATAGCCCCACTCCCCAATAAACAATAACCCCATGAGCAGATAGGAAATTAACCCGTTGTACAGTGCCCATATTTCAACTGTGGTGAAAAAAACGGTATATAAGGAAACCAGGATGTTCAAAACAAAAAAGAGACACCATATTTTAGTTACCCTAGTAGTATAGGGAATAGCTTCAGGTGGAAGCTCGCTGGTTTGCAGACGAGCAAAGCGTTCTATGATTGTTGGTGGGGCATACAGGCTATAACTGAAAATGGCCAAAAAACTACCAGTGACAATGACTGGATATAATTTCAGGCCAAGCGTTGAGTTCAGTATAAAACTTAATCCTGCTACAGAGAGTCCTGTTACCAATACAATCAGCCAAAGACCCTTCATGGTTTCCATGAGCTTGCTACGAGCTAAGAAGCCGCGAAGTAAAACCAGGACAGCAAGTATGATAGCGATTGTTTTAGGTTGCAGATGCTGTAAACCGAAATAAACCGCAACGGGATACAGCAATACCGCAAAGGCAATAAGAAATTTAAGCAGGTGATGGAGCATCAGTTGTGGACTAGATCATAAACTGCATCAACCACATGCTGCATGGTACGAACCGCTTTAAAGGTCTCAGGATTGACTGATTTACCCGTCATTTCCTGAAGCTTAATCACCAGATCAACCGTATCGATGCTGTCTAAATCAAGGTCAGTGTATAAATTAGCTTCGAGGGTAATATCATCACCATCAACTTCAAAATCGTCGACCAGAATGGTAACCAGCTCTTGATAGATGTGATCCTTGGTATCAAATTTAGCCATCAGTTAGCCCCTCTTTGTTGTTCAATAAACGAAGCAAGAGTACCTACTGAATAAAAATGCTTTTTTGACTCTTCAGAGTCAGAATCCAGTTTAATATTGAATTGCTTTTTTATTGCCAGCCCCAATTCAAGCGCATCGATGGAATCAAGACCTAACCCGTCGCCGAATAATGGCTCATCAGTTTCTATGTCATCAATGCTAATATCTTCAAGATCAAGAGAATCGATAATGATCTCTTTAATCTCGGTTTCTAAGGATTTCATTTTGTGCCACTTCCTCTTTTAGAACAGTCTTAATATGCTCCGTTAATCGTCTTGCCGCGATTGATTCATTTTTTTCTTGGTTAATGAACGGAGTAATGTCAATTTCCTCTACAACCCTCATCGTAAAGTATGCTTTGCGGTCAGGGATTTGATACCACTTTTCTTGTTTAGTTAGTGTGGTAGGGTCACAGTCAATAATTACCGGTAACAGATTAGTCTGACAACGTATAGCAATATTGGCTGCTCCGCGCTGCAGTTTAATCGGTTTATTCGGAACAGTCCGAGTACCCTCAGGAAATATCACGAGATTATAACCTTCCTGCAGGCTTATTTTACAGTTTTGGATGAGTTTATTTACATCCTGGTCATTGTTGATGAAATCAGCGACACGCACTACCCGTTTAAGGAAAAAGTTATTCCAGAGCCCCTGCTTTACAACGCAATCGGCATTCGGAATTAATGAAATCAGTGCTACAACGTCAATCAAAGTCGGGTGATTGGCAATAACGATTTTACCCTGGATGCCTTCCAGCTGTTCTTTGGCGGCAGATAAGTCGAACCTGAAGATTCCCAACGCCTGCATAAATCGAATAAAAATATACCAGGAGCGATGAATGAGATAGCGGGCTTTACGTTTTCGAACTAAGGGATCTCGGTTAAAAAGAGCGATGATTGGAAACACTATCAGGGATAATAAAAGTCCGCCAATACCAAAGGTAGTGAAAGATAGGCCGGTGGCAAAAACACGCCAAATGTAATTGATTTTATTAAACATTCTTTATGAATTTCCAGCTTGTATCATCCGTAGTTATGGCTATTGAAGGGGTTTCTTTAAGTAAAAAATCATAAAATGCCAGAGCCATTGGTAACTCCGGTACCTGCAAATTTGATTGTGGCTCAAACGACAGGCCAATGCTAGATGGCGCGGCATTGGGGCTGGTTAGCAATAACGAAAGACTGTAACTGGGGTAAAGTTTTTTCTGAAGCTCGGATAAAGGGTGGCTAACCTCAAGATCAAAGCAGGTTAACAGGACCTGCTTTTCCGGAAATCTTTGCAACAAATTATAGCTTTCAAGCAATGCATAACCAAAGGTGTCTGGGCCGGCGGCAATGCTGGTCCCTGCCTGTTTGTTTTTTGTGAAGATGGAGAAAAGACCCAATGAGGCATTATGAACCGATAAGCTGAAATCCTTTGGTGACACTTCATGCTCTTGAAACATGCTATCCACAATGCTGACGGTGCGATTGAGCTCGCCATGCTGGGAAGCAAAGACACTCAGGCATTCTTCTGAACTGGAAACTGCCTGCTCAATACAATTGAGAGAAGTGTGCATCGCCAATTTGCTAAGACCGCTCAGGCGACGCCGTTTAATAGGAGGTATTTGTTTAAGAGTAATCGGGTCGAAATCAGCATGATCCGTTAGCGATGGCAGGTTACATGACTCTTTGTATCCAGGATCAATCCAACAATATGAAGATAGAACTCCCAGTTTTATAGTTATATTATGCATATATAGTCTATCTTGTTATTAAAAGTCGTTAACTGGCGAGAGTCTAGCCGATTTAAGGGGCTTCTTCAAACGAAAGGCCCGTGATATATGGCAAGTAGCTAATAAAAAAGCCACCCGCAGGTGGCTTAAAAACAGCGTTAAGAATTACTGATACTTAGCTACTATCGGATTCACTTCATTACCGGTAACCAAAGTCTTAATGGTGTCTTGTAACGCTTTAGACTTTTCCGGTGTTAGCCCTTTTTTGCTGAACATGAAAGAGACATTATCACTTGGAATTTTGATGTTGGACTCTTTCACCTGTGACTCAAGGCCTTTGCGTTTAATGATATAACGACCTTCTACTGGGTCAGTCAGAACACCATCAATCGTACTGTAGATTACATTATAGAAACTCTGCTCTCCTGAGTTGCCGTCAATGAATAAGGGGCCATACTGAGGATGATTCATCAAGTTATAAACATCTTCGCCATAATAGTAATCGTTAGTGATTCCTACTTTGTTGCCACCACTTAAAAATCCTGCCAGCTTACCGCCCTGATAATCATTGGTCGAGCGGACGAACAAGGAGAAGGATTCGCTACGGTAAGGAACTGAAAAGTCAGCATATACTTTACGTTCAGGAGTTTCAGTTGCCCCTCCAAGAACATCAATCTCGCCATTCTCAAGGGCTGTTAACAACTCGGTCCAGCTTTTCTGAACGTATTGAATATTACATTGAGTAGCATCGGCAGCTTTCTTGAAAATTTCGATATCGATGCCCTGCATCTCGCCATTATGAAGAAATTGATAAGGTGGACGTGGCTCCCAGCCATATTTGATCACACAATCATAGTTTTTTGCGGTGCTCGTTTCTGTAGCTGCAGGATTGGTATCCCCTCCTCCGCAAGCCACAAGTAAAAATGTACTAACAAACAAAAAGGTGCTTAGACGATTCATAAAGCCTCCCCAAGCTTTTTAATTATAATCACAGCTTCATCTTGCTACTAAATGTGAACTGGATCAAGTATTTGTTGTATAAAAAGCCGACAAACGGGATGAAAAGTGAGCTATAGTTGCTTGAATTGTCGACAATTGGTGCAAAAAACAAACCAAAAGTGACTTAAAGGTGTAAATTTTTCAGAATGGATGACTAAAGCGACCTGGCATAAAAAAAGCGACCAATTTGGTCGCTTTTGAACATAAATGTAAAATCTATGCAATTAACTGAAATTAGCTAATAGCATTCTTGATTTTATTCATGGCGTTTTTCTCAAGCTGACGAATACGCTCAGCTGAAACACCATATTTATCTGCTAAATCATGCAAAGTTGCTTTTTGGTCATTTAGCCAGCGCTGTTGCAAGATATCCTGGCTTCTTTCATCCAGAGTTTTCAAGGCAGATAGTAGTCGAGTTTCACGCTGATCCTGCCAATCTTCCTGTTCAATGGCTACCGCCGGATCGGAGTTTGGTGACTCAAGATAATGAACCGGAGCATACACTGCATCATCGTCATCGCTGGCATGTGGTGCATCAAATGAAGCATCATGGGCATTCAGGCGCCCTTCCATACGTCTGACTTCTTCTTCGCTTACCCCTAGATCCTGAGCGACTGCATTGATTTCATCATTGTTAAGCCAGTTTAAGGTTTTCTTTTTAGAGCGTAGATTAAAGAATAATTTGCGTTGCGCCTTTGTGGTTGCAACTTTGACAATTCGCCAGTTACGCAATACATATTCGTGGATCTCGGCTTTAATCCAGTGTACAGCAAAGGACACTAGACGCACGCCAACGCTAGGATCAAAGCGCTTAACTGCTTTCATCAGGCCAATATTACCTTCTTGGATTAAATCGGCCTGTGGCAAACCATAACCACTATAACTTCTTGCAATATGTACCACAAAGCGTAAGTGAGCCATTACTAACTGGCGGGCAGCTTCAAGGTCGTTATGGTCATGAAACTGATATGCTAATTTTTGTTCTTCTTCAACGGAAAGGACAGGAATAGCACTGACGGTACTGATATAACCATCAATACTGCCTGTTGGAACGGCTAACGCCATGTTCATTGGAATATTGCTCATGCATTCCCTCCGAGTGATAAAGATTGACCAATATTAGCACTGTTTAACTGAGAGTGCTAATATTTTGGCACTCTGAACCTAAGAGTGCTAATTCAAAAAAAAGTTCAATACAAAATTGATGGGCTAGGCGAGATTCTATAAGGCCTGGCGGGTCATTTGTATCCCTGAAAGAAGTAACCTACACCTATCGTATTCATAAATAAAGTGAAACTTCTTAAAGTCTGAGGCTAGCTTTGTAACAGGACATTAACAGGCTAATAAAGGGGGTTCCTGCCAGACCAAAAAACAGTCAGTTAGCAGGAACCAGGGCTAAGAAGGGAGCTGTTATTTAGCAGAAGCTTCTACTTCGATGATGATATGAACATCGTCGCCTACTGCCGGTACACCATAAATCATGCCGAATTCTGAGCGTTTGATTGAACCTGTCGCTGAAAAGCCAACATGTGGTTCTTCGCTCATTGGGTGGATGCCTGCTTGATTTAAGGTTAAATCAAGGGTGATTGGCTTGGTGGTGCCTAAAATTGTTAAATCACCATGTAATTTACCGGTATTCTCGCCGGTTTTTTCCAGTTTGGTGCTTTTGAAAGTCATGGCAGGAAACTGCTCAACGTCGAAAAAGTCAGCGCTACGCATGTGATCATTCCATTTCTTATTTTCCAGATCGATGCTTTTAGTATTGATGGATACTTCTGTCTGAGCGGTTGACCAGTCTTCTGGATCAAAGCTTAAAGTACCTTCAAAGGCACGGAACTTACCATATGAGTTAGAGTAACCTAAGTGATTGACTTTAAATATAATTTGGCTGTGAACCGTATCAAATTCATAGACAGCTGGCTTGGCATTGGCGGTAGCAATCAATGCCATTGCGCTAGCTGCAAACGCTAATAATGATTTCATAATGAGTTTCCTTTTCCAGTTGATAATAACGATGTCTATTCAAACAAGCTTAAAGACTATAAGCAAATAGCATAAAAGAATTATGAGTATTACTTCAGAGAATAGCTTCGGTATGAATAACAGTGATGGTTAGTGTAAGGCAAAGCTGTGATAAAAAAGTGAAAAGCACAATTAGACTGACCTTAGATATAGAAACAAGTGCAAACTAAGTGGGCTGAATATCCTTGAGGTGTTTGCTAACAGAGAACCAGGCACCGAATAGGCCAAGCGCAGAGCCGATAGCTAACAATGACAAAGTCTGTGTTGGAGCCAGTCCAATCAATGAAAAGCCACTGTTATAGAGCTCAGCCAGAGTGGAAGATGGTTGTAACAGCAGAAACAATACAATATTAACCATCAGAGCAGCGAGCAGGGCAGCTATCAAACCGTACCAGAAGCCACTGTACAGAAAAGGGCGTCTAATAAAGGCATCAGTCGCGCCAACCAGTTTTATTACCTGGATTTCCTCACGACGGTTAAGAATAGCTAACCTAATGGTGTTGCCGACAATCAATAGGACGCCAAAAGCGAGCAAAATGCTGACAAAAGTGCCTATTTTTTGAGAAATTTCAAGAATCGCCTGGTAACGTTGAATCCAAGCCATATCCAGCTGGGCGATATCGACCATTGGATTTTGTTCAAGCTCCTGAGCTAATTGCTCGAGCGAGTCTGCATCGGCATGGGTTTCATAGGGCGTCAGAATGATACTGTCCGGCAACGGATTTTCATTGAGGTAGTCCAGAGCGTTGCCAAATCCTGACTGTTGCTTGAATTCTTCTATGGCATCTTCTTTTGGAACTAGCACCACTTCTTTGAACTCAGGACGGAAACTCAACTCTTGAATCAGATCGGCTCTTTGCTGCTGATTGACGTTATCTTTAAGAAACAGCGCCATTTGCACGCCACCGCTCCAGTTGCTGCTGATCGCCTTGGCATTGGAGCTGAAAACATAAAATGCACTTGGAAGTGCTAATGCTATCGCTAATACGAGAATAGTAAGAAGGCTGTTTGCCGGATGGCGAAAAACATCCAGTAGGGTAGTCATCGCATTCTTCTTATGCAATGAGATGGCCATTCTGAAACGATCGATAAAACTGATCTTATAGGTGGTGTTCTGGCGACTACTCTTACTCATCGAAAGCTGCCTCTGCCAGTTCGTTGCGAATGGTACGTCCTTCTTTTAAGGTAATGACCGGGTGTCGCATACGGGCGATCAAAGCCAGGTCGTGTGAGGCAATGAGAACCGACACGCCGACCTGATTAAATTCGGCAAACAGATTCATAATATCGGCTGATAATTCAGGATCCAGATTACCGGTTGGCTCATCCGCCAGAAGCAGCGGGGGCTTATTGACCACTGCGCGGGCAATTCCCACGCGTTGCTGTTCACCGCCAGACAATTGAATCGGTAATTGCTTTTCTTTGCTGAGCAGGCCGACCTTGTCCAGTGCCGCTCTTACGCGTTTTGGAATATCACGGTCAGAAACGCCAGCAATAATTAAGGGTAGGGCGACATTATCAAAGACGGTGCGGTCAAATAACAGGCGATGATCCTGAAAAATCATGCCAATTTTACGGCGATGATAGGGAATATGACGATCTTTAACCTTGCTGATATTTTGCCCATCAAGAATGACCTGACCGCGAGTAGGGCGTTCCATCAGAGCGATTAATTTCAACAGGGTACTTTTACCCGCGCCACTATGACCGGTCAAAAATGCCATTTCACCAGCAGGCAGTTCGAAGCTCACCCCTTTGAGTGCCTCGTGACCACCTTCATAGCGTTTAAAAACCTGGTGAAATTCAATCATAGATTATGAGTAATTAGTTATTTTTCTGCATTGTCGTTAGTTGCGAAAAGCGCCTGAATAAAATCCTGACCATTGAACTCACGCAAATCATCAATGCTTTCGCCTACCCCAATAAAACGTATTGGCGTTTTCATTTTATCTGCCAATGCAAAAATGATACCACCTTTTGCCGTTCCATCCAGCTTGGTGATGGTAATTCCGCTAAGTGGTACTGCTTTATTAAAGTGTTCGGCCTGGTTCAATGCATTCTGACCAGTGCCTGCATCAACCACCAACATTGTTTCGTGCGGTGCGCTAGGATCCAGCTTTTGCATGACCCGCTTAACTTTCGCCAGCTCATCCATCAGATTGGACTTGGTATGCAGACGTCCTGCGGTATCAGCGATTAAAACATCAATATTACGAGCCTGGGCAGCCTGTAAGGCGTCAAAAATAACTGAAGCACTATCAGCGCCAGTGTGTTGTGCAGTGACATGGATATTATTGCGTTCACCCCACACCTGCAATTGCTCGACAGCTGCGGCGCGGAAAGTATCGCCAGCGGCCAACATCACCGACTTACCTTCGCTTTGGAATTTCTTAGCCAGCTTACCTATAGTGGTAGTTTTACCAACACCATTGACCCCAACCATCAGGATGACAAAAGGTTTGTGCGTCAGTTCTAGCGGCTTGCTGCAAGGCTCAATAATTTCTGAGAGCAGCTCACGAAGACGCTCCATCAATGCCTGCGGGTCTTTAAGTTCCTTACGGGCTGCCTTTTCGGTTAAGTCATCGATAATTTTGCGGGTGGCGCTGACGCCAACATCAGCCATCAATAATTGGGTTTCAATGTCTTCCAGTAGATCGTCATCGATTACTTTACTACCAAGAACCAGGTTGGCCAAGCTATCTGCTAGCTGCCCGCGGGTACGGCTAAGACCGGCTTTGAGGCGGGCAAAAAAGCCCTTTTTCTCAGTGGGCTCCTGGTCTGCATCCTGTTGGTTTTGCTCAATAAGTGTTGGAGCTGAAGATTCAATTTGCTCTTCGTGCTGAACCTGATGCTCATAAGCCTCTTCGATATCTTGCTCGACCTGTTCCTCTATTTGCTCTTCAAGCTGATGCTCGGCTTCTTCGAGAACTTCTTCTTCAGGAGAGTGCTCGCTTTCAAATTGAGATGATGATTCAGTAGAGTCTTTTTTGCCAAACCAGCCAAATAGGCCGCGTTTTGATTTATCTTTAGATTTTGAGTCGCTCATGGCAGTGACGTTATCAATGACTTGTTAAACTTTATAAAGGCGTTATCCTATCACTTTCAAGGCAGGTGCGTAAGAGATTTGCAGTGCACTGACAGAGCAAGCTCGAGCACCAGTGTAGAAGAGGCCACTTATGGCTAATCGAAATAAGATTGTAGAACAAAGTAAAAAGAAATCTTCCTCTCCCCACGCCAAAAAAGTGGGCCAGTTTCGTGTCATTGGCGGCAAGTGGAAGGGCCGCAAACTTCGTTTTATTGAAGTTGAAGGCTTAAGACCAAGCCTCGATAGAATTCGCGAGACCCTGTTTAACTGGCTGCAGAATGATATCCACGGTGCAAACTGTCTTGACCTGTTCGCTGGCTCTGGGGCGATTGGCATCGAAGCTCTTTCACGAGGCGCAACCAATGTTCAGTTTGTCGAGCTGAATCTCAAAGCTTTCCATCAGCTGGAAGAAAATCTTGGGCTGGTTAATGCAGACAATGCCTATGTGATGCATGGTGATGCTTTCGACTTCATTGAAAATAATGACCAGGAATTCGATATAATTTTCCTGGATCCGCCGTTTCATAAAGGGATAGCCCAAAGAGTCATCGAGCAATTGGCAACGGCCCATTGGCTCAAGCCTGAAACGATGATTTATATTGAAGTAGAGCAGGGGCTTGAGCTCAGTGTGCCAGAGAGCTGGATAGAATTAAAAGATAAGAAAGCAGGGCAGCTACAGTATAAGTTGTTTGAAGTAAACGCTGCCGGTTAACCGCTTTTATACAACACTTTAATCAAGTGGTAACCAAACCGTGTTTTAACCGGGCCAATTAAGGGCTTGTCTTCACTGCCTTTGGCAAATACAGCATTATCAAAGGGCTTAACCATCTGGCCGCGACGGAATTCACCTAAGTCACCCCCTTGTTTTTTTGAGGGGCACATGGAGTGACGTTTAGCCAGCTGATAAAAATCGGCGCCTTTTTCAATCTTGGCCTTAAGAGCCAGGGCCTCCTTTTCAGTCTTAACCAATATGTGTAAGGCAGATGCTTTAGCCATGAGGATTCCTTAAATTCATTCGATTCAGCTTAACTTGGGATAGCTTGTTTAACATAAACATCAAAGCGATTGGCCTTGCTTTCAATGCTCATTGAAGGTTTTTGTTGGTTGAGATAGGGCGCGTAACTGGGCCGTTTAACGACCACACGATATTTTGCATGTTCATGCGCTAATGGTAATAGCTCATCCGCATCAAGATCTTCACCAACCAGCAATTTCACTAGCCTCATCTCTTTTTTTACTGCAGCACTTTTGTTGCGTGGCGGAAACATGGGGTCGAGATAAATGATATCGGGTTGCTGCTCAGTCGACAGCTGCGGAATCAGTTCATTGGCCTGGCCCTGAATTAACAGAAAATCACTCGCGAATAGCTCATGAGTTTCGGGATGGCTTGCAGCGCGGGCGATGGCGTCCTGTAGCAGGGCCGCAACATAGGGTGAACGCTCAATCAATCGCAGGCGGCATCCAAGATTGCGTAATTCAGAGGCATCACGACCAAGCCCGCCCGTTGCATCGAGGATTGAGGGCTGCCAGTTATGCTTTAATCCACAGGCTTTGGCAATCTGTTGTTTGCGCCCACCGCCATGTGAACGGCGCCAGGCAATGGCTCCCTGAGTAAAGTCCAGAGAAAAGCCGGTTGCATGTCCATCCAGCTTGGCGTAAAAATGTAACACTTGATTGGCATCCTTTGGCTCAAAACAGAAGTAGCCAGCAAATGATTCCAGTTCGCTTGCATCAGTGATCACTGGCAAATCCGCCAGTAGAGGTGGTGGCGATACAGAGTCAGTTTGAAAAAAAGCTAAAGCATGCTTCACAATAAATTATTCACAGATGATGACAGAACCCGCACAGAATACCATTATTGAGCAACATATAAACCTTGAAGATGTTGCTGATCTGAATGATACCAACCCGCTCGAATTATTGGCGCAGGCCAGTGGCTTGTCAAAACAGAAAGTCAAAGATGCCATGAAAAAAGGGGCTGTTTGGTTATCTCGTGGCAAACAGGCCAGGCCCTTACGACGCAAGAATGCCAGTTTAAGTCTGGGTGATGAACTGCATCTTTACTATAACGAACAGGTTTTGAGCGAATCAGTCAGTAAGCCACAACTGATTGCTGACGAGGGCGATTACTCGGTATGGCATAAGCCCTATGGGGTCTGGTCTCAGGGTTCGAAGTGGGGCGATCACTGCTCTATTGGTCGCTTGGTTGAGGAGCATTTTGATTATAATCGACAAACCTATGTGGTGCATCGGCTCGATAGAGCGGCCAGAGGTTTAATCATTGTCGCGCATAATAAAGAAGCGGCTGCTGCACTGTCGGCTATGTTCGCTAAGCGCGCGGCAGAAAAGCATTATATCGCATGGGTCAGCGGCAAATTTCCTCATGATTCTATAACCATAGAAAAACCAATCGATAAGAAACCTGCCAAAAGTATTATGACTGTAAAAGAGTATGATGCGGAGTCAGATCGCAGCCTGCTGTCAGTGCAGATTTTAACCGGCAGAAAACATCAGATCCGGATTCACCTGGCATCTTTGGGCTTTCCCATTATCGGTGACAGGCTGTATGGCACCGCCGATGATCAAAGTCCCGATCTACAATTACTGGCCAACCAGCTTAGCTTTAAATGTCCATTAACGGGCGACTTAAAGCAGTATCAGCTCGAATAAATCCAATCAATTAATATGCGAAAAGACCAGCAGCTACTGAAGGAAATTAAAGCCTGCACTATCTGTCAGGATCTGCCGCTGGGTCCTAATCCAATTTTACAATTTAGTTCTAAGGCCAAAATATTGGTTGCTGGTCAGGCTCCGGGCCAGATCACTCACCACAAAGGCCGTCCTTTCGACGATGCCAGTGGCGATCGACTGCGGGAGTGGTTGGGCATCAATCGTGACACTTTCTATAACCCGGAAAAGTTGGCGGTAGTGCCAATGGGCTTTTGCTATCCTGGTAAAGGGAAGTCAGGGGATCTGGCACCCAAGGCCATTTGTGCAGCAACCTGGCGTAATAAAATACTAAAAGAGTTACCAAACATAGAACTGACATTGGTAATCGGCAAATATGCGATGGACTGGCATTTGCCTGAGAGAAAGGAAAAGAATCTCACCGAAACAGTCAGAAACTGGAAGCATTATATTGAACAGGATAATCCTATCCTGCCACTACCACATCCCAGTCCACGCAATAATATCTGGCTGAAGAAAAACCCTTGGTTTGAGGAAGAGGTCGTCAAATTTATAAGGAAGAGAGCGTCGGAGCTCATTAGAAACTAGAGGGATGCAAAATGTCTGAAGTATTAACAATTATCATTTTAACCACCCTGGCTGGTGCCTGTATTCCCTTGGGAGGATTCTTGGCGCGATTTGAAAAATTCAGGCCGCAATGGTTAGAAAAAGAGTTCCGACATTTTTTGATAGCGTTTGGTGGCGGTATTTTAATTGGTGCGGTAGCAGTGGTGCTGGTGCCTGAAGGTAAAGACCAACTCTCAGTACCTATGCTGGCGATTCCTATTTTTCTAACTGGAGGGATCTGCTTTTTTATTATCGAGCGATTACTTGGATTGCGACGAAGAGAAGCGCCCCAGT
This sequence comes from Kangiella profundi, assembly GCF_002838765.1. Lineage (NCBI taxonomy): Bacteria > Pseudomonadati > Pseudomonadota > Gammaproteobacteria > Kangiellales > Kangiellaceae > Kangiella > Kangiella profundi. The sequence goes on along the minus strand of NZ_CP025120.1, from coordinate 2,576,327 downwards.
TAATGGGAATGGTGTTGGACTATGTACCAGAAGCTATCGCGCTTGGTGGAATGGTGGCAATTGAAGCGAAAACTGCACCTTTGCTGGCGATATTGATTGGACTGCAAAACCTACCAGAAGGGTTCAATAGTTACCGTGAACTTAAACAAATAAAGAAGAGCAATGATAAAAATTGGACAATGATGGTCATGCTCAGTCTGGTACTGCTAGGTCCAATTGCAGGCCTGTCTGGCTACTATTTGTTATCGGACTATCCAGATATTCTTGGTGGAATTATGCTTTTTGCCTCGGGTGGGATTTTGTATCTAATCTTTCAGGATATTGCACCGCAATCAAAACTAAACAAACATTGGGCTCCACCACTGGGAGCCATATTAGGATTTTGTTTAGCGCTGTTTAGTGAAATGCTAGTAGGGCACTAGTCTGTTTGTTTGCTTATTGCGTTTGACAGGATAGCTTGGAAAACCTCAGCACCTTTCTCACGAGCTAACTCAACATTCCTTTCAGGTATCGAATCGGGGTCATCGACAAACTCTAACGCCTTTTCAATACTGGCCTCACGCAGCAGATGCAGCATCGGATAAGGTGACCGGTTGGTATAGTTGGCAGGGTCATGTTTGAGTTGGCCTTCGAAACAGTAATCAGGATGGAAGCTGGCCAGTTGAAAAATGCCTTCCAGTTCCTGCATGGCCAAAAGCTCATTAGCCATGTCCAACAAATCCAGATAGTCCTCAAAATCAGCAAAACCCTTGGGCAAAATCACTAAAGTGGTTTCAATTGAAGCATCTTGCTCAAGCTCTGAAATCGCTTTCAATAAATCTTCCAGCGCCTGTTCAATTTTGTCTGCATCTGACACCCAATAGCGAATGGACTGACGGACAAATTCCCGTTTGGCGAAAGGGCAGAAGTTAAAACCAATGACGGTGTGTTCTAGCCAATAACGGGTGGCTTTAATAACGTCGGTATTTGAAAAGTCGGGCATAATGAATAGGGTTTTATAGAGTTGGCTAATGATAGCAGAGATGATCGGAATTGTTACATTCAAGTAAATATTTGGAAATGTCACTGGATACCGCGGTCGAGCCGCGGTATGACAAAATAAAAGCTGGAGAGTAAATATTAAGATACTATAAAAAAAAGCGGTTCTTATTAATGAATACAGATCTCTAATTTAGTTAGCACATACAAATCCCCATTTGATTGAGCTGAGTAGTAGCCAAGACATAGCAATTCAAATCGTGGAAGATTTGAATAGTAAAATTCGGGCCATGGATGGAACGTATTTTACGGTGCGCTAAGTGGCTTGGCGGAGACGAAGGAAGTTGAGCGAAACGAAACCTCAATCACGGGGTGGTCTTCTTTTGGTTACTTTTCTTGACCACGCAAGAAAAGTAACTCGCTGAGTAGCGAAAAATATAGTTAAGTGAGGTTATAAGTGTAGAAAAATAACGTTAATCAAAATAAAACTTCAAATCCTCCGGAATCGGCATGGGTTTAAAGGGAGAAACATTGGCACCACCGGTGTTGCCTACGGGATATTTACCGATCAATGAACCTGCAGAGCCGATCATGCGAATAATCTGACCAAATATCTCTCGCAAGTCGATGCGTTTAATACCGATGCGGAACATCCACCAGTGGCTTTTAACGTGACGACCATAAAAAGGCTGGCTGAGAATATGGGCGCGCTCGAAATAACCGAAAGCAGCGTCAAGTTGGCCTTTATAAAACAATAACTTGCCTTGATTAAGCTCGTTGGCAAAAGCGATTTTGAGTTTTTGTGACATGGTTACAACTCCTGGCAGGACCTTACCAATTGTCGTCTTTGAAGAATTGACAGACTAGTTGGTCTGTAGTTAAATAGCAAGCCTTTCATACACGATCTTTCACAAGATTATGCCAATCGCATGCTCTTGAATCATTCAGTCAGGATCGACTATGCCAGAAAATAATACCGTTAAATTTGGTCGTTTCGTTATCAGCCACCCTTGGTTGGTAATCCTTGCTTCAATACTATTGGTTGTAGTAACAACCTATGGTGCACGACTTCTGGAGATTAAGACCGACTATCGCGTCTTTTTCGCCGAAGATAATCCCCAGTTAATTGCCTTTGAAAATATCCAGAATACCTACGATAAGGCCGACAATGCGATGTTTGTGATCACGCCGAAAGAAGGCAGTGTGTTTGATCGCGAAACCTTAAAAAGCATTCATTGGCTGACAGAACAGGCTTGGCAGATACCCTATACCACCCGAGTCGATTCTATTACCAATTACCAGCACACCTGGGTAACGCCGGAAGACGAAGACTATATGCTGGTCGGGGCCTTGCTGTGTATTCCGGATAAATCATCCAATTTTGACAGTGAATGCGAACATGAGTCGGTCACTGAGCAGATGATTGATGACTTGAGCGATGATGAAATTAAACGTCTTCAGGATATCGTGCTACATGAACCTCAGTTAGTGAATCGTGTGATTAACCCCGACTCTAGTGTTACGGCAGTCAATGTGACCGTACAGCTTCCTCAGGATCCGGACTTGGAAGGCTTGGAAGGCAAGGCCTGGAAAGAAAAGAAAATGGAGATTCTGACTGCGGTGACCAAGGTGTCTCAGCATGTTGGTGACTTGCAGGCTGAACTGATGGAGCGTAATCCGAATCTGGAAGTGCGCCTGACTGGCGTGGTGATGATGAACAACACCTTCGCCGAAACGGGCAAGAACGACATGATGACCTTAACCCCAATCATGTTGTTCCTGGTCATTCCGTTAGCACTGTATTTTATGATTCGCAGCACCAGCGGTACGGTTGCCAGCGTCATCATTATCATTTTCTCGATTATGGGTGCGCTTGGCGGTGCTGGATGGTTAGGCATTGCCATGACAGCGCCGATGTTCTCAGTGCCTACGGTGGTGGCAACAATGGCTGTTGCCGACTCGGTGCATCTGCTGGTCACTTTCCTGCAGGGCATGCGTCACGGCATGAGCAAGCAGGATGCGATGGTGGAAAGTATCCGTATTAACATGATGCCGATCTTCCTGACCAGTATCACCACAGTTATTGGCTTCCTGACCATGAACTTCAGTGAAGTTCCACCACTTCGCGATATGGGTAATACCGTAGCGGTAGGGGTCACGCTGGCGTTCATATTCTCGGTTACCTTCCTGCCTGCCATGATGATGCTGTTGCCAGTTAAGGTCAGCGACAAAAAAAGCAAAGGCCATCATTGGATGGATAGCTTTGCCGATTTCGTAGTCAATAAACGCAAAGTCTTGCTGCCAGTGATGGCAGTGATCAGCATCGCCATTATTGCGGCGATTCCGAAGAATGAACTGAACGATGAATTCGTTAAGTACTTTGATGAAAGCATCGACTTCCGTGTAGACTCGGACTATACCGCGGAAAATCTGACCGGTCTGTATACGGCTTTCTACAGTATCGATACTAAGACGGGCAGCGGCATTCATGAACCTGAATTCATGGCCATGCTAAAGGACTTTGTGGAATTTGCCGAGCAACAGCCTGAAGTGCTACACGTACAAAGCTATACCGATGTTATGAAGCGGTTAAACAAAAGTATGAATGGTGATCGTGAGGAATGTTATGCCTTGCCAAAGCCATCATTGGATAAAGGCTGTAATGGGGTATTACTGGAAGATGGCGAAGTAGCCGATTTGGATACCCTGATACGTGAACTCACAGCGCAATACACCCTGATTTATGAGACCTCATTACCACGCGGTATGGATATCAATAATCAGGTCAACAGCGACAAGTCAGGAACCCGAATCCAGATTGCACTGGAAAATCTCTCCAGTGTGCAGGTACTGAATTTGGAAGAACGCTTCAGTCAGTGGTTTGAGAAAAATGCACCCCAGATGGAAATTTCAGGTTCAAGCCCGGCAATCATGTTTGCCCACATTGGACAAAACAATATCTATTCAATGCTGAAAGGTACGGCCTGGGCGTTGGTATTGATATCCTTGCTATTAATATTCGCGTTACGATCCTTAAAGCTTGGTATGTTAAGTCTGATCCCGAATATAGTTCCGATGGCGGTGGCATTTGGTATCTGGGGCTTGTTCCAGGGACAGATTGGCATGGGATTGTCTGTCGTTACCGGCATGACGTTAGGTATCGTTGTAGATGACACGGTGCACTTCCTAAGCAAGTATCTGCGCGCACGTCGTGAGAAAGGTTTAGACAAAGAAGCCGCCGTCAAATACGCTTTCCACACTGTGGGAATGGCATTAACGGTTACCACTATAGTTCTGGTACTCGGCTTCCTGGTATTGGGTATGTCGCACTATGTAATGAACAGCCACATGGGCATTCTAACGGCAATAACATTAGCCGTAGCCCTGATAATCGATTTCTTATTACTCCCACCATTATTGATGCTTGGTGGCAAAAAATTGAAAGATAAAATAGCGAATTAGGAGATACGCATGAAACGAATACTATCAAGTCTATTATTGGTAGCCGCTGCGGTGAGCATGACGACCACTGCTGTTGCCGAAACCCCTGAAGAGAAGGGTTTAGCGATTGCTAAAGAAGCTAAAGCCAGAAACACTGGCTGGGGTGACAGCCAGGCAGACATGACCATGATTCTGCGCGACAAAGGCGGTAATGAAGCCGAGCGAATCGTTAAAGTTAAAAGCCTTGAAGTTAAAGGTGATGGCGATAAAGGTTTAAGTGTGTTTGAACAGCCGCGTGATGTGGAAGGCACTGCTTTTTTAAATTATTCGCATATTGAAGGTAATGATGATCAATGGTTATTCTTACCGGCGTTGAAACGCGTAAAACGAATTTCATCATCCAATAAATCAGGACCCTGGATGGGCAGTGAATTTGCCTATGAAGATTTATCTTCGTTCGAAGTAGAAAAATACGACTATAAATTTTTACGTGATGATGAGTTAAATGGCGAAAAAATGTTTGTGGTTGAAATGGTGCCAACCTATAACAACTCGGGTTACAGCAAAACCATTGCCTGGATCGATCAGGAGCATTATCGCGTTCATCGCATCGAGTTTTTTGACCAGAAAAATGATAAATTGAAAGAACTCAATATGTCAGAGTTCAAACAGTATCTGGACAAGTACTGGCGCGCACATCGTCAGGAAATGGAAAACGTACAAACGGGTAAAAGTACAACGATTATCTGGAAGGACTATGAATTTAATGTGGGCCTATCAGAAGATGACTTTAATAAAAGTAGTCTGAAACGCGCCCGATAAGCAATAATCTTGTGATGGTAAAAGGTAAATCAATGAGTAAAGTAGCGGTAAGAAATCCTGATGCAACCCGGCAAAATATTTTGCAGGTGGCCTTTGAAGAAATTCTTTTAAAAGGTTATCAGGGACTGCGTGTGGATGAAGTATTGAAGCAAACCGGATTTACCAAAGGTGCCTTTTATCATCACTTTAAAAGCAAGAAAGAACTTGGGCATGCCGTCATTGATGAAGTATTGAAGCCGTGGATTCATGAACGCTGGATTGAGCCATTGAAACAGGTTAAAGATCCGATTAATGACCTGATCAAAATGATGAATGATTCGCGCGCAGAAATTAATATTAAGGAATTGCATACCGGCTGCCCCCTAAATAATCTCACACACGAGATGTCACCACTTGATGAGTCATTCCGAGTGCGCATCGTTGCCATATGGGAAATCTGGTACGAAGCCTTGGCGGAAACTTTTGAGCGAGGCCAAGAAGCAGGTATCATCAGAAAAGATGTTAACCCTCATAACATCGCACGATTCTTAATTGCCACCATCGAAGGCATCATCGGCCAATGTAAATGCTATATGAGTGATCAGGCATTTGATGAAGCTGGTAAGTGTTTACAGGAATATGTGAAGACGTTAAGGGCGTAAGGAATTCATTCAGTACTGTAGTAAGTTGTCTTAATGGAATAAATGATAATTATGAGAATAAAAATATACAGAGCACTAGCTTCGGTTTTGGGTACAGGGTTGATCTGCTTTGGACTATATAGTTTCTCGTTACCTGTGAATACAATACCCGAGTATACAATGCCTTTTACATTCCTTATGTTTGGGTACTTTATGCTTGAGTTTGCGATTACAGGTAAAAGTCGTTTGAATAGATTTCTAAGAAAATAATAAATTACCCAAGCAATTTAAAAGAAAATACAAAGGATAGAATACAATAATCAAAATAGAAGGATAATATAGCTAATGTATAAAAAAATAATGATCACTTCCACAGCTCTTCTAATATTAATACTAGTCAGTAATTGGACCTTAATATTAAACCCTAAGTACAAAATGTATGAGCTATTAATGAAGTCAGATAACCATACCATTTATAGTGAGTGGCAAATTGACTATCTTGTCTTTAGAAATGTTGATTTAGAATATAAGCCATATAATGATATTTCGTTATTACAATTAGCGATCTCAAAGTGTAATTTGGAGCTATTAAATAAAATTAACCCAATAACCACCAAAGAACAGAAGTTAATAGCAATTAATTATGCGGAAGAAATCTATGATAACTTTCAATGCCCAAAATATGCCCAGAATGTTCGCAATATTTTTGGAAATAATAATGCACTCTGACACCATTAATTTGCTATTAATTTCTTAAAAATACTTGGAGGTGATTGTGAGTAAATTAGCAAAGAAAATAATTCTATTGTTATTAATTATCAATGCACTATTCATCATCTTAAGGATTCCTCAGGTGTTGTTATACCCTACTGACGAGCTCTATTATGAATTAGCAAAAGCAAACAGTTCGTATTCTAATATGAAAGTGAAAATACTCATGAAACTGGGTGCAGATCCAGCGGAGCAAATATTTCCGGCGGAAATTTATAATGAATCTGAATATGGTTTTGGTTTGTTGAGAGCTATTGAGAACTCAAGGATAGAAATAATACCTATTCTTATTGCAGATTATTCTGAGGCGCAAAAGAAACGGGCTATAGATGTTGCTTCTAAAGATCAGAAAGTTAAGCAGCTGGTTATAAATTTAATGAACAAGTGATAAGTTGTAATATTGGAATTATACATTTTATTAGCTCAAGCTCACTCTACCTTCCCTTCATAGAAATGTTTGGCTTAATCATAACTGGAAGTTTAACTGAGTCAATAAAGGCAAATCAGTCCATCTTTCTCAACGACTTATAAATCGGTTTCAGTCGTTGATACATTTTTTTGTACACTTTTTCGTAAAGTTCCTGATAGCGTTCAACGTTTAGCGGGATTGGCTGGAAGGTTTCACCTTTGTGGCACATGGCTTTTACCGCGTCCTGATAATTGTCAAAAAGACCAATACCAACCGCAGCGTTGATGGCTGCGCCGAGTGCTGAGGTTTCGTAGGTGTGTGGGCGAGTGGCTGGCAGATTAAAAATGTCGGCAGTCAGCTGCATGGCGACATCACTTTGTGAACCACCACCGGAAACCATCAGTTCATCGATCGGATGCTTGGTTCGAAGTTGAATCGATTCTTTACCATCCCTTAAACCGTAAGCTATGCCTTCCAGAATCGCACGATAAACATGAGCGCGAGTATGGCCATCATGAAAACCGATAATGGCGCCGCGCGCTTCTGGCCCTGGGACTTTGACGCCTGGTGACCAGTAGGGCTGCAGCATGAGACCATCGGAACCGGGCGGGATTTTCGAAATGGCTTCATCGAGTAGCTGCTCGGCTGATACGCCCATTTCTACAGATAAATCCTGCTCGCGATGTCCAAACTGTTCTTTAAACCAGCTGACCATCCAGTAGCCGCGATAGATTTGATACTCAATGGTGTAGGCATCGGTCACGGTAGAAGGATAGGGTGGAATAAAGCGCAATGGTTCGATGTAACGCTGGCTGGTTACGTTAATGGTGGCGGTGGTGCCGTAACTAAGACAGGCCTGATGATCCGCAATACAGCCGCTACCTAATACTTCTGAGGCTTTGTCGGCTCCGGAGGCTATGACTGGAAGACCTGGTGGCAAACCGGTTGCTTCGCTGGCTCCTTGGCTGATGTGACCAATCAGCTCTCCGGGTTTCACTAATTCCGGCAGCATCTCGAGTTCAATTGGAGCTATCTGCCACTTCCAGCTATTGGATTTTTCCCAGCGGTGGTGCTTGTAATCAAAGGGGATGTAGCCAACCTGCGAAGCAGTTGAATCTTTGAATTCTCCGGTGAGCTTATAGTTGAGATAGCCAGACATCATCAGGTACTTATCGGTTTTGCGCCAGATATCGGGTTGATGATGGGCAATCCAGGCCGCCTGGCAGCGAGTCTGGAAATTCTTAATAGTATCGCTGACTCCAACCAGTTTGAACAGATAGGGCCAAATGCCGGTTAAAGGTTTAATGGAGTCTAGTTCACGCTGATCAGTCCAGATAATGGCCGGCCTAAGAGGTTCGCCATTGGCATCAAGATTGACCACGGTATTACGAAGCGTCGTGACTGACACGGCCTGAATGCTGGACAAATCTACATTGGGCTGGCGAGAAAGTTTATGACACGCACGACACAAACTATTCCAGAAAACCTGAGGATCCTGTTCAGACCAACCGGGGTGATCGCTGTAATAGTCTAGAGGAATTTGCGCCTTGGCGACAATCTGACCCTGCATATCAAACAAGATGGCGCGCAGGCTTTGCGTACCATTGTCGATTGCGAGCAGGGTCTTGTCAGTCATTAATGGCCTATTCCAGAGTGTTTTAGTAAGGGTTCAACCGAAGGTTCACGACCGCGGAAGGCTTTGAATAAATCAGCGGGTTCTTCAGAACCACCTTTTTCCAAAATATGATGCAGAAAGTCCTGTCCAACTTGAGGATTAAAGATACCTTCCTCCTCAAAGCGTGAGAAAGCATCTGCCGACAGAACTTCTGCCCATTTATAACTATAGTAGCCTGCCGCATAGCCGCCTGCAAAGATATGGCTGAAGCTGTGCTGGAAGCGGTTAAATGCCGGTGGCTTAATGACAGACACTCTTTTACGTACTTCGTCTAGCGCATGCTGAATTGGGTTGTCTTGAGACAGATCCAACTCAGTATGAATTTCAAAGTCAAACAGCGAGAATTCCAGCTGGCGTACCATCTGCATCGCTGACTGGAAGTTCTTGGCGGCAAGTAATTTTTCGAGTTTGTCTGCAGGTAGACCTTCACCGGTTTCATAATGCTTGGCGATTTTGTCGAGCCCTTCTTTAACCCAGCAGAAGTTTTCCAGGAACTGGCTTGGTAGTTCAACGGCATCCCAAGGCACACCGTTAATTCCAGATACCGAAGCATATTCAATCTGCGTCAGCATATGGTGCAGGCCATGCCCAAACTCATGGAACAGCGTGGTGACTTCATCATGAGTGAATAGCGCTGGTTTACCGCCCACTGGGCTATTGAAATTACAGGTCAGGAAGGCAACCGGTTTTTGAATGCCATCCTGAGTGCGACGACGACCAATACAGTCCGCCATCCAGGCTCCGCCACGCTTGTTTTTGCGGGCATAAAGATCAAAGTAGAAGCTGGCAATATGCTGATTATCAGCATTATAGATGTCATAGAAACGCACATCTGGATGCCAGATATCAACGTCATCACGCTGCTCAAAACGGATATTAAACAACTGACCGGTGATATCGAATAACCCTTTAATGACTTGGGGTTCTGGGAACCAGGGGCGCAATTCTTCCTGCGAAATGGTGTACTTTTCCATACGTAGTTTTTCGCTGTAGTAAGCAATATCCCAGGCCTCAAGATGGTCTAGGCCATGTTTGTCCTTGGCATAAGCTTCTAATTCAGCCAGTTCGGCCTGCGCCTGTGGGTGAGATTTGTCGGCCAGGTTTTTCAAGAAGTCGATAACCTGCTGCGGATCCTGAGCCATTTTGGTGGCCAACGATAACTCAGCATAGTTCTTGAAATCCAGAAGCTCAGCCAGTTCCTGGCGCAAAGCAAGAATTTCCGGCATCAATGAAGAATTGTCGAACTCTCCAGCATTAGGACCTTGATCGGAAGCACGGGTCGAAAATGCCGTATAGACTTCCTTGCGCAGCTCGCGGTCACTGGCATGCATCATTACTGGTAAATATGAAGGAAAATCGAGCGTTATACGATAACCCTCAAATTCCGCCATCTTGGCGGTTTGTTGTGCAGCTTCAATGGCAGACTCAGGAAGTCCTTCCAGCGCGGCAGCATCCTTGAAATCCTTGTGCCAGGCCATAGTCGCATCCAAAAGGTTTTGTTCAAACTTGGAGGTAAGTTCTGACAGTCGTAATTGAATTTCGCCATAACGCTTTTGTTTGTCTTTTGGCAAGGCCACACCCGACAATTTAAAATCGCGTAAATCATCTTTCAGGATCTTGCGTTGAACTTTATCGAGCTTTAAGTCATCAGCTTTATCGTTGAGATTTTCGATGGTTTGATAAAGTCCCTGATGTTGGCCCATCTCAGTTCCGTATTCGGATAACAAAGGCAAACAGCTATTATAGGCATCACGAATCTCAGGAGAATTGACTGTTGCCTGCATATGGCTGATTGGTGACCAGGCACGATCCAGGCGATCACCAATTTCCTCCATGGGTAGAACAAAGTTCTCCCAGGTAACCGAGTCTTTATCAAGCGAATCAATCAGTTCATTAATCTGTTTACGGCTGTCATCAATAATCGTTTTGATAGCCTCCTGCATATGTGAAGGCTGAATTTTAGAAAATGGCGGTAAGCCATGAAGATGAAGTAACGGATTAGTCATTGGTTAACCTTTAGGAATCTTTGTTACGAGAATATTTATCACGCTGATGATAGGAATACAGTTTTGCTTCTTTCAGGAATGCATAGTTGGCTGCTTGTTTAGAAAGAATATATCCACGCAGACCTGCTAGACAATAGCGATAAATAATAAAAAAACGAATGAACTCAAGGGTGGATATTAGTAAGAGCTTAAGACGCGATGGCCTTTTACCTTTGTTGAATTTTTCCTGAGCTTTTAACGTTGAATAGTATTCATATTTACGATTAATTGTTTCAATATCCGAATAGCCATAATGATTAAAATATGCGGATGTATGTTTGATTTTACCCTTAACACCAGGGCCCTCATGGACAAGGTTATCTAAGTGATATTGAGTATGTTGTTTAAGGAATAACCGGATATTAGTTGGCAGGCGAATGTATGATGGAAGAAATTTCTCCAAAAACAAATCGTTGCGCCGAAATTTTAAAGCGACATAGGTACTTTGTTGGATAAAGGTCCTTGTCGCTTCTAATACTTCAGGTGTAATTTCCTCATCAGCATCCAAGTTAAACACCCAGTCATGCTTGCATAAGGACATGGCATATTGTTTTTGTCTGGCATAACCCGGCCAGTCATTATGAACAACTGTAGCGCCTAGAGACTCGGCAATAGTTTTTGTGTTATCGGTACTGCCACTATCAACAACAATGACTTCAGCAAAATCTTTGCAGCTATTAATAGCGCGAGCAATATGCTGCTCTTCGTTTTGTGCAATGATAAAGACGCTGACTGGGATTTTAGTATTCATAAACCGACTGCCATTATTTATGTGGTGTATGCCGTACCACTTCAATAATTTCAGTGGTAGAAATGGATGGTGTACGAGGTAAGTATTTCACGTCGCAGAATTGCTTCATTTCATCAAATTTGCCTTGCCAGTCATCACCCATAACAAGCAAGTCAGCATTATACTGTTGGATATATTCCGCTTTCTTTTCCAGTGACTCCTCTAAAAATACAAAGTCGACACATGTCAGTGCACTCAAGATATGCATACGATCTTCTTCCGAATAAATTGGATAACGACCTTTCTTCTCAAAATTAAGCTGGTCAGAAGATACGCCTACGTAAAGCTCTGTGCCCATGGCGCGTGCACGCTCAAGAATATTGACGTGACCAACATGAAAGACATCGAATGTACCAAAAGTGATGACGCGCATAAGCTGTCCTATGAATGACTGAGTAAGAAGTTTGCAACACGTTTTGACGCCTGTCCATCGACAGCACCTACAATCTGCTCAATATATTTGAGGCGCTGACTCTCAAAGAGCTTGGGGTTCTTGAGGTTATTTTCAACAGCAGACTTGAGTTCACGATAATGGTGAATGTTGGTACCGATTTCTTTGAACAGCTGGTAATCATCAGATAAGCGTTTTTGCAGTCGGAATTTGAGGAAGCCCCAGTAGCCTACTCGTAACTTTAGAAAGTGGCCAACAATTACCGGTTTATTCAGCGCCATAAATTCAAATAAAGCGGATGAGGTTTCGCTAATCATCAGATCGGCTGTAGCCATAAACGGGAGCAGACTTTGCTCTTCGGGACTGGCGAGGTACACATTGGGGTAGTTTTTCCAATGCTCGAATAACTCGCGTTGTTTTTTATAGGCTGATTTTATTAAAGACAAGTAGTGCGGTTTTATCAAGATATTGTAATCAGCAAATTGTTCCGGCCAATCTTTGGGGAAGTTCTCAATTGTGCTCGGATAAAAGGTCGGAGAATAAAGAATCGTCGGTTTATCGGGAACCAGGCCTTTGTCTGCTAAGTTGATAACTTCACTTGTACCATTAACTAGCGGATCAAGCTTAGTATAGCCGGTGGTGATGAAGGTTTTTTCGGGATAGAGCTGTTGCAGAGTTTTCTTGCGGTATTCGGACTCAACAAAACGAAACTGGATGGGGCTGGACGAGGCGTTGTAATAGGTCGACTTTGGTCCAAGTCCATGCAGGATAAGGGCTGTTTTGGTATGTTTATTGAGCTGCTCGGCAATCTCTGCAGCATGTCCAAACACTATCCAGTCAGGCTGTTGAGCAATATAGAAACTCACTAAATTATCTTCATTGATAATATGTATTTCAGCAACGGGTGCTAATTGAGTTCTAATAGCTGCAGGTGGTTCACTATGAAAGACAATGCCCAGCTCAGCACCTTTGGCCTTCAGTTCTTCAAGAACGGGGCTAAAGTGTGGCAGATAATAGAGATAGGCTACATCGAATAGTATTTTCACGTAACAACCTGCGCTTTATATGACAATTAAAACCTTTATAATCGACGCATTATAGCGAAAAAACAGAAACTTATGTCCAACAATATCAAACATTACGACTTCCTGGCGATTGGCGCTGGCAGTGGCGGCATTGCTTCGGCTAACCGGGCAGCCATCCGTGGAGCAAAGGCTGCTGTGATTGAAGCAAAGTCTGTTGGTGGAACCTGCGTCAACGTTGGCTGTGTACCTAAAAAGGTCATGTGGTATGGCGCTCATATAGCAGAAGCCATTAAATACAGCGAAGCCTACGGGTTTGATTTAGAGCAAACGGGTTTTGACTGGTCGCGGCTGGTTAAGAACCGTGAAGCCTACATTGAGCGCATACACGGTGCTTATCATCGTGGATTTGAGTCAAATGGCGTGGATTTCATTGAGGGATATGCCCGTTTTATTGATGAGCATACGGTTGAAGTGAATGGTGAAAAAATATCAGCTGATCATATCGTCATAGCGGTCGGTGGTCGCTCGATCATTCCAGATGTGCCTGGAGCCAAGCACGGCATCGATTCCGATGGTTTTTTTGCATTGGAAGAGCGTCCGAAGAAAGCATTGGTTGTTGGCGCAGGCTATATCGCTGTTGAGATTGCCGGTGTGCTGCATGCTTTAGGAGCCAATGCTCATTTACTGGTGCGAAAAGATCGCCCGTTAAGGTATTTTGACCGGGATATAACCGATGCTTTATTGGACAGACTCAAACAGGATGGGCCGGTTCTTCACACCCATACTGAGGTCAGCAAAATTGAAAAGGACGACAAAGGTTTATTACAGGTTCACACCAACAAAGGCTGTATCGAAAATGTAGACTGCCTGATTTGGGCAATTGGCCGTGAGCCGGCGACTGATGATTTGGGGCTGGAGGCAGCTGGAGTAAAGGCTGATGAAAAAGGGTTCATTGCTACAGATAAATACCAGCAGACTAATGTTGAGCGAATTTACGCAGTTGGCGATATTACCGGCGAAGCACAACTCACGCCAGTGGCCATTAAAGCCGCGCGTTTATTGGCAGAACGATTATTCAACCCGGCCATGCCTAACGCTCATATGGATTATAGTCAGATCCCAACCATTGTGTTTTCGCACCCTCCCATCGGTAGCCTTGGTCTCACAGAGGATGAGGCGGTTGAAAAGTATGGCGCGGAAGACATCAAGGTTTATAAATCTCAGTTTGCTGCCATGTATAACGCGGTTACCCCTCATCGAGCCATAAGTACCTTCAAACTGGTATGCCAGGGAACAAATGAAAAGGTTGTTGGTATTCATGGGATTGGTGAAGGAATGGATGAGATCTTGCAGGGCTTCGCTGTAGCCATGAAAATGGGTGCAACAAAGGCCGACTTTGATGCCACTGTTGCGATTCATCCAACTTCAGCTGAAGAGTTTGTAACTTTACGATAAAAGAAATGCGCTCCTAGAGCGCATTTCTTTTGAGTCAAATTACAAACGGGTGACTTTGAAGCCTTTTTGCTCTAGATAATAATTAACGCTTTTTTCGCCACCGTAGTGGGCTGCGCCTACCACAGCAAAGACAGCCTTACCTTGTTCCAGTAGTTCAGCGATGCCGTCAGCCATACCCTGGTTTCGTTCGTACAGGAAGAGATCCATAAAGGCATTGTAGTCTTCATCAGAGATTCCCTGATCCTTGGCAGACATTTCTGATTCAGCCAGGAATGCTTCGACGTCACCGGTTTTCCAGGCATTGACCAGCTTTTCGGTAGCACCTTCTTCTCGGGTAACGGTCGACAGTAGCATCAGGTCCTGAAGATGAGCTGGCATACCATCAAGCATTGCTAGTTGTGAGTCGAAACTTTCAAGCTCAACGATTGATTTTTTGCCTTTGGCTTCATTTAAGAAATGCATGTCAATGCCGAGTTGTTCCTTATAACCTGATTGCTGCATTGCCAAAGCTTCTAAGGTCATGGCTGCAAACCAGGGCTCAAAAGAGCTGAACATTTGGCATGGAGAGCGGGTTTTAGTGCAGTATTCGTCGTATTTCTCAGCAGTTGTTTCAGATAGATGTTCTTTTAAGGGTTTGTCTGGGTCAATGGCCATCTTTTGAACGGTTTGGGCAATTTCCATCTGATTGAGGTTAGTCATATCGATTTCTACCACCAGAACATCGCTATCAGAGAATGCGCTGCGAATATGTTCGGGTAGTGGGTACATGCTTGAGTCGCCCATATGGATTGAGCCAAACAAATATGACGTTACGCCATTGTGTTCAACTTTCCAGATAGCAGGGTCATAGTTGGGCTCAGTAACTGCTTTGGTTTCTGGCTTGGTTTCAGGCTCAAGCTGACGGCTCTCTGGAGGATTAGGGTTAACCTGTTCCAAGGGCTGTTGTTCATCATTAGCTACTGTAGGCTGAGATTCGCTTGTGTCAAAATACTTCTTAGCAAAATAGCCAACTCCGATGCCTGCCAGCAACAGCAGCAGGCCGATGAAAATGATACGGGCTGTTTTATTCATGGATCACTCCTTGTTCTTTATTTTAGCTTTGATAGCAGAAACTAATGCATCGCAGGATGCCTGACCGCCATGCCTGAAAAAGAGAGACGGTTCAATCAGCTCCATTTCGTTCAGGTAGGGTGTTCCCGCCGGGTCGTGTAAAAAATCAATACGAGCGTACAGTAAACTATCTTCAGAAGCCGGTAAATAGTGGTCACAAACATAAGCCATCGCTTTAGTGGCCAGCTCGATTTCTGCTTCGCTCAGCTGGTAGGGAAAGTCGCTGGCACCATAATCATCCTGAACTCTAAAATCACCCTGCACCGGAACTTTGCGGGTACCGTGGCTGAGTTGATTATTAAAGAAAATACCAGATGTTTCACCAAAGCTCTCAACCGTAGCCAGATAGGGCTGTAATACCAAATCTTCTGATGTCACCAGACGGTCAATGTGAGCCTGAGCAGCGGCTAAACCTTTCTCGTCTGTGTCAAAGCGGCAACACTCCCGAGCATTAGCTCCTATTAGTGGCTTGATAAATCCTTTCTGCCAGCCCTTGGCCTGCATGATTTCTTTAATATTATAGCCCTGACCACGATCGAGCCAGACGGATGGCGCAATTTGAACACCGTTCTGTTCCAGTTCTCGCAGGTAACTTTTATGGCTGTTCCAATGAATGATGGGCTCTGGGTTGTAAAGACGAGTCTGCTGACTTACGGTTTTGATCCACAGTGTGAATTCGTCGAAACGTTCCTGATAATCCCAGGTAGTGCGAATTAGACACAAGTCGTAATTAGACCAGTCTGTATTACTGTCCCATGGCACCACATCAAATTCTATACCGGCATTAGTCAGCGCCTTAAAAAAAGGTTGGTCATCCTGCTCCCAGTCGGGAAGGTTAT
Source organism: Kangiella profundi (assembly GCF_002838765.1). Lineage (NCBI taxonomy): Bacteria > Pseudomonadati > Pseudomonadota > Gammaproteobacteria > Kangiellales > Kangiellaceae > Kangiella > Kangiella profundi. The sequence goes on along the minus strand of NZ_CP025120.1, from coordinate 2,559,956 downwards.
GACGAGTCGCGATGGCTATCTTCATTGAGTAAAGTTAAGACAAGTTATAAGGCCGGTTATTATGGAGTACAAACTAAAGAGGCACAATTAACGACGTGCAAAAGTGACTTTTCCTTCTCGCAATAAGTCGGTAATTGCGGTAGCTGACATTGGTCGACAGAACAGCATGCCCTGTCCCATATCACAACCAAGAGACTGTAAAATTGACATTTGCTGAATGGTTTCAACGCCTTCGCCAACCGTGTGCATATCAAGGCTTTGAGCAAGCGAGATAATACTGCGAATGATATTCACATTGGTCATCCGATCTTGCTTTTGGCTGCTCAGCTGGGAGATGAAATACATATCAATTTTAAGGTTGTCCACCGGAAGCTGGCTTAGATAAGCCAAAGAGGAATAGCCCTTGCCAAAATCATCTATCGATAACTTGATGCCTAGCTCTTTAAATTGATTAAGGACTTTGACGGTATTGACCACGTCGGTCATCGCTGCACTTTCTGTAATTTCGACTTCCAGTGCGCTACCCGGAATATCATAGGTACGCATGGTATCGCTAAATTGATTGAGCAGATTAAAGTTACGCAAATCTTTAATAGAGAGATTCAGTGCAACGGTAGTGTCTATGCCCATATTGCGCCAGGCAACGATTTGCTTACAGGCCAGATCGGTCACCTGTTGGCTAAGCTCATGTACTAACGTGCTTTCTTCTGCGATTGGGATAAAGACGCTTGGCGAGATGTCGCCATGGTCAGGATCATACCAGCGACAGAGTGCTTCAACGCTTCGGATTAGCCCCGTTTTGATGTCCACCCGTGGCTGGTAGTAGAGCCTTAAATGGTCGTTGGCAATGGCTGTCTTCAGCTTTTTTTCCACCGAGCGACGGCGATTCTCGCGTTCACTATGTTTTAATTCATACAGTTGATATTGATTGCGCTCTTTTTTAGCGGAGTACATGGCAATATCGGCAAAACGGAACAGATCTTCTGCTTTTTTACTGTGATCGGGGAAGATGCTGATGCCGATACTGGCTCCAGTCTGAACCGTATGGCTATCAGCCTGAAACGGCGTCCGGAATTGTTGCAGGATGCGATCCGCGATGTGACGTGCTTCTTTCTCTGATGTCTCTGGTAACACGATGGTAAATTCGTCGCCGCCTACTCGCGCCAGAGTATCCGAACTACGGAGGCATTTGTGTATAGTTTTGGCAACCGTCTGCAATAAAGCATCACCGACTGAATGACCTAAAGTGTCGTTAATTTCCTTAAAGCGATCGAGATCGATATACATCAGGGCAAGCTTTGAGTCGTTCTTGACTGAATCAGCAAGGCCTTTTAGTAACCGTTTACGCAGCAGGTAGCGGTTAGGAAGCTGAGTGAGCGGATCAAAATTAGCTAAATTATGAATTTTTCGTTCGGCTTGCTTGCGTTCGGTAATGACATGGAAGTTTACTGTTACGCCCTGAATGTCGGGATCATTAAGGTGATTGACCAGGCGGCTTTCAATCCACAACACATGGCCGTCTTTGTGGTTAATACGGCGCTCGACAACTGAAAGCGCACCAGGGTTTTCTGCTACATAGCGTAAATTAGCTGCTGCTTCTTCTCGATCCTCTTCATAAATGAAGGTGTCCAGAGTTTTGCCGACCAGGTCTTCTTCCGAGTAACCGGTAACCCGTGTTACTGATGGAGAAATATAGGTTACATTCATGTCCTGGTCATACATCAGGATACAATCGTAACTGTTCTCAACCAGAGTGCGATAGTATTTATCCTTGCGTCGTAACGCATGCTCAGTTTCAAAATCTTTCTGGATTTGATGGATAGAGCCAATTTCAATGATGGCATTACCCTCATCATCGCGCGCATAAATGGTGCTGTGAATTTGAATCCAGATCCATTCACCATCTCTTCTTTGCACACGAAAATCTGCAGGGACAACCTCTTTATCGCCACTTTCGGCAAGCTTTTTCTCTTGAGCTTTAACGATATCCAGGTCGTCTGGATGAACGGTTGAATAGACGCCATCGGGCATCGCTTCAAACTCTTCCTGGCTGTAACCTAGCAATTCACTGAAGTATTCCAGCCCTTCAACAAACAATTGAGTCCGATAATCAAGGACATAGATAAAAATAGGGGCCTTATCAAGAACCATGTTCTTGTAGATTGAGAGCAAGCTGGGTGTTGCTTCCTGATCATTCAGATTGAGTTCTGGCGCTGGCTGAAGCGAAACCAGAACATTCAGGTGAGACTTGTCTTTGGGGAGTCGGGTAATAGAGGCTATGAAATAGCGTTCTTTACGGATATCAGGCAGTGAAACTACCGCGCGTAGCTTCTCACCACTCAGCAATTCCGCTGGTAGCCATTCTTTGAGCTCTATCCCTTGAAGTGTCGATGCTGGTATGGACTTATCTATACAGATGGCTTTAATGACATACTTGTCATTGCAAACCAACACTGCTGAATAGTCATTTTCGACAAGGCTTTGAAGGGTAGATTCAGGTAATGGAGGTTTGCTAAACATCAAAACTAAATCCGCCTGTACGGTGTACTCCCTGTTGTTTGGATAAGCATAACCATCAATGGTGATAAGTGCAAATATGACTTATAGAAATAGCAGTTATTATAGGACAAAAGGAAATATAGCCAGTTAAGGTATATTAGGTTTGAGATTAGGGTCAGACAGGCTAAAATAGCGGCAGAACGTAACAGGATACAACCTAATGACGATTAGAAAATTTAATCAGTATCAGCCACAACTGGGCAATAAGGTCTATGTAGACGAAACAGCGCTGGTGGTGGGTAATGTACAGATTGGTGAAGACAGCTCAATCTGGCCAATGGCGGTTTTAAGAGGCGATGTTCACTCCATTCATATTGGCGCACGAACCAGTATTCAAGATGGTACTGTTTGCCACGTTACACATGCTGGCCCTTATGATCCAGAAGGTCATGATCTGTATGTTGGTGACAATGTGACTATTGGTCATAAAGCAATTCTTCATGGTTGCCGCATTGAAAGTAATTGTTTAATAGGCATGGGAACGGTTGTAATGGATGGAGCCTTGATTAAGGAAAATGTCATCGTTGGCGCCAACAGTCTGGTACCGCCAGGACGCGTGCTTGAAAGTGGCTATCTCTGGGTTGGCTCACCAGCTCGTAAGATTAGAAAGCTGACCGAAGAAGAAACCGAATTCTTTAAATATTCAGCAGATAATTATGTAAAGCTGAAGAACCAATACCTTAATCAAGAAGATTAAAAAAACCGGCTTTCGCCGGTTTTTTTATAGGAGAGTTTTACTAAAAACTATAACTCACACTGACAGTTGTTGTAGTGTCGCGCTTTTCAGCACCCACCGGTACTTCAGAGTTGTAGTTAATATTGTAAGCCAATTTGAGAGATAGACTTTCAGAAATATTGGTTCTCAGTGCCGTTTCAGAGGTGTAGGTATCTACGTCCTGTCCCCAGATTGCTGAAACTAATTGAGTGAAAACCGCAGTTTCAGAAATGTTGTATTGATAATCAAGGTCGCCACGAACAACGTTTTCTTTTTCATCTTCCCCAGCTTCAAGCGCATTAATACGATAACCTAAACCAAGACCTAGTGAGAAATGGCCAGTATCATCTTTAAATAATTCATGACCGTAGCCAACATAGGCACCCGCCTGATAATCGTAAGCACCGAAATAGTCATTCATATAATCGACAACGCTATAAACAAATGATTTTTCTGAAAGGTCGTAACGATTATTCCATACGAAGGTATAGCGTTCTGCTTCACGAATTTCATCATTTCGGTTAGTCATACCGGTGATATGAACACCTGTTGACCATTCATCAGTAAGACGTGTGATGTATTTGAAGGCGCCATTTAAGCTTTCAGTCTCAGTGTTACCAGTCGTGCTGATATAACCAAGGTCGATAGCACCGAAATAGCCCTCTTCAGGTGCGTCTGATAAAAGGCCGCTTTGCGCAAATAAGGCTGGTGAAGAAAAACAAACGGCTAATGCCACCAGGGATTTTTTAAAATTCATGTTACTCTCGCTTTTTATACCAATCTACAAGCCAATAAAGCTGGGCATTTTAACAAATCGCTGACTAATAAAAATACAGTAAATGTTATAAAACGTTACATTCGCGACTTTAACCAGTGAAAAATTGAAGGGTGTTGCAAATTTATCTTGTCAAGATGAAGTGATTGGTAGCGTCTGGCAGAACTATCAGGCGATGATGGGGTATCAGCGTCAGCTAGTGATTGATGAAAATTCTGCACCTGTTTACGTTGAAATGGGAAGCCATCAGAAGCAATCGTTAATGGCCATTTATTAATAGCTGTTTGCCATAGCCACTGACAGACATCCTGTTCATGGACCAGATTCAACCATTTAGGATTTTCTTCTTGGCCTGGGTCAAGCAGACTGTTAATCAGTCGTTGACGCTGTGATGAATACAAGCCAGAGGGTCTGATAATTGAAGTACTGGCGTGCAGTTTCTTAATGTTTTGTTCAGCCTCAAGCAGAGTCTGCCCAGAAAAAGAATCAGGCAAAGGCATGGTTTCTTCATTTATTACCGTCTCAGTATTGCCACCGTAAACTGAAGTTGAAGAAACAAAAATGCAATGAAAATCAGTCTGTTGCTGGTGCAAGAGGTCAATCAGATTGGAAACTGCAGTGATGTAGGTTTTGTGATATGCAGATTCAGTGCGCTCGCCAGGTGCAAGAATGATAAACACATTGCTTATTTTAGGGAGTTTTGGCAAGGCCTGCTGATCATTCAAAAGATCATAACAAATGTGATGCTCAGACCATCCTTTGGGGCTTCGGGATATGGTAATCGTGGGCTGATCGAGCGATTTTAGGTATTGATAAAAACGCTGACCAAGCTTGCCAGCACCAACGATCAGGTTTTTGCCTTGATTAGTCAATGGATTCCACCAACATCGCTAGACTCTTTTCGATAATCAAATCCTTGCCAGCCAATTTGTTTAAGGTTTTGAGGCCCTTGCCAGTTAATAGCAACACGAAGGGACAGCCGAAGTTTTGAGCGCATTGATAATCCGAGCTGGAATCGCCAACAAAAACGATCTCCTTTGGTTCTACTGAAAACTTAGCAGCAATGTGCTCAAGCATCTGTGTTTCGGGTTTACGGCATGAGCAACCATCATCAGGATGGTGCGGGCAGTACTCAATATGATCGATGTGGCCCTGATACTCTTCAAGTAGACTGTTCATCTTGTCATGCATAGCATGCAAAATCGGCTCATCATAATAGCCTCGGCCAATACCCGATTGATTGGTGGCAATCGCTACTTTGAATCGTTGATTAAGTTTTGCGATCGCTGGCAAACTACCGGCGATTGGGATCCATTCGGCCGGCGACTTGATATAGTCGTCTGAATCGTGATTGATGACGCCATCACGATCCAGAACTATTACTTTGACCTTTTCCCAATCTATTTTTGACATGGCTAGTTTTGCAGCAGGGAAATATCAGCTACTGAACCAAATAGATCCTGCAGCTTTTTCAGCATGGCCAGTCGGTTGGCTTTTACTGATTCATCGTCTGCATTGACCATAACCTTATCAAAAAATGCATCCACATCGTCGCGCAAACTGGCAAGGTGTTGCAGTTTGTCCTGATAGTTGGTCATGTCAGCCAATTTTGTTTCTGCATCGGCAATGGTTTTGGCCAGTGCCTGTTCTTCAGCTTCCTGTAATAAACCAGCATCGATAGTATTTGGAACTTCGATATCTGCTTTAGCGAGAATGTTTTTTACGCGCTTATTAGCAGCCGATAAGCTCTCAGCTTCGGGTAACGTCTGGAAGAACTGAACCGCTTTAATGCGGGCATCGAAATCCAGTGGTTGCGTCGGACGCAAAGCCATAACCGCTGAGATAGTATTGCTGCTGACGCCCTGATCAAGATACCAGGCGCGGAAGCGCTCAAGAACAAAATCGAGTAATTCCGACTCTACCTTGGCATTACTGAGTTTGTCGGCAAAAGAGACTTTCGAGTGTGCAATCAGGTCAGTCAAATCAAGTGTTAGTTGGTTTTCAACAATGGTACGAATCAGACCAATTGCTGCGCGACGCAGTGCAAACGGATCTTTTGCACCGGACGGTGCCTGACCAATACCAAAAATGCCAACCAGAGAATCGACGCGATCAGCAATCGCCAAACATTGACCGACTGGGTTCTTTGCCAGTTCATCACCTGAGAATTTAGGCAGGTATTGCTCGGTCATGGCGATAGCAACGTTTTCGTTTTCGCCATCATGACGGGCGTAGTAAGTACCCATAATACCTTGCAGGTTATCGAACTCGCCGACCATGTTTGTTGCCAGGTCACATTTCGACAATAAGCCCGCGCGATGAGCTTGCTCAGGATCAGCACCAATCATTGGTGCAATTTTAGACGCCAATTCAGCGACACGTTCAGCTTTATCCTGCACTGAGCCAAGCTGTTTCTGGAAAACCACATTCTTGAGATGCGCCTGATGACTTTCCAGACTGACTTTTTTATCGGTTTCAAAGAAGAACATAGCATCAGCAAGTCGCGGGCGAATCACTTTTTCGTTTCCTTCGATCACGCTTTGCGGACGTTTGCTTTCGATGTTGCTTACGGTAATGAAGTTCGGCATCAACTTTCCATCTTTATCAAGTACGTGGAAATACTTCTGATGCTCGGCCATGGATGAAATCAAACACTCGGCTGGAACTGACAGGAATTCATCATCGAATTTTCCTGTCAGCGCTACAGGCCACTCGACCAGGCCGGTCACTTCATCCAACAACTCAGGACTGATCTGTGCCATGCCACCGAGCTTTTCCGCTTCGGCTTTGACCTGCTCTTCGATCAGTTGTTGACGTGCTTCGAAATCGACAATGACGTGTTCGGCTTTCAGTTTGTTTACGTAATCGTCAGCATCATGTAGTGAAACGTTGCCTTCGGCCATAAAGCGGTGGCCGCGGCTGACGTTGCCTGTTTTAGTATCTAAAATTGTAGCGTTTAGTACAGATGAGCCGTGCAATAATACTGTCCAGTGCACCGGACGGATAAACTGAGCAGAACTGTTTCCCCAACGCATTGGTTTTGGAATCGGTAGTTTTTTCAGGGCAGAATTCAGCATATCTTCGATCAACTCGGACAACGGTTGACCTTTTTGCGCGATGGTGTAACCCAGGCGTTCGCCTTTATCGGTTTGAATGCGATCCAGCTGATCCACTTCAACACCACAGGATTTGGCAAAACCGACTGCTGCTGGCTTGGCAGTGCCATCTTCATTGAATGCGGCAGCAACCGCAGGACCGAGACGTTCAACATTTTTATCTGGCTGGCTATCCGCTAAATTGCGGATAATAAGTGCTAATCGACGTGGTGCAGCATAGTTTTCGATGCTATCAAAGGCGAAATCATTGCTTTGCAGATTAGCGGCAAAGTTGTCGCGTAGAGCATCACTCAAGGTTTTCAATGCCTTAGGTGGTAACTCTTCGGTGCCTAGTTCAAACAATAAATCGTGTTGTGCCATGATTACTTCTCCTCCGATTTATTGGTTTGCTGGTTATTCTGAAGCATGGGGAATCCCAGAGCCTCGCGGGCGGCATAGTAGCTCTCGGCAACAGAGCGCGCCAAAGTACGTACACGCAAAATGAAGCGCTGACGCTCTGTCACTGAAATAGCATGACGAGCATCAAGCAGGTTAAAGGCATGGGAAGCCTTAAGCACCATTTCATAAGCTGGAAGTGGCAGGTTATGTTCCATCAATCGCATACATTCGCTTTCGCAATAATCGAAGAACTCAAACAGTTTTTCGACATTGGCGTACTCGAAGTTGTAGGTGGATTGCTCGACTTCATTCTGGTGGAAGACATCACGGTAATACACAGTTCCTAATGGGCCATCGGTCCACACCAGATCGTAAATGCTATCAACACCCTGCAAATACATGGCGATCCGCTCAAGACCGTAAGTGATTTCGCCCATCACCGGCTTACACTCAAGACCACCCACTTGTTGGAAGTAGGTAAATTGTGTGACTTCCATGCCATTGAGCCAGACTTCCCAGCCCAGACCCCAGGCACCCAAAGTTGGCGATTCCCAGTTATCTTCCACAAAACGAATATCATGTTCCAAAGGATCAAGGCCAAGTGCCTTCAGCGAGCCCAGATACATTTCCTGAATATCAAGTGGAGAAGGTTTAATCACTACCTGGTATTGATAGTAATGTTGCAGGCGGTTCGGGTTTTCGCCGTAACGGCCATCAGTTGGTCGACGGCATGGCTGAACATAAGCTGCACTCCATGGCTCAGGGCCAATGGCGCGCAAAAAAGTTGCAGGATGGAAAGTGCCGGCGCCGACTTCGAGATCCAGTGGCTGCTGAATGACGCAACCCTGCTCGGCCCAATAATTCTGTAAGGTCAGGATTAATCCCTGAAAGGTCTTAGTGTCTGCCACAATCTGTGCCCTTAATGGATGCTTATCTGCTTTATTTTGTGCAAAGAGCGAAATTATACGGTAATTCAGGTCATTTTCTAACCTTAAAGCGAGAAATATCAGGCTTTTTGTCGATTTCCAACTCGTGGTAACATCCAGTGAAATAAAAATCATCAAATAAGATAAGTAAATGCGTAAACGATGCGGTTGGGTCAGTGATGATCCACTTTATATTGAATACCACGATACCGAATGGGGAGTGCCAACCTATGATGACCAGCAGCTTTTCGAGATGCTGTGTCTGGAAGGTGCGCAGGCGGGTCTGAGCTGGATCACGGTTCTTAAAAAACGAGAACATTACCGTAAGGTATTTGACCATTTTGATGCTGAGAAGATAGCAGCCTATGACCAGGCCAAGCGCGAGCAATTATTATCCGACCCAGGGATTATTCGTAATAAACTGAAAGTGAATGCTTTTATTGTCAATGCCCAGAATTATCTCCGTATAAAAGAACAGCAAAGTTTTAGCGACTACCTATGGCAATTTGTGGGTGGTGAGCCGATTATCAACAACTGGAAAAGCCTAAAAGAAGTTCCTGCCACCACTCCTGAATCCGATGCCATGTCAAAACAACTCAAGAAAGACGGTTTTAAGTTTGTAGGTAGTACCATCTGTTATGCCTTTATGCAGGCGACGGGGATGGTGGATGATCATACGATGGATTGCTTTAAAAGATAAAATTATCTTTTTTGCCCTGAGCTTTGTTATAAGTCTTTTTATCGTCAGTCATTTAAGAGCAACTAAACTCCTTCCTCAAAAAAGACTTATGCCGCGCTCAGAACAAAAAATTTTAATTTTATGGTGATGAGCTATATTCGCCCTAAACTTTTCATCTCCGTATCAATTTTTTTCTGAAGACTTATTTCGTCTGAGGTAGTTGGCAAGTTGTTTAGCAATGCTAATTATTGAGCCGAAAACGCCAATGATTGCAGCGCTTACTAAGATGCCTACTTTGACTTTACGACTGAAAAGATCCCATTCGGCGAACTGCTCGGCTAGTACAAAGCCGATAATAACTATCGAGATGATGTAGCAAACTATGGTGACTTTGGGCAGGGCCTGGAATTTAACCATTTGTTACCTATGATTTAAATAGTGCCTAAACTGAAAAACTCGCCGGCAGAAATCACACCGAGATGTTTTTGCTCATCAATGACTCTTTCTTCAGCGCGCTCTACCAGCTCATAAAAGACATTACGGTGAATCAGCGCATGAAGATTACGTCGAACCATAATGTAAGGTGAAGGTTCACCCGTTTTTGAATCATGCTCAACCCATATAGGGTTGTCTTCAGTGAGAATAATCTGATTGTCGCAATTATCTTCAAAGGTGATAAGCGGGCCATCGGCGGTGTCTTTTACCTGCATGCGAATGACCAGGAAAGGAGCATCTTCAACACGAATGCCGAGTTTTTCGACCGGTGTTACCAGAAAATATTTATCATCTTCTTTTTTAAGCACGGTTGAAAATAGTTTGACCAGGCGTTGGCGGCCGATCGGTGAGCCCTGATAATGCCAACTACCGTCACGCTTGATCACCAGCTCCATGTCACCGCAAAAATCGGGGTTCCACTTTTCGACAGGGGGTAATGATTGCCCATCGCTGTTTTTCTCAAGCTCTGTCAGAATTTGCCCTAGATCTTTATGGGCCTGCTCGGGCTGATCAGGATTGTTTTCTGAGCCGGACATATCAGGCCGCCATACCTTTTCGGATTAGATACTTATAGGGAGCCTGGTCGGTATCGCTACCGATCAATTGATGCTCCATAAAAGTACAGAACTTTGGGATATCACGGGTAGTTGAAGGATCGTCAGCAACAACCAGCAGGACTTCACCGTCCGCCATCTTGCGAACATTGAGGCGCACCATCATGACAGGCTCGGGGCAACGCAGGCCGAGTGCATCGAGTTTACGGTCGTATTGATCAAAGTTGAGCTGTGTCATAGGGTAGTAAAACAATTGCTGTATGCTGAAATTGTGCGAATTTTAGTCTTTTTCACTCATAACATGAAGCTAATAGCACTTTATATAGTAACTATATATCAATTTGGTAGAAAGGATTGATTTTAACTAACAATGTTACTAAGTTAGTATGGTGAAAAGTTAAACATAAGGAGTACAGAATGAATAAAGCGATTAATATTGGAATTAACGAAAATCACCGCGAAAAAATTGGTGATGGACTGTCACGTCTATTGGCAGATACCTATACATTGTATTTGCAAACTCACAACTTCCACTGGAATGTTACTGGGCCATTTTTCCAGTCATTGCACACTCTGTTCGAAACTCATTACACGGAACTAGCGGTTGCAGTGGATGATATTGCGGAGCGAATCCGTGCACTGGGAATCTTATCTCCGGGTACCTACCAGGAGTTCGCAAAGTTAACCAAGATTAAGGAAGTGGAAGGTAACATCAGTGCTGAAGAGATGATAGAGCGTCTAGTTGATAGCCATGAGACTGTCGTTAGAACTGCGCGTGAAATTCTACCGCTTGCTCAGGAGGCAGACGATGAATCTTCCGTTAGCCTGATTTCAGATCGGCTGGTGGTGCATGAGAAAACGGCCTGGATGCTAAGATCTCATCTACAAAAATAACCGTTAAAACAAAAAAGGCGACTTAATGTCGCCTTTTTTAATCGTCAAGACTTTAGGCAAAACTTGCCATCACCTGATTACGCCCTTCATTTTTGGCTTTATATAACAAGCGATCAGCTCGGTTGATAACAAGATCAAGGGTTTCATCATCGGGCATGTATTCGGTAACCCCGAAACTGGAGGTAACGGTTAGCCCTGGTGCTATGTCATCGAAGTTATAGCTTTCAAAATATTCGCGTAATCTTTCTGCAATGCCATAGGCTTCTTTAATGCCGGTATCCGGAAGCAAGATTAAAAACTCTTCACCGCCAATTCGTCCAACGGTGTCCGACTCTCGTAGTACTGCTTCACAGATATTTCGTGTTGCCTGAATGACCTTATCGCCGACGTTATGTCCGAAGCGATCGTTAATGCTCTTGAAGAAATCAATGTCGAACAAAATGACGCTGTAGGGCTTTCGTGTTTGCCCACTGGATTTATGCTGAAGTTCAAGAGTCCGGAAAACATGCCGTCTGTTGGGCAGTTTAGTTAGATTGTCGGTATACGCCATACGGTGATTGGTTCTGGCCACACCACGGTAACGCAACATAATCCAGAGCGCGATACCCACTACCAGCAACAAGAGTAATATTAAAACCCATAAAATATAGCTGTACTTTTTGCTTTCTTTAACATACTGAGCGTTAAGCTTATTTTCCTGTTCTAGCAGTTTGTTCTCGAACACCAGACGCTCTTGATCGAGCTGCTCGCGAGACAGGTTCGAAACATAAGTGAGATTGTCATTAAATTGTTTTCTATATTGAGTATATGACTCATTGAGCAACTCATAGGCCTGTTCAAAATTGCCACTTTTAAAAGCTAACTGACTTTCAAGGCGGTTGATATAGTGAGCATCCTGACTACCCAATTGGCTAGCATATTCTTTTGCCAGCTGTAGATGCGACTGAGCTTTATCAAGTTGCTCAAGCTCGGTGTAAATTTTCAATAGCTCAGAATGAATTTCGAAACTGAATAACTCCTCGCCGACTTGTTTGTGCAGTTGCTGTGATAATAAAATTTCACTTAGTGCACTCTCATATTGTTCCTGATCGACCAGCAAGCGGCCTCTGACCTGATGAGCATAGGCTTTAAGAGAAATATCGTCGGTATTACGTGCAATCTCTAATGCTTTATTAAGATAGTCATTAGCCTGATCAAACTGTTCTGATGCACGGTAGGAGTCCGCAAGGTTGACGTAGAGGTAAGTATTCTGTGTAAAGCTTGGGTTAGCTTCCATGATTTCAATCGACTTATTGAGGTAGTCGATAGCAGAGGGATAATCATTAAGGCCGCCATAAAGAATAGCGAATAAATTATAGGTTTCAACCAGCTGAAAAGGGTCGTCACTTTCATAGGCGTGAGCTAAAGCAAGCTCCATTAGCTCAAAAGCTTCCTGGTAGCGATACATATAGGAGTTCAGATAAGCACGCTCAAGCACAATATCGCTGAGTTTATTGTCAGGCCATGATTCGCGAACATCACGATAGAGTGCATCGGCTGTTCGCTTAGCTTCTTGAATTTTACCCTCGGTTCTTAACACTAGCATGAGTACATAATTATACTCCTGATAGAGACTTGCCTTATCGATTGTATTGACCAGTGGCGTAGCGATGTTCAGATGCTCCCGGGCGCGAAGAGGATCATTGACATGAATATAGTAATCGCCTAATAAAATATTGGCTAATGCTTCAGAGTGTGGATCCAGAGGATTTTTTAAAATTGATTGCAGTTTATTGTAGAAAGATTCCTGGCTACGTTCGGGTATGGATAGTTTACCCATGGCATAAAGCTGGTTCTGCAGGGGAATATTGTCTACTGGGCTTGCTGAATGAATTTGCGAGCTTGCCAGTAGTAATAACACCATCAATAGCGATTTGAGCTTAACCACATTAATCCCTTAATTGTTGTATTAGTAGAATGTGAATTAACTCACTTTACCGTAAATTGATGCAAAAATGAACAATACCGTAATGCAAATTTGCATTACGGTATTGCAAGATTGAAATAATCTATTGAGAGAGGTTATTCAAAGAAGAAAGCAGGACGCTTCTTCTCTTCAGGGGCCAATTGGTTCAGGGTCTGGGCATCATATAAACGTCCATTCAGCATAACCATATTGACCTTTTCACTGTTCTTGAGGTTTTCCAATGGATCTGCATCCAGGATAACCAGATCAGCTAGTTTGCCCTCGGTAATTGAACCAATTTCCGACTCCATACCCAGGATTTTTGCGCCATCCATAGTGCCGGCTTCCAGTGCCTCATGCGGGGTCATGCCGCCCTGTTCGAACATCCACAGTTCCCAATGAGCAGCCAGACCTTCGCGTTGACCGTGAGCACCAATACCAACTTTGACGCCTAAATCACGCAGTTGAGCAGTGACTGTTGCATTATTGAAGTGGTTGTAATCTTCGTCAGGTGCCGTGTAACGGCGACGAGAAACCGGATCTAGGATTTCGCGTGGAACAAACTTGGTTAACAGTGGATGGTCAAAGACCTTTGTTTTGTCATACCAGTAACGCTCACCCCAGATTCCACCATAAGCAACGCCAAGGGTTGGCACATAAGAAGTCTGGCTCTGGCTCCATAACTGCTTAACGTCATCATAGATTTTCTCGACAGGAATTGAGTGTTCAATCGTTGTATGACCATCAATTACCATCGAAATGTTGTGCATGAATAGCGAACCGCCTTCTGGAACAACAATGAGTCCAGTCTGACGGGCAGCTTCCAACACCTGCTGGCGTTGATCACGACGTGGCTGGTTGTAACTCTTAACCGAGAATGCTCCAGCAGCTTTCATACGCTCCAGGTGACCAATAGCATCTTCTAGATTATTTACCTCAGCAGTAATGTACTGTTCGGCGCCATAGAGAATGGTACCGGTTGAGAACAGACGAGGTGCTGTAATCACACCTGCTTTTTGCATCTCGCTCGAAGAGAATACAGCTTCGGTATTGGCTGATGGATTGTGTGTGGTGGTTACCCCAAAAGCTAATGATGCCATCGCATTCCAGTTAGTTTGTGGCTGGATCTGATCATTGGCGTAAGGACCGTGCCAGTGAACATCCACTAATCCTGGGATAATGGTTTTGCCAGAGACATCAATTGTTTCAGCGCCAGAAGGAATGGCTACTTCGCCACGCTTACCTACCGCTTTAATACGGTTGTTTTCTACCACAACCACACCATTTTCAATGATCTCTTTGCCTTCCATGGTAATCACCTTGGCGCCAACCAAAGCAAGTGATGTTTCAGGCTTATCAGCATTGACCGTAAAGTTAATGCGAGTCGCTTTTGCTTCTGGTGCTTCAGCTGCTTCTGAAGACTTATCACTTAGGAATTCAAAACGATCTTTTAGCGCCTGCTGATAAAGATCAGGGCCTAAAGACCATGAAAGTGAAGAGCTGTCTTCAGACCATGCCAGGTTGCTGCCAGCAAATTTCGAGAATTGACGCACCGGCAGATTGCGGGCAGATGGCCCTGTATTTATCGCATTGCCACTATGAACAAATGGTGTGACATAGACCTGGTAGCGTTGTGTGAAAGCAAGCCATTGCTGATCAGGAGAGACGGCGAAATCGCTAATCCAGTTACCCTCGTAGTGTTCCTGCTTGGCGTTACCGCTTAGATCAGTACTAACTAACTTAGTACTGTAGATTTCACCATTAGGCGTAACCTGTGAGAAAAACACTCGGTCAGAGCTGCCTGCAAAGAAGGGGTTACTGCCACTTTTCGATAACACATACTGTTTATCATCGTCGAGGTTAATGGCAACGATACCAGTATCCTGTGAGTAAAGCGGGCTGGTCAGGTAACCGCCGGAAATGGCTTGTACCACAACCGTTTCACCATCCGGACTTAAACTTGGGTTGGTGTAATGCCCTGGTTGCTGAGAAACAACTTTTCCACTACCACCGCGCGAAGAAATGATACGAACCGTACCAAGCTTCTCATCATCCCAGGTGGTGTAGACAATTTTGCTGCCGTCGGCTGAATAATGCGGATAAAACTCAAAATGATCATTCTGACGAGTTAAGCGCTTAGGCTTACCATCAGGTAAGTTCACGGTATAGATCTTGCCAAGTGCCTGGAATATCGCCTGATCACCGTCTGGAGAAACCTGTAACCAACGCAACATTTTGGCATTGAACTTGGATTCATAAGCAGCGTTCTTTTGAGTTACGGCCTGACGCATTTCGCGACGATCGGTTACTTCAAAAGGAATATTGGAAACTTCTTTAGTAGCTATATCGATTTTGTGCAGTTTACCCTGCGCCCAGAAAACAATTTCATCGCTATCTGGCGTCCAGGCAAAGTTAGGATAAACGCCGTGAATGGCCCAGGTCTCCTGCATATCACGCTCAAGGCCTTCATAAATCGGGTATTCTGCTCCTGTTTCGCGATCTTTCAGGAACAAGGCACTTTGTGCACGAATACGACGCACGAACGCAATGAACTTGCCATCAGGCGAAGGAGTTGGACGAACTGCGCCACCGGGGCCATCAATCCAGGTTTCGATATCACCAGTCTCACGATTAATCGCAAACACTTCATAAATTTGATTATTGGAGTCTTTACTGTATTCGAAATAACGACCTGAGGTTGAATCGCGTGAGAATAGAACATATTTGCCATCAGGCGTAAAAGCCGGCTCACCCAGATCTTTTTGCTCATTAGGACGCTTGTTCAACTGAATGCCGCTGCCACCAGATTTGTGGTAAAGCCAGATTTCACCAGCACCAAGAGAGCGAGTACCGGTAAAGTGCTTACGAGCTGCAATGTAGTTGCCGTCAGGGCTCCACACCGGATTGTTCAACAAGCGAAAACTCTCTTTAGTGACCTGATATTGATCCGAGCCATCAACGTCCATGACCCAGATATTGTCACCGCCACCTTGATCCGTGGTGAAAGCTAATTGCTTGCCATCGGGCGAAAAGCGCGGCTGCATATCCCACGCCATGCTATTAGTAATGTTTTTAGCTTTGCCGCCAGACATCGGCATGGTGTAGATATCACCCAATAAATCAAAGGCAATCGTCTTGCCATCAGGGCTAACATCTAGATTCATCCAGGTGCCTTCATTGACCTGAATATCCGCAAATATAGGAGTGCCGGGAGGATTGTTCACATCCCATTTAGCCTTGTCTTCGTCTGCCGCAGTGGCTGAGTTTGCCACAGTTCCCAAAGACAGCACCAACAGGCTGGATAAGATAGATAATTTCTTCATTGCCAGACTCTTTCGTTAGTTAATGAAAATGACTCAACCTAGCAATATAGAGGGGCAATAGCTATTAGGCAAAAGATTGGCGCAGTAAATTGTAAGAAAAGGTTAAGAGAGAAGGTGCGCCTAAACGCACTCATAAGAGCTAAAACATAGTATTACTATTTTTAGAAGTATCGGGAATAGCCTGAATGACATCCCAGTGTTCTACAATTTTATTGTCTTTTACACGAAATATATCAACGATGGCTCCACCATTCGGTGTTGGCCAGTTAAAATTATTAACGTGCAATACAACTAGATCATCTTCTGCAATAACACGAACTATTTTTCCTGAAGGAGGTGAAGTATCATCTTTTGGGGGGAAGCTTTCTACTAGCTGTCGTAATGCTTCTTTACCATCAGGAAGGTTAGGATTGTGTTGTATATACCCCTCACCAATATACTCATCGATGGCATCTGCGTTACCCTTGAGCAATACATCAGTATAGAAATTGACAACAAGCTGTTTATTTGAATCTAGAGTATCTGTTTCAGCGTAAGTAGGGTTGCTAAGTGATAAAAGCAGTAAAGCTGCAAATAAAATTTTCATAAGGTCCCTTTTTTATATAAATATTAATTAGTTAAATAAAAATATTATTGCTTCTTCGTGATTTAGAAGCTTATTATATGAATAAGTAAATCAGAAAAAGTTCAAAAACTAATCGTTACAAATCCCAGGCGGACAATACTGATAGTAACGTAGGGTGCGTCGTGACGCACCATTGAACAAGCCTTAAATTAAGCGGTGTGTCACGATACATCCTTCAGTCCATAAAGCCGCATAACAGCCTAAAAAACCATCAATCAGCCATAGCAAAATGCGCCACTTGATCTTCATACGCCTTTTTAAATGCTGGTCGTGTCGTTGCCCGCGCCATATAATCGCGGCAAGAAGGAAACTCTGCCAAGCCATCAAACCGATCCACCAGACGCAGCACATCAGCCATTAAAATATCCGCAACAGAGAAAGAACCTACGAGCCATTCACGTCCTGCAAAAACCGTCTCCATATGCGTTAACCGAGCATAGAGGAAATTGTCGATATTTTTTCGTCCCGGAGTGTCGGTGGTATCACCAGAAAATTGGTATAAGGACCAAGGTAGGCTCGCCATCTCAACCGAATTAAGGGCGGCAAATACCCATTGAATAACATCGTTGCGACTTTGAGGATCTGAAGGCATCAACGCTTCGCTTCGTTCTGCTAGATACATCAAAATAGCTCCGCTTTCAAAGATCTTAGTATCACCATCAGTCAGCCATGGAACCTGCCCAAAAGGTTGGCTCATGAAGTGCTGTTCATCCCTATCCCGGAAAGGCACACTATTAACCTTATAAGGTAAGCCCGCTTCCTCTAACGCCCATCGTACCCGAAGGTCACGCACATAACCTCTTGGCATTTTGGGAACCCAGTCGAAAGTAGTAAGAGTAATATCAGTCATGAGTGATTTCCTTCTCATTGGTGTATAAGCATACCTAGCTCAGATTAGCGTAGCAAAGTCGAGGTTAATTCAGTTAAATGACGAAGCTCTACGGCACTTTCCAGACTATACTTCTAGCTCTTCTTCCACTGCCCCCAAGGATCGTTGCTACTCTTTGAGCTACTGGTTGAGCGATTACGTTTTTTCTGATCATACTCAGCAGCTTTTTTAACACGTTGTTCGCGTAGCTGTTCAGCGTTTTCAAGGCTTAATTCAGCAGGTTGTCCTGGTTTCTGATCGTCTGGAACAATCCTGTCTCTGGGAGACAGGTGTAATTGATTGGAAGCTGGTTGGGGTAGGTTTTTGTATTGATACAAATAGAAAGCTTCGACTTTTTCCCGCGCCCATTTGGTGTTTTTAAGAAATTTAATGCTTGAAGCAGTGCTTGGATTGGTTTTAAAGCAATTGATATTCAAATATGCATAAAGTATGTCAAATCCATAGTGTTCAACTAATTCGGTGACTAAGGCTTTTAAGCCCACGCCATTCAGGGGGTTATTCTTATAATTGATGTCATCGGTCATAAAAATTAAAAAGCAGGATAAATCATGCTTCATTATAGCTGTAAAAGGACTAATAGTGTTAAGGGAGCACTACTCCTTGCTCAGAACTATTGTCTTTCCGCCTACTTAGAGGAGTTAACGAGTTCTTCAAGCCATTGAAGTTCTTCAGGGACAAACACTTTCATATTCCCAGTACCTACATTAAGAGCCCAGTGGATATCAGAGCCAACCGCCTCAACAACGGTACGCCCCGGCATGGAAACATAAGCCATATCGTCATTACCCCAAGCTCTTAGTCGTTCAAGAGAATCAAACAACATTAGCACCAGAACCCCATCGGTTTTCATAAGAATTGGATCAAATGTGACTCCAGTTTTTGGAGACTCATCTTTTTTGTAAGAGTGAACTGGGATAAACAGTTCGGAATTAAGGAATAAATTATAATAATCCAGCTCCTGATCTGCATTCTCCATGGCCAGTACATAGGCTTGATCGAGTGGACTGAGATTATCGTCTTCAGCATAAGAAGAAATGGAAATAAATAAAACAGCAGTAAAAATAACTGTAAGTTTAAACATAATAAGTTACGAAGTTTGTAGAGTTAAGAATAGTAAATAAGTTTATGAGCATGTTAACTGTCAACTCAAGTCATTGTTCTGTTATGTCTCTGGATTTTGGTGTAGGAATTAATCCTATGAACCTTGCTAAACTTAATAAGGTCATGAATAGACCAATCATCGCTTGGCCAATAACCAGTGAGTAGGCTAAGACACCAAGCGGTGTGACGTTGTAATAACCAAAACTAGTCATTACGACAAAGCTAGTATAGATAGCTCCAAAAACGCTTTCGTTTGATCCTTCGACTGCGAACATGAATAAACTATTGAATACAACATATTGGGCTGCGAACCAAAAAATAATTTCAAAGTAGTTTTGAATCAGAAGCACCACAATCCGACGATAACCATGCAGTGCATATTCTTTACCTGCCTTTTTGGCTCTGTATTCATCAAAAAGCAATACATTAGTCTGATATACCACAACCTCGAAGATCCGCAATAAGGCATATGCTGCTATAAATAGACCTACATAGTAGTTATTGATATATAAAACGGCGGGTACAGATAAGAAAGATAGAATCAGATGGCCCAGAGCCCAGGCTTCTGAAAAAAGACCAGTTCTGGCGCCTGGAAATAAAAATCTGACAAAGTTGAAAAGTGAGATTTTGCCAACCGCTTTGAAAATAAAGGCCCAAAAATCAAGAATAAATGTCGTCCGTTTTGGTGAATTTGCCATAGAACACTCTTGTATTATTTATATTAAGATCTTGGTAAGACTTTATTCTTATTGGTCTTTTGATACAAGTGTCGATTGTATGGCGATCATAGCGCTGTTATTGTTTAATAATGATCTTTCTCATAACTAAGGATTTACTCACTCTTTCAAGGAGGATATATGAAACCTAAATTTAAACCTGGTCAGAATATCGCTATGAAGGTGCCGGCTCACGAGTATGATAAGACGGTTGCCTTTTATCGGGATGTATTAGGGTTTGAGTTGATCCCACTTGATAGTGAGGAAGATAACAATACCATTCGATTTAAGTTTGGAGATAAGGTGTTGTGGATCGATCGGGTGACCACCGTCAGTCAGACGGAAATTTGGCTTGAGGTCATTACTGATGATATGGATGCCGCAGCAGAATATCTACAAACTAATGGGGTTGTTCGTTGTGATGAAATTGAGCCGCTGCCTGAAGGTTTTGAGGGCTTCTGGATTTCTAGTCCCGCAAACATTATTCACTTGGTGACAAATTCGGATTAGTATAGTTAAAAAGATGAACAAGGAGAGAGGGATATGCTTAAAGTTAAAATTGATTCAGATCATGCGCTAGTCATTTTGGAGCCGGATGGCGCTTTAACGGATAATGATTTTCGCCTGGCAGCTCAACTTATCGATCCAGTCATTGAAAAGAATGGCTCCTTGAAAGGATTAATCATTCATACGCGATCATTTCCTGGCTGGGCATCATTTGCCGCACTGGTTTCACACCTTCGTTTTGTTCGTGAGCATCATAAAAGTATTCAACGTATCGCCTTCGTAACCGACTCACCGGTAGGTTCTTTTGCTGAAGCGATTGGTAATCATTTTATCAATGCACAACTCCGGAATTTTAGTTTTGACGAATTTTCCCATGCAAGAAACTGGGTGTTGTTCGGCGAATAAGAATAAATTTAATGGAATTAATCTTAGAATTAACAGTCATAGTTCTCTCAAAATAAAAACTGAAGGAAGTTAAAATGAAAAAAATTATTGTATGTGTATTGCTGTGTCTATCTTTTACAGTTCACGCTGATGAAAAAGGGTCTATTGGGTTTTCAGCCAAAGTCGGTGTCGATGGATTCTTTAACCCGGAAATCACTTCGTTTGAAATTGAAGAAGTTCATGCTGATTCACCTGCTGAAAAAGCTGGTTTGAATGCAGGCGATCAGGTGATAGCTATTGGAGACTGTGTTATTCCTGGTTGCGATACTGATGATGTACAAGATTATATGGATAAAAATGCTGGCGAAGAGCTCAAACTGAAAGTAAAAACTCAAGACGGTGAAGAAAAGGAAATTGTGATAATTGTAGGACCAGCGGTAAAGGAAGCCTAATCAGGCATCTTGGGGAAGCATAACTGTGACACAGTTAATCAGTTTCTGTGTTTTTTTATCGATAATGGATGTTTCATTATCTTCAAGGTTGTTTAGCTGCTCAATAGCCCAGTCAATGTGTTCCCTAACCATTTCGTTAGCAACTTTATATTTTGCTTTGAGCGGCTCAATCATATCTGACTGTTTGGAGTTGCCGATTGCAACCGCGAGGTTTCTCAACCAGTTTTGGTAACCGATACGGCGTATTGGACTGCCCTGGAAATTTTCTAGAAAAGTTTGCTCATCCCATTCCCAGAGAGTGGCCAACGAAATGTTGTGTAAGTTATGGCGTGGAGAGAAATCGTCAATATTGGTGTGATTTGCAAAACGGTTGTAAGGGCAGGCCAATTGGCAATCGTCACAGCCATAAATTCGATTACCCATGAGCGGACGAAGTTCTTCAGGTATCGCATCCTGATTCTCAATTGTCAGGTAGGAAATGCAGCGTCGGGCATCAATTTTCTTATTATCAATAATGGCATCCGTAGGACACAGATTGATGCAGGAAGAGCAGCTACCACATAGATCCTCAACAGGCTCATCAACTGGTAGTGGCAAGTTAATAAAGATTTCCCCGAGGAAAAACCAGGAGCCCGCGTCTTTATTGAGAATTAAGGTATGTTTACCCTTCCATCCTAGCCCGGCTTTTTCAGCGAAAGCGGTTTCAAGCACCGGAGCACTGTCGACGAACACACGATAATCAAGATTGGGTTCATCATTGAGTTTGGACTTCAAATCTTCAATGACCATTTGCAGACGTTTTCGCATCAGTTTGTGATAGTCACGTCCCAGTGCGTAGCGAGATATATTTGCCAGAGTTTTGTCTTTAAGAGGTGTGGTAAAGCTGGCGTTATTATTCAGATAGTCAAACCGTAACGATAAAACTCGACAGGTATTGGGATGCAGTTCGGCGGGGTTTTGGCGCAGTTCCTGATTACGTTCAAGAAAGGACATGCAGCCATGATAGCCGTCATCTACCCATTGCTTGAAGCGCTCGAAATAACCACCGGTGTCTGTGTCTGAAACTCTCAGATCCTGAAAGCCATGCTGTTTGGCCAGCTTAACCGCCGTATGTTTGATCTGTTCAAGTTGTAGGTCGGTTAGGGGCATTGCTTATTGGCTGAGAGTTACCATGTGTAGATGGTAACGCTATTCCTTCGGCAATAACATAAAGTCGAGGGCCATTTGCAAATCGGCATCACTGCAATCGAAACAAGCTCCTTTGGGTGGCATGCCTTTGTAGCCTTCGACCATGTTGGTCATTATGATCTCTTGACCTTTGTCCAATCGTGATTGCCATTGCTCCATATTGCCCCGAATGGGTGCCCCACCATGGCCACGTTCATGGCAGCTGAAGCATGACTGGTAATAGATACTTTCACCAGTTCGTTCCTGTGGCTCTGAACTACAGGCAGACAACAATAGTAAAGATGAGATAGATATAAAAAATAGGATAGGTCTCATGGCAATCAGGGCATTTTCATAAATGACGGGCACAAAAAAGCCGATCATCAGGATCGGCTTTTAACGGAATTACTGGCTTTGTTCGATCATGTAATCCACAGTTGCGATGATTTCTTCATCGGAACAGTCGGCACAGGTACCTTTTGCTGGCATAGCATTGATACCGTTGATAGCGTTAGCGTGTACGGTGTCGATACCTTTAGCAGTACGGTTGGCCCACTCAGCGGCATCACCAATTTTTGGAGCGCCAGCAGCGCCAGTAGTATGGCAAGCCATGCAGTAAGTATTGTAGATTTGGTCTGGAGTACGGGCTGCTGAAGCGCCGCCAGCTACTGCTGGAGCTGCGTTAGCAACTTGTGGTACATCATCACCCTCAACGTAAACGCTATGAACAGGCTTCAAGCGTTCTTCAATGTTGTGCTCGCTCATGTGCTTTGCAGTGGCGATACCAGCAAAACCCGCGATAGTGAAACTGGCGATAAAAACTAGTGCGTTTTTCAAGTTAGTCATGACGTCTCTCTCTGTATATGCCTGTTGCCTGTGCTCTATGGATGAGATGCAGGCATTCATGTGGCGCAGATTATAACGGTTATTGGCAAACGATCAAATAGTCATCAACTATCAAGAGCAAAAAATAACCAGAATAAACAGTGATCGCGAGGCTTCGAATTAGGCATAGGTTTTTGTAGTCAGATCAGGCAAACTAGCGCAAAAGCTTTGGTTGGGGAGAATATGGGTTTTCTAAAACAAACAGCGCTCCAGATGCTCGGCGAAGCACTGGTGAACAAGATCCCTTTCAATCGCCATATTGGCCTTGAGTACGATAGCGTCAGCGAGCAGGAATGCATCATTAAGTTTGATATGAAGCCTGAGTTAGTTGGCAATTACTATCATGGAATACTTCATGGTGGAGTGATTTCATCGGCTTTAGATATGGTTGGTGGGACCATGGCAGCGGTAGGTATTTTAAACGATAATCCTGCTACTCATTTACCTCAGCTAAAAACTAAACTGGCCAAACTGAGCACCATTGATATTCGTGTGGATTATCTAAGGCCAGGCCGCGGAGAGCAGTTTTTTGCCAAGGCGCAACTGCTTCGAGCCGGTCGAAAGGTCGCGGTGGTTCGAATGGAGCTGGAGAATAATGAAGGCTCATTAATCGCTGTGGCAACTGGCACTTACATGGTGGGTTAGCCCCATACAAAACCAATATTTGATTAGAGAATCATCATGCAGAACGTTAATCGTGCAGGATACATTTATGGCATTCTAGCCTTTGTCATCTGGGGACTGGCGCCAATCTACTTCAAGGCTCTTGAAGGGGTTTCGGCCTTGGAAATCCTGGCTCATCGGGTGGCTTGGTCGGTGCCTGTGGTGCTTATCATCATGTGGGCCATTAAACGCCCTTTCCCGAAAAATATCCTGCAGGATAAAAAAACGATTGGCATTCTCATCGCTACTTCGGTCTTGATCTCCGGAAACTGGCTGGCTTTTACCTGGGCAGTAACTAATGAGCGGGTACTTGAAACCAGCCTCGGATACTTCATCAATCCGCTGTTCAGTGTTGCATTAGGAATCATGTTCTTAAAAGAAAAGCTGACAAACTGGAGCAAGATAGCACTACTTTTAGCGACGTTAGGCGTACTTTATCGTATTGTGTCGCTAGGAAGCCTGCCCTGGATATCTTTGTGGCTGGCTTTTTCGTTTGGTGTTTATGGCTTGTTGCGTAAACAGGTCAATATCGGGCCTTTACAGGGTTTGCTGGTTGAAACTCTAATAGTGTTCCCATTCACGGCAGGTTACATCATCTATCTATGGTACACAGGCACAGGTGCTTTCCTACATAACTCGGTTTCTATCGACTGGCTATTGTTGGCAGGTGGTGTAATCACGACAGTGCCTCTGGCGTTGTTCTCAGCAGGAGCACGCTTGCTACCGCTCAATACCATTGGCTTTATGCAGTATCTGGCACCAAGCTTGACCTTCCTGTTAGCGGTATTTGCCTTCAAGGAAACCTTCAATATCGATCTGTTGATTACTTTTGCCCTGATCTGGGCAGGTTTGATCATCTATACCATTGGCGTAGTTCGTCAGCAGAATCAAAAACGCCGTGACCGCAAATCAGCAGCTAAGTTAATGGAAAACCAGTAAATTTCTGGCTCATGACATGAGCAATAATCGTATTGGCGAAAGCCTGATTTATGATAAATTAATCAGGCGGTGGATTCATTCATCAACAATACAAACGGAGTTTGTATGACCCTTGAAATCATTTTCGTATTTGCCCTGGTTTTCGCAGTCTTTATTGCCTTTATCTGGGAAAAATACCCCCCAGAAGTCATAGCCCTGGCATCTTCAGCAATATTGATGGTGGTAGGAATTCTGGATACTGGGGAGTTTCTGTCGGTATTCAGTAGTAGCGCTCCGATGACAATTGCCATGATGTTTATCATCAGTGCCGCACTTGAGCGAACTGGCGTGTTGCAAATTATCAGTAACATCCTTAAAAGAAGCGCAAAAGGCTCTTATCTGCGCTCTTTATTCGTGATCATGTTCTTTAGCATGATCTCTTCAGCTTTCATGAATAACACACCAATCGTGATTATGCTGACCCCGGTGGTAATATCACTCGCCTCAAGCATTAATATGGCACCCTCTAAGTTACTGATACCTTTATCATTTGCCTCAATATTTGGCGGCACCCTGACTTTGGTAGGAACCTCAACCAATATTTTGATGAGTACCGTAGCCACAGAACATGGGCAACCCGAAATCGGGATGTTTGAAATGACATTGCCAGCTTTGTTTTTTGTGTTGGTAGGTTTTGTATACATGATGGTTGTTAGCCGATTTTTGTTGCCTGACCGGCACTCTTTGGCCAATCTCGTTAACAGCCAACCTGAGAGAAAATTTATTGCTGAAATACTGATACCTGCAGATTCAAGCCATATAGGTAAGCCGGTTAAAGATTTTTCACTACCGGTTGAAGGAGCAAATATTATTGATATGGTGCGCCGAAATGCATCTGTTAGAAGGAAAATGGAGGAGCTAAAACTGAAGGCCGGAGACCGGTTCATATTGAAAACGGATGCCAGCGAGCTTTTGAGTTTAAAAGAAGATGGTCAGGTTGAGTTTAGTGCTACTTTACCAAAAGGTGTGGAGCCGGTTACAGCCAGTGAGTCCCTTCTTATGGAAGCCAGTATTAACGAGAAATCGAATTTGTTGGGGCGAAGACTGGTAGATTTGGGGTTGGCGCGAAAATATGGTGTCTACGTGATTGCAATTCATCGTAACGATGAAAATATTAATGAGAATTTCGAAAAAATAAAATTAAAGTTCGGTGATACTTTATTGATTGAGGGGCCCGCAGATGGGATTAAGAGACTGCTCGAAGATGGCAATATAATTAATTTGACTGAGCCTCAAGACCGCCCAATTAGACGTAGCAAAGCTCCTATAGCATTTATTACTATCCTGGGGATTATGGTGCTTGCGGCAATGAAAGTATTACCGATAGCAGGATTAGCCATCATTGGCGCTACTATCGTTATGGTGACACGTTGCGTTGATCCTGATGAGGCCTTTGACGCCATAGACTGGCGGATATTGTTCCTGATTTTTGGAATGTTAGGGCTGAGTTTAGGGATGGAAAAGACCGGCGCGGCTGAACTTTTGGTCAGCTCGGTAATGAAAGTTACGGATAATATTGGCCCGGTTGGTTTGCTATTTATAATATATGCTCTGACTTCGATATTAACCGAAATGATCAGTAATAATGCCGTCGCAGTATTGATTGGTCCGCTGGTGATTGCATTGGCAGAGCAGTTGGGATTCGATCCTAGGCCTTTTATCATGGCTGTCATGTTTGCAGCCAGTGCCAGTTTTGCAACTCCGATAGGTTATCAGACTAACACTTTCGTGTATGGGGCCGGTGGTTATAAGTTTAAAGACTTCCTCAAGATTGGTATCCCCCTGAATATTATTTTTGCGCTTCTGGCGACCGCCGTTATACCGATGTTTTTTCCATTTTAGAACTTAGTTGCCGAGGTGATTACAGTTTCACCTTGGCAACTTTTATTACGCCATTGGCATCGTACTCACGATCAAACACACAGTAGTAATCGCTCATCAGCGGTAAACCCATGATCGACATATCAGGCCAGTTTTTTAATTGGTCCATGATCATGAAATAAGCTCGTCCATGTTCCAGTGCATTAATCTGCCAATAATTATCCGGAGTACAACTCATACGGATTTTCTCGCCATAAGGGCTCAGGAAATAGAAGTGGATTTCAGGCCACTTTGTTAGATCCAGATCAGTGGGAAAATAACCTTCACCCGCCTGATTGGCGTTCTGGAAGCGCTCTATATGACTTATAAAGCTGACGTCTAAATCTATCAGCTCATCCATTAGCTCCTGATAAAGATAACGTTGTAGAACTAGAAAGCTCGATCCACAGTCAATGATGCTATTGGAGCGGCCCTTGCTGCGATAATTGTCCTGAATGGGAGGTGCAGCAATTTCACGACCATTGCCCACCTGCATCGAAATCAACTTGGTGTTGTAATAACTGTCATGCACCACATCAATTGTCTCGAGGTTTCCATGATAGAGCTCGCGATGCACTTCCCCAGCTCCTAGAATCAGCAGTCCCTGATTCAGGGGATCGGCATGTAGATGTTCATCGGTATAAGTAGGATCGGCAACATGCACGATTGAGCGCTTAGTATAGAGCGCAAATTTGTTTTTACTGATCTTCTGCTCCTCAAGCTGGGTAAAAAAAGCTTTAGGATAAAGTCCAGGATACTGTTTCAGTTGTTTACGAAATTGACGGATGCCCTGCCTGCTTGATTCAACCTCAAATGGCCAAGGGTAAGTATGCGCTGGATCATGATTTCGCTCAGTAAAGTACTCGGTCAGGTCATGGGCCCGATTAAGTTCCCGATAGCCAAGGCCGAGAATACCATCAGCTCCATAAAAATTATCCTGTTGTTCGGTCTTAATTACCGCAATATGGGTGTCCTTGAGCAGCATACGTTTATTGTCGTGCTCAAGTGATAAGTGTGTTTCAACAATAGGCCCTGCCCAGCCACCGGCACCATAAGTTATAGCCTGTGCCAGAGGAGTCGGCTTTAGATAAAAATCATTAGCATGATTGTAGGCTTTGGTTTCAACTGCGATGGTGCTACTACCTGTATCCAACAGAAGATGGGCGACTTCCTGATTGCAGCCAATTTGAATCGGTGCGCAATAGCCACCTTTGGCTGGAACAATCGTAATTGGTAGTTTCATCGTATCCTTGGGCATTATTATTTTTCCTGTATCAGAAGAAAGCTATGGGTAAAAAAAGAGCCTCAATTGAGGCTCTAAGTTTAGGTGTATTTATTGCTGAAAAGCAACTAGTTAAAAGGTCCAGCGGAATCCTGCGATTAAGGAGCGCCCTGCACGGGGTGCTCTGTCTTTCAGGAAAGATGAATGGTCACGAATTTCTGCATCAGTCAGGTTTTGTCCGCGCAAAAACAAGAACAGTTCTGATTCATCAAAAAAGACGTTATATCCAAGATCAAGATTGACCAGGGTGTAGCCATCAGTCGGCAGCTCGTCTTCCGCCAGATGATCCTGGTCGAATACTTTCGTTGCTGACAGGTTACTGGTGAACATATCGTAATCAAGTCCGACTGAACCGCCTAAACGTTTGGCTGGTGTGCGTGGCAGGTAGGGACCGCTTTTAAGTTCGGCGCTGGTATAATCACCAAATAAACCAGCTTTCCAGACCGCCAGTCCGTCACCGGCAAAACGCCAGTCAATTTCTGCTTCGGCACCTTCAAATACCGCATCAGCCTGAGTGTAAACAAATACAGGCAGTTCTTCGTGAGCATGAACTTCGCCGGGAGCTGGTTCGTGTTCCTCATGAGCAAGATAGATAAAGTCATTGATACGGTTGTGGAAAATGGCAACCGAGGCACTGACTGAGTCAGAGTTATAGCGAATACCAATATCAATGTTGTTGGCAGTTTCTTTATCTAAGCCAGGATTACCCACTTCAATGCTTGCAGTGGCAAGGTGTGGTACATAAGTTTCCTCAGTATTTCCTGCATTAGAATAAAGTTCCTCGACTGCCGCCAAGCGCTGTGCGCGGGTGATATTGATAGGTAATGTCCAATTTTCATCAAGATGCCATAAGGAACCAATTGCCAAACTCAAAGCATTGTCATCGCGCTGACCAAACATATCGGTAGTGATGGTTTGTTTGTCGTATCGTGCGCCAAGTTCAGTATGCCAATGGCCAACCTCATATTCCTCCAACCAGAAAAGGCCAAGCTTTTCGGTATTCGACGGTGGAATATAGGCTTCATCGCCTATGGTCACGAAATCACTGTCTGAATACTGCAGACCAAAAGCACCTTGCCAGCCACCCCAGGAATCATGAACCAACTCTAATCGAGTCTCCTGTGCATCATTAAGGAAGGTAGTGCCGATTTCAGCACCTTCAATTTCCTGGTGCTTATAATCGGTGCTTGCAAATTGCACGCTCAAGCTGCGGAAGCCTTCAAAAGGATCATTCCAGCGGCCTTTCATATCCCAGCGTTGCTGACGAAGGTCCAGACGAACTGCTTCTTCGCCATGTTCTTCACCAGGTATTTCCTCTTCTTCATGATGTTCAGCGTGGCCCGGTAAGCCATAATTACGCTCATAATCGGAATATGAAATGCCCCAGTAACCCGCATCGGAAATATAGGAGAAGCCAACGCTGCCGCCTTTGCTGTCAGTATCACTATTTTCCAGGTAACCGGCAGCTTCTTCATCGTGACCTGCCTCACCTTCTGCTTCTTCAAGCGCATGCAGGTAACTTGACTCTGCATAGCCGGGAATTTGGTATTCGTCAGTTTCAGATTTGAATGCATCTATATTGAAGGCCAGGCCACCGTTAGCCGTTGAAAGTGTTCCTACAGTGCTACGTTCGCCAGTTGCTGAGTCGCCCAGGCGAACTTCAACACCGCCTTCGACACCGTCAGGTAGTTCGGTGGGGATACGATTATCCACAACATTTACCGCACCACCAACTGCGCCGCCGCCATACAGCAATGTCGCTGGACCTTTCAGGATCTCAACCCGTTTGGCCAACAAAGGCTCAGCTGCGATCCAGTGATCAGGACTGGCATTAGAGGCATCCTGAGTAGAACTGTTATTACTTAGTACCGTGACGCGATTACCTTGTTGACCACGAATGACAGGACGTCCAGCGCCTGCACCAAAACCTGATAGATTGACACCTGGCACTTCAGCCAGAGTTTCGCCAATGTTGGCGCCACGCTTCTGGGTTAATTCATCACCGCTTACTATAACTGCAGGGGCAGCCATCTCTAGAATGGTGTGTTCAAGTGGATTACCAGTGATCACTAGTGTTTGAGTGTCTGAGAAATCAACTGTAACGGTTAGGTTGTCGCCAGTATGTTGAACCGCCTTATTGATATGGCCCTGGTTTCCACCTTTGATATCCAGAACATAACGTCCAGTTTCTAAGCCTTTGAACTCAAAGCGTCCGTTCTCATCTGTGGTGACCGATTGATTTTCAGAAGAGATAAAGATCTCAACGTTTGCCAGTGGCTTTCCTTCATTATCTTGAAGAACGCCAGAAAGATTTGAGTTGTCAGCAGCCTGTGCTTGCTGAGTTAAAGCTGCAGATAGCAGTAATGCAATAGCAGAATATTTCATGCTTAAGATTCCTCATAGAATAGACCTGTGCCTATTCGGTTAATACACAAATAAAAGATTAAAAATAGAGAAATTAAGCTGAAACTGGGGGCGCGCGACCAAGATAACCCGTTCGTGGATAAGATTGAGTAACAGGTGTTGGCCAGGCTAGAGATTGCTCCGCAATCAGGGAGGGAGTTGGTACGAAAAGTTGTGGCGGGCTACTGTGGCAGTCTTTAAAAGTCTGATGCAGGCAGATCGCACAATCGTTCGTATCATGATCGGGAGCTTTAGCATGAGCAACACCTACCAGCGCCATGCCAAGCAGGGCGACAATCAGTAGTATGTGTTTAACAGATTTGCTCATGGTTTGTGACTCCTATTACAGAGGCCTAATATCCTAATGACCTTATAACTGATAGGCAATACAAGAATAACCGATTAATGTTACAAATAGTGAACAAAAACAGGTAGCATTGAGTGATAACGTCATACTTGCGCATGATAATTCCATATCAAGCTGAACAACCAGAAACAACGAGTACCCCCCTATGAGTGATAAGGTAACCGAACAAATTCCAGAGTCAATTTCAGAGCGTAGACTCGATAAGGTACCTCATTTCCCCAATCGACATGAGCCAGTTGGGTTTATGTTAAGGCTGGTTAAAGCATTGCATACTTACGGTGTGCCGAGTTATGAGCTTGAGCGTTTGCTAACAAATGTAGCAGAACAATTGGGCTATGGTCTGCAGTGTATTGCCGTGCCGACCAGTATCACTTTGACCTTTATGCTGGAAGAAGACAAGCCTCAGACTTATGTGATTCGTTCGAATGCCGGCGAAGTGGATGTGGACAAGTTGAGTCGAACCATGGAAGTCGCCTATGCCGTCATTAATGAAGAAATGAGTACGGTTGAGGGCGCAAATAAATTAAATGAAATTACCCGCTCTAAGCCTGTCCATAATCGCTACTGGACCATTCTTTGCTTTATGCTTGTTTCGGCATCAATCGCAAGGATATTCAATGGCGGTTTCCTGGAGGTAATTACAGGGGCAGTAATCGGACTGTCAGTGGGTTTGCTGGTCAATTTAGCTGGCTCCCGCTCTGAAACCGTGGCCAACCTGATGCCAGCCCTCTGTGCATTTATGGCTTCTATTATTTCGGTGGGTTTTAATAAGTGGCTGGGACTGGGTTCCACCTATATACCTATTGTGGCGGGTATTATTATTCTGGTGCCGGGCATGATGCTGACCATAGCCATGGCCGAACTGGCAACTCAGAATCTGGTATCGGGTACCGCACGACTGTTAGGTGCTGGCGTAATATTTATTCAGATGACTTTTGGGGTGGCAATTGGTAGCCAGCTGGGTAATTTCCTATTTCCAGCAGAACACATGACCAGTCTGGTATTGTTACCACCCTGGTCTATCTGGGTTGCCATTCTCGCAACATCTTTTTCATTTGTGGTTTTGTTTCAGGCCCGTTGGAGCCATTTCCCATGGATTATTGCAGCGGTCTGCATCGCCTATTTTGTTTCTCGATGGGGAGTAAAATTAATGGATCCAGCCAGCGGTGCTTTCGTGGGTGCCTTGTCGGTTGGGTTGTTTGCAAACCTGGCCTATCGCATTAAGCAGGTTCCGACGGCAACCATTATGATGCCTGGCTTCATTATTCTGGTTCCCGGCAGTATTGGCTTCAAAAGCCTGACAGCGTTGCTGGAGCACGATATTATTGGTGGATTGGATACTGCCTTTAATATGATTATTATAGGTATATCATTAGTCACTGGCTTATTGATTTCGTCGATTGCCACTTTGCCAAAACCAAAAACAAAAGCAAAGCTGGGTAAGCCATTAAGCTAATTAAGCGCATTGATGATAAAGTGGGGTAGGCATGATAAGACAATTGCAATGTTTAATGCTGGTGTTTCTGTTGTCTGGCTGCGAGCCGGCAGAAGCAGAATACCGGGTCAAGTTCGTGCAGGATGGAGACAGCATGATCGTCTGCTGCGAGAAAGGTAATAGTTTCACCATTCGACTTAAGGATATTGACGCACCGGAAAGAGATCAGCCGTTTGCGTCAGATTCGAGAGATTATTTGAAAGAAATGGTCATGGATAAGCCCATTAAACTGATTGGCGATAAGCGAGATAAGTATGGTCGCTTGTTGGTCGATATCATGGTTGATGGACAATCTATTAATGAAATTATGATTGCTGAGGGAATGGCATGGCGGTGGCGATACAGTAAAAGCAAAAAAATGAAACTGCTAGAGGAAACTGCCAGGGATGCAAAAAAAGGCATCTGGGCGCTGCCAGAGAGTCAGCGCATTGAGCCTTGGGAATGGCGTAAACAACGTGCGAGGTAACGGTTGTGTCTAGGGAAGAAGCAAGAGAAATGGTCAATAAGGTGGTGATTGTCGGTGGAACTCATGGCAATGAATACACAGGCGTTTACCTGTTAGAAAAGTACCACGAATATCCCCACCTATTAAAACCAAAGACATTCGAACTTGAATACCTGCTAGCCAATCCTGAAGCCTTTAAACATAACCGCCGTTATCTTGATCGCGATCTCAATCGTAGCTTCAAACAATCTGACCTGAAAGACCCCTTATTATCAGGTTATGAAAATGCCCGTGCTAAAGAAATCAATGACCAGCTCGGTCCAAAAGGCGATGCCCGCGTCGACATGATCATTGACCTGCACACATCAACTGCCCCCATGGGCGTCAACCTGGTATTAACCCAAACCGATACCTTCCATCTGATGTTAGTAGATTATGTTCAGCAACGAATGAACGATGTAACGGTGACGCTTGAAAAACAGCAAGATCATCATTTTTTGATGACTGTTGCTGATAGGCATGTATTAGTTGAAGTCGGCCCTGTGCCGCAAGGCCAATTAAAGCATGAGGTTTTTGAAAAAACCGAACAGGCGGTACAGTTAATTGCAGAGTTTATAGAACACTATAACCAGCATAGGTTACCGCAACCTTCAGAATCGATAGATATATACGAATACTTTGGAGTCATGTATCTGCCCACCGACCCTCTAGGAAACATCTGTGGCATGGTACATAAGAATATACAGGATCGAGACTTCCAGCTACTAAAATCAGGAGAGCCCATCTTCCATCTCTTTAACGGAGAAGATGAGTTTTTTGAGGGCGAAGACTGCACCATAAGCTTCATCAACGAAGCTGCTTATTACGATGAAAAAAAAGCCTTCTCAATGTCGAAGAAACAAACCTACCATATTGGCTGATTAAATTAACTTTGCTCAGCCACTTCCTCAGGTTTATTCATGTCATTCAAAATTTGTCTGCCTCGACTTAGTGCCTTGGCTGCAGCACGATAACTGCGACTGGCATTAAGTTCATCAGCGCGCTTGAAATAGGCATTGGCCAGTGTGTTCTGTAGCTCCTTCGATAAGGCAAAATCGCTTGGTAAAGTTGTTACCAAGGCAAAGACTTCTTCGTCAACTTGTTCCAGTTCACGGGTATTGGAAGCTGCCTCGATTTTAGCTATAAGTTTATTAATCGGTTGTTGATAGAAAATAGTGGCCGCTTTGGTTGGAAATGGCTTACCCGGCTGCTCAGCAACCTGCTTGTTGTACTGATCAATCTGCTTGGCTGCTAATAGAAATGCTTCGCTTTGCTGTTTTAGTTGTTGATACTCCTGGTTATCCACAAAAATCACATCACCTACTTGCTGGTAGCGGTTAAGCTCAGCCACATTGTGTTCGGCTAATGCCTGCTGAATGCCTGTCAAAAAGAGTGATTGTGACTGTTCCGATATATTAGGAGTGTGTTCAGGAGCGATAGCGAGCAGGGTCTGTTGCAATGAATAGACGTCATCGCCGGTGTCTCGCTTTTTGTAGTCCTGCTGCTCCAGTAGCTGGTTAAACTTCTGTTCTAGTGTTGAAACCAACTGGTTTTGTGCATCCAATACTTGCTGCTTGAAACTGGTTAGTTGCTGGGAATCTTTAAGGAACTTCTCGGCTTCGCTAATGGATTGCAAAGCGTTTGGATAATCAGCATAACCAGTATCGGTGGGACGAAGATATTGCTCTGACTTGGCTGAAAAGTGCTGAACGATATCATCATTTAAAATGTTAAGTAGTGAAGTCCTGTGAACATCTGGCAATTGGTTAATGCTCTCAAGTGTTGCATCAATATCGGTTTCAGCCAATGCCAGCAACTGTTGGTATTGGGCATCCTGTTGTTGATAATGAGCAAGCTGTGCCTGTGTCTCAGAAATGGTCTGACTGGAGTTTTGCCACAGAGTGATCGCCACCACAGAAACGAGGAAGGCTGACGCGGCAAGCGCTACCGGCTTGAACAGTGTACGCGTCAAGTCATTATAGAACTGCTGCACAGACTCGGTGCGTTGATGGTGCTCCAGTTGTAAGCCTTTTTCCAGCCCCTTCCAGTTAAGCAAAGCCAGCTTTGGTACTTTGTTAGGTTTGATTTTTTCAGCAAAGGCTTTGTTCGCTGGCTTGCGAGCATATGGGTGCTTGCTGGTGAACATTTCGTAGGTGATACAGGCCAGACCGTAAATATCATCTTTAACATCATGGGTTTGCTGGTTAAGCATGTTGAGGCTGGCATAGGCCGGAGTGTAGCCGCCAACTTCATATTCTGGCTCATCGGAATGCAGTTGAACGGCGTACTCATCGACTTTCTGTTTGAGGCCGCGAGAGACCCCAAAGTCGAAGATTTTGACCCGTTGCTGCTGGGTGATGAAAATATTGCTGGGTTTCAGATCGCTATGCAAGATGCCCTGCTGATGAGCAAACTCTAGCGCCGAAGTGATTTGCTTGAGAATATTAAGAACGCCATTCTTAGGAAGCCCATTGGGTTTACTGCGTTTAATGATTTGATCGAGCGTTTCGCCCTGCAGATACTCCATGACGATGTAACAGAGGGAGTCTTCCAGCACAAAATCATGAATCTGAACAATATTCGGGTGAGCCAGCAGGCGTGTTTTCTTGGCCTCTCGTTGCATAATAGTGACTGCATCCGGATGGGCAGAAAATTCGGAACTTAAGATTTTTACCGCAACATAAGGTTCACTATCACCAGCTTTTTCGGCAAAGGCATCAATGGCTTTATAGACATAGCTCATGCCGCCGGTACCGATAAGCTCAATCAGTCGGTACCGATCACTGAGCAAATCGCCCAGTTTGGGTTGGTCGACAACGGAATTGTTGGTCGTATTGGCACTAAAGTCCTGTACTACCGTTTTATCATTATCCTCAGCTAGCGGCTCGCTGGTTGGCCCTTCAGTTGGGCTGGTGTCTGGTGAATGGCTGTCAGCCTGGTTCTGATTTTTGTGCTGGTCGTCCTGCGAGTGTTCCATACGTTATAACTCTGATCCAATCAATTTCGAGCGCGCCAATCTACATGATTCGAGAGAATTTTTCAATTCTTTAATATATCTGAGAAGTATTTATCAAATATTCCAAAAGTAGTTTAATTTATCGACAAAATCCACTATCATCGGCGCCTGATTTTTTATTCCTGCCCTGTAAGGTTAGTAAAACACTCTCTTGTGGGCAGAATAAGTTGATATAACTTATTGTTATATATGGGATATTAATTTGGCTTAAGTTAAGGCATTGATACCGTGCGCTGCTATAAGTATGCGCACTCAGGGTGCACCAGGAAGTCACAAGGGATAAGAACAAAGGTCATAGAGGATGAAGCAATTAACACTACGTATTACCAGTTTTCACCGATTAGCACCTGATCAGGTTGCGACAAAAACCTTCGACCGTATTGGTGGTGTCATTGGCCGCTCGGCAGATGCTGACTGGCTATTGCCCGATCCGGAGAAGATCGTATCGAGTACTCATGCCGTAATCAGTTTTGAAGCGGGCAGCTATTCGATCACTGACTATTCCACTAATGGGCTGTTTATCAACCGAGGGGTTGAGCCACTTGGCAAGGGGCAGACCCGAATGTTGCAAGATGGAGATTACTTGCAGATTGGTGAATATGAAATCGAAGTCGCTTTAGAGGATCACCAAGTAACCAGCCACGACTCAACACTTGCCCTCGATCAGCAGCCAGTGGCTGCAGCTGTTAACAGTTCAAGTCCCCTTGAGCCGGAACCAGTACACACTGAGCAAGCAGGTTTGGAGCATCAGCAGATGGCAAACCCGCTTAATGAAAGTTATAGCGCCCCAAACCTGAGTCAAGCTCAACCGGAAGCCGTTACTTCTCAAGCCAGAGTAGCTGCAGCCCCAGCCACTGCTCAGCAGATTCCAGACGACTGGGATGCCAGTGTGGAGACTTCTCAAAGCAAGATGCATGAGGAACAAAGCCAGCCACAGCCAATAGTGCAGCAAGCGCAGGTGAGTCAGCAGACAATCACACAGGTGGCAGCCAATGCTGATAACACACAGGCTGTACCATCGCAGATACAGGCTGAACCTCAGCCTCAAATCCAGGCGCGACCTCAATTACAGGAAGGATTAGCGAATAGCCAACCGACTAATGGTGCCGCTGGTGCAGATGTTTGTATGAATGAATTGCTTAAAGGACTTGGCTTAAGCGCCGAAGAAATCCAGCTTGGCAATCAACCAGAATTTTATCATCGGTTAGGTGCTGCATTGCGACTGTCGCTACAAGGTATGCTCGATATTTTGCGTGCAAGAGCCAGTATGAAAAGTGAATTCAGAGTAATGCAAACAACCATTCGTACTCAGGAAAACAACCCTTTGAAATTTTCAATCAATGTGGATGAGGCGATCAGAAACTTGTTTGCACGAAAGATTCCGGGATTTTTAAGTTGGGATCAAGCAATTCAGGAGTGCTTTAAAGATATGAGCAGTCATGAGCTGGCGTTGATGGCAGGAACAGAAGGTGCGGTGAATGCCGTGTTATCTCAGCTTAACCCAGATCACTTTGTAGCTGATGAACAGCAGGGCAATAGTATCGAAAAGTGGATTCCGGTAGCTAAAAAAGCAAAGAGCTGGGACAAGTACAAAGAGCAGTACAGGAAAGTAAATGAGGAGCTGGGTCAGGGTTCTGATAAACGCTTTTCTGAAGAATTTGCCGAGGCTTATGAAGCTCAATTAACCGCATTGGGTGTGCGATAGGGGAAAAAATGAAACAGTTAATGATGATTAAGAGAGTGTTGGTGGCAGCTTTATTACTCGCTACTGTTAGCAGTTGCGCTTTACTGAAAGGCAATAAAGGCGAGGAAGTAGAGTTAAGCATCAGTGTTGCTGAAGAGGTCAATCAGGATGAACTTGGACGTTCTTCACCGATAGTTATTCGTCTGTATGAGCTAAAAAAAGAAGTGGCTGTAGAAGGTATGGATTTTTTCAGTATTTATGACCAAACGGAGCCCGATTTCAAGACAGCCGTATCGAGCATGAAAGAATTTCAGGTCAATCCGGGACAAAAGCTGGAACAATTGCTGGTTACTGACGTGTCTACTAAATACTTGATGCTAGTGGCAGCGTTTAAAGATATTGATAACAGTCAGTGGAAGGTAGTGCATGAGATTGAGCAGTCAGATGAATTAGCACTGGTTATTGAAGGTAAATCAATCGTCAAACAATAGGGATGTTGAATGAGCAACAAAGTTGTCTGGTCGCAAGGTTTATTCCTGACGCCAGAACATTTTCAGCAACAGGATAGATATAACGATTATCAGGTTAAACGGCTGACTCAGGCGCTGATGACACATGGTTTTGGCTTTAGCCAGCTAAAGTTAAATCAAGAGTGTCTGTTGCAAGGAAAGATTGGGGTAAAAGCAGCCAGCGGTATTTTGCAGGATGGCACCTATTTTAGTATGCCAGAAACGCACAAAACTCCCGCCATGCTAGACCTTTCGGAAGTGGACGAAGTTAATGACAAGCGGATCATGTTGGCAATTGCAGAGAGCACTGATCACTCGAAGCAGATCGCGCAGGAATTTTCTACCGAATCAAGCAAACGGTATCGCAAGGAACTTAAACAGGTAAGCAGCATTAACGAAGGTGAGGATAGTGATACTACTTTAGAAATTGCAGAAGAAAATTTTTGCTTAATTGTTGAGGGGAAAAGTCAACAAGGCTATGAGTGTTTGCCCATTGCGCGAATCAAGGAGCGAAAACAGGATGGCAGCATTGAACTAGATGAAAACTTTGTTCCCGTTGTTTTAAATATTCAGGCGAGTGAGGTATTGCACAGTAGACAGATAAGCCTGATCAGTTTGCTAGAGCATCGAAGAGAAAAGTTGGCGGCAAAGGTTATGGGTGTTGATAACAGCACGACCAGTAGCATCCATAACTACTTGATACTGCAACTACTAAATAAAAGTTTGGCGCGGCTGCATCAATTATTGGAGCAGGAGCAGGTGATGCCACATGAAGTTTATATAGAACTAGTCAATCTGGAAGCAGAGTTGGCAACTTTTTATGGTCAGGGTCGAAAGCCAGCCAGGCAATTGCCTTATGCACACAAAAATATCGATCAATGCTTTAGTCAGGTAGAGACAACGATTAAACAATATTTAAGTCATGTGCTGGATGAAAGCGCCCATGAAATTAGCCTTGAGGAAAAAGGTTATGGCATTAAAGTTGCGCATATTGATCAGGTTGAACTCTTTAAGCAAGCCAGTTTTGTGTTAGCGGCAAGAGCTGAAATGACGACGCGTGAATTAAAAGAACAGTTACCAAGACAAATAAAAATAGGCAGCCTGGGCAATATCAGACAGCTGGTAAACGCACAATTGCCTGGTATCAATTTATATGAATTGTCAGTGGCACCACGCGAAGTGCCGGTAAAAAAAGAATACAGCTATTTTACTATTGATCAGCGCTCGCCACTGTGGGCAGAAAATACCAATTCTAGAAGTATTGCTTTTCACGTTTCGGGAGATTTTCCGGGATTGGATGTGGAGCTGTGGGCAATTAAAAATGAAGCATAACTAGAGAAACCAAGGGATTAGCAGAAGATAATATGAAAAATATGGATAGAACAATTCTGGTGCCAAGACCGGGAGGGATACAGCGA
Organism: Kangiella profundi; assembly: GCF_002838765.1. Classification (NCBI taxonomy): domain Bacteria; kingdom Pseudomonadati; phylum Pseudomonadota; class Gammaproteobacteria; order Kangiellales; family Kangiellaceae; genus Kangiella; species Kangiella profundi. Next base: position 2,520,712 of record NZ_CP025120.1, on the reverse strand, counting down.
CCAGTCGACAGTAATGAGCAGACATTGGAGCCGGATTTAAACCGAGGACACAAAATTCCGTTAGCTGCTTTCAAGATTGGGGTAAATCCAATAATCGATGCTGCAACAACCTTACTCAGTCTTGCCATAGAGTTAAAGCAGGCAACCCAGATCAGTAACATCAATATGCTGCATAAACAGTGTATGACACACATAAAAGAGTTTGAGCAGCAGCTACGCCAAGATGAAACTGATGCAGACACCATTGCTGAAGCACGTTATGCAATCTGTTCCTTGCTAGATGAAATTGTCTTGAATGCACCTTGGGGGGCAAACAGTATCTGGAGTACGAAAAGTTTGCTCAGTGTGTTCTATAAACAAACCTGGGGTGGAGAACAATTTTTTAAGATTATCGATGAAAGAGTCAAGAATCCGCTAAACAATCAATATCTACTAGAACTGCTATTCTTGTGTTTACAACTGGGGTTTAAGGGCAAGTATCGGGTACAGGAGAATGGATTTGAAAGGTTGGAAGTGGAAAAAGAAAGGTTATTTGCTGTCCTGAAAAAAATACAGCCGGAATATAGCAAGGAGCTATCCCCTCATTGGCGCTCAAATATTACGGATCTGATAGAGAATCAGCGAAGAATTCCATTGTGGGCAGTTGCTGTTTTGAGTGTGGCAATCTTACTGGGGGTCTATATAAATTACAGCTACCAGCTGAGTCGGCAGGCTGAACCTGTATATAACAGTATTGCTGGACTGGTTCCTGACGCCCCCGTCAATCAGGAGGCCAGCAAAGTTGTTATCAATTATGCAGAGCGATTAAGGCAGTTATTAAGCACGGAAATAGAGCGCGGACTATTACAGGTCGTAGAAGGTTTGGATCATGTGGCAATCATTTTGACGAGCAATCAGATGTATTCCTCAGCGAGCGCTCAGCTGAATGAAAACAGTATCGCCATCATAGAAAAAATTGGGCAGATTGCCACCGGCACTCCTGGCCATATTCAAGTCGTCGGACACAGCGATGATCAAAAAATATTTACCGCCAAATATCATTCTAACTGGGAGCTATCGCTGGCAAGGGCAAATTCGGTGGTTAGAATTTTAAGTCGAAACCAGAATTTAGCTGGCCGAGTAACCGCAGAAGGTCGAGGTGCAGCTGAACCAAGAGTCCCTAATGATAGTGAGCAGAATAGAGCATTAAATCGACGGGTCGAAATTTTGTTATGGGTAAAAAATACATTGGATGAACAGGCAACAGTGGAAGTAAGCGAGCGTTAATATGGCTGGAATAATAAAAAAAATCGGTAAGGTAATCACTCATAAAATAACATTAATAAGTCTTGTTATCGTAGCGGTGATTGCCGTGGTCTGGTTTGGTGGTCCATTAATTAGCATTGGTGGCTATGAGATATTGAGTAGCGTTGCAGCAAGACTCAGTCTGTTGCTAATAATTGCCTGCGTCTGGCTGGCAGTCAAAATGTGGAAGTTGCAGCAGGCAAACCGAAAAAACAAAAAACTAATGCAGCATATTTCAAAAGAGGATCAGGACCAGCTGGATATAGAGCAGTCTTCCGATGATGAAATTGCGGTATTAGAGAAAAGAATGTCAGATGCATTGCAGTATCTGAGAAAAAGTGATGTTAAAAGCAAGAACCTTTACCAATTACCTTGGTACTTATTAATTGGCCCCCCTGGAGCTGGTAAAACAACCAGTATCATCAATTCTGGATTAAACCTACCACTGGCAGACGAGTTTGGTGCGAGTCCGATAAAGGGGGTTGGCGGTACCCGCAACTGTGACTGGTGGTTCACCGATGATGCGATATTGCTAGATACAGCTGGACGTTATACGACACAGGACAGTTATCAGGAAGTTGACTCCAGAGCTTGGCACGGTTTCTTGAATCTGTTGAAAAAAACTCGACCTATGAGACCTGTTAATGGGGCCATAGTTACCATCAGTATTGCTGAGTTACTGCAGCAATCTCATTCAGAGCTAAACGAGCTGGCAGGAACTATTCGAAAAAGAATTCAGGAACTGAAGATGCAGCTGGGCATTAATATCCCGGTATATCTGGTATTAAGTAAAGGTGATCTGCTGGCTGGATTTAATGAGTTGTTTGAAGATATTTCTCGCGAGGAACGCGAAGAAGTATTCGGATTAACGTTTGAGGTTGGAGAAGACTTCTCACATCATAAAGCTGTCGATAAATTTAATAGGTACTTTGTAGAGCTGATACAGAATATAGAGCGGAAGCTACTAAAAAAACTGCAGCATGAGAAGAGTGAACAAAGACGAGCACTGATCTACAGTTTCCCACGTCAGCTCCGCCTGGCCCAAAAAAATATTGATGACTTCATCAAAATAGCCTTTAGTCAAAATCGTTATGAAGAGCCAATACTTTTAAGAGGCGTTTATCTAACCAGTGCGACACAGGAAGGTACACCAATCAATCGTATTGGGCGTGATATTTCAAACACCTTTGGCTTTAAACAGGAAAGAGTTAGAAGTGATAGTGGTGATGGTAAAGGTTATTTTATCAAGCGATTACTAACAGACGTCATTTTCAAAGAAGATAAACTGGTAGGAGTCAATATTGCCTATCAGAAACGTCAGCGCCTGATTCATCGAATTGGCTATGGCCTGGCGGGATTTTGCCTGATCACCTTCAGCTATCTATGGTCACATAGTTATGCCAATAACAAGCAATTAATTACTAGCACTTCATCCTTGGTAACAGAATATAACCAGGCGAGCGGTGGTGGTATTACTGACAAATCTAATCTGTTGGAATTGAATGGTGGTTTGAATGTGTTAAAAAAGTTCAGTAACCAGATTATCGATAATAAAAACACACTGAGTGAAGGCTTTGGCTTATATCAGGGCGACAAATTTAGTGGTGTTACCCAGCAGGTTTATAACAAAGGGTTGGCCAATTATTTTGGACCTTATCTCAAAGGCAGCTTGGAGAAGGAGATGCTTCAGGCCAAGCAACATAATGACTATCTATATGAGCTACTCCGTATTTACCTGATGTTCTATCTGCCTCAGCATAAGGAAGATAAGGATATCGCCTCTTTGTTTGAACATTTGTGGCGTCGAGATTATCCGGGTGAGATCAATGAAGAGTTACGCAGTGATCTAAAAGGCCATTTAAGCTATTTCCTGACCGAGCATATGAGCTTGCCAGAACAGGATCGCAAGTTAGTGAGTTTTGCCCAGGAAAAATTAAGCCAGGTATCGTTAGTTGAGCGTGTATACAACAGTATTCTCGATAACTATCTCAATGCCATGCCGGAGTTTAAACCTAGCGATTATCTCTCACAGCAGGTCGAAAACTACTTCTATCGTAAGAGTGGCAAGTCATTACGTGAAGGTGTACCGGGTCTGTATACGCAGGCTGGTTATCATGCCATCTTCAAGCGTGAGAGCAAAAAAATCAGTGAGATTTTATCAAAAGACTCCTGGGTATTGCCGACGGATGATGCCGGAACTCTAGATAAACTGTCGTTACTTGATATTCAGGAACAGGTGCGTGAAAAGTATTTCCAGGACTATATTTTTTACTGGAAAGAATTGATTAATGACTTGGCGGTAAGAGAGTTTTCAACACCCGAAGAAGGTGCCCTGATGTTACAGGAACTGACCGGCGTTAAGGCTCCGATAGAGCGACTGTACTCGGCAATACGAAATAACGTTATGTTGGCGCGTCCTAAAGATGAAGGCATTAACATGGATGCGGCAAAGGATATTGCTGAAACAGCAGCTCCATCACGGGTCACCAATAATGCCAATCGATTTGATCGGTTGATCCCAGATAGTGCTGATATCGATACAGTGCCAGAACAGGTTGTGAACGATGCGTTTTACGACATCATTCAGTATGTAGGAGAGCCAGACGGTAATAGTCCATTAAAACAAAGCATCGGCGCTCTGAAAAATATGCAGGTGTTTCTCGAATCAATCAGTAATGCCAATAATGCTGAAGAAAAAACCTATCAAGTAACCAGTAGCCCACAGGCTGCCAGTATTATCAGCGAGCTGGAAAAAGAAGCCAGCGTGACACCTCAGCCAATGAGCGAATGGTTGGGCAAGGTTGAGAACAGCGGTAAAACACTGACAAATACAGGGACCTATTCTTACCTTAATAACTTATGGAAAACAGAAGTGCTCTCAGAATGTCGACGCGCGATTGAAGGGAGATACCCAGTCAACAAGCGCAGTAGAAAAGACATAACCCTGGATGATTTCAGAAGCTTCTTTTCTTACGGCGGAACCATTGATCGTTTCTTTAACCAGCACTTAAGTGTATTTGTTGACACTTCGCGAGGGCGTTGGCGTTTGCACAAGGATATTGGCATCAGTAACTACACATTAAGACAATTAGAAAAAGCAAAGGCTATTAGAGAAAGCTTTTTTGTCAGAAATGGAACTGATATAGCGGTTAACTTTACCTTAAAACCATCCAGCCTGAGTGTTAACGCGGGTCAGGTCCTGGTTGATATCGAAGGTCAGGTGTTGTCCTACCGCCACGGTCCCTTACGCGCCTACCCGACTCGTTGGCCAGGGCCGAAACCGCAAATTGCAACCTCTATCTCTTTTACACCAACTGATGGCGGGCAAACAGAAACAGTCAGGACTAGCGGCTTCTGGAGCCTGTTCCGACTACTGGATAAAGCAAAGCTGAAAAAGACACTGGCCTACGATAAGTTTTTGGTGGAGTTCAAGCATGACGAATTTGATGCAAGCTTTGAACTACAGGCGCATAGCGTCAATAACCCATTTTTTGGCTCAGATTTGGAGGGGTTTAACTGCCCGACAGATTTATGATGGATAGGAATGTGGCTCGAGTCGGTTGTTTCGGCAAAATGAGAAGCTGTGGTGACTTTATTAGTCGCCACGTACCTCATTCTATTCAGGACCGGTTCGATCAATGGTTAGAAGAAGGTCTTGCCGAGACCAAGGAAAGGCTCAATCAGCAATGGCTTGATTACTATCTTACCAGCCCAATTTGGCGTTTTTTAATAAAGGATTCGCTATCTGATGCAGTGCTGTTTGGCAGCATGATGCCGAGTATGGATAAAGTTGGCCGGTACTATCCACTGGTGATCATTAACACTCTTGAAAGTGGGGCCTTTTTGAGTATGGCGCAGTGCGAAGCTATTGAAGAATTAATGCTTTATACCCTGACAAATTCACTAGAGATAAATGAGTTTGAAGAGCGACTACAAATTTTAAATCAACGCTCTTTTAGTGGCGAAAAAGTGTCAGTCGCAGATCTGGTTGAGAGTTTTGGAAAAGATCTAGCGCAGGGAGCACAGGAAATTGCCAACAGGCTATGTTCTGACTTCCTGATTTCAGAAAGTGAAATAGCTGCTGCTGAGGTTTTCTATCATGAAACTGAAGCTGAAAAAGACTATGCAAGTGTCTGGTGGACAAAAGGCTCTGAACATATGGGGCCAACCGTCCTGCTGTGTCATGACTTACCGCCGATATATGGAATTCATGCAACCCTGGATGGTAATTGGCAGGCCTCGGGGTGGCGGTCATTTGATGACGAACAGAATCAATTAATAACTGAAAACGAAAAATTATCAATGGAAGAGTGCTGTGATTGAAGCTGAGCAGGATAAAACAACAATTGATTATCGTTGGCTATCGGCAGCAACAACGCATGTTGGTGCTGTACGAGAAGTGAATGAAGATAATCAGATAGAAAAGCCTGAAATTGGATTATGGGTAGTGGCCGATGGTATGGGGGGCCATAGTGCCGGTGATGTGGCCAGTGGCATGGTGGTGGATGAGCTTTCCGCGGTAAGAAGAACCGGCAGCAACGAAGAGTTTATTGAGCGAGTGATTGAGGTTTTAAGCATTACCAATCAAAAATTACGGCAGCTGGCGTTTCAGAAGTTTGATAAGCAGGCAGTAATGGGTACTACGGTGGTAGTCCTAATTATTCATGAAAACCGCTTCACCATATTGTGGGCAGGAGACAGCCGTGTTTATCGCTATCGAAACCATGTATTACAACAGTTAACCCGTGATCATAGTCAGGTAAACGACATGCTTGATTCGGGTTTACTGGCAGAGGAAGAGGCGGAAGATCACCCTTTGGCTAACGTCATCACGCGCGCCATAGGAGCTTCACAAACACTGCATCTGGATCGGGTTGACGGTGAAATTCAGCACGGTGATATTTTTATGCTGTGCAGTGATGGATTGAATAAGGAGCTTTCTGATCAGGAAATTTCCGCCTTTTTCAGCTCAGGAGATGTGGATGAAATCAATAAGGCGCTCATTCATTCTGCTTTAGTGCGTGGAGCGCAGGACAATATCACCGCAATTTCTGTGCGGGTGGAAGGCACTGTTGCAAATGACCAAACCATACCTGCTCTAAGTGGACAAGCCGGGGAAGAGAGTACAATCAATGGATATTGAAGCTTACATCAAACCGATTAGTGAAGAACAACCTTGTGGTCGCGACCTGCGCGATGATACCAGCGTTGAATCCATTTATTACAAGCTAAGAGATGCTCGCAATTCGGCACGTAAAGCTGAGCGAATCGCGTTGGCCGATGCAGATGAAGGGGCAACAATTGATGAAAACTGGTATCAGCTTAAAGACTTGTCTTTGGATGCCCTAAAGAATGAAACCAAAGATCTGGAAGTCGTTGCCTGGTTTATTGAGGCGACTACAAGGATTGATGGCATTAAAGGTTTTACTCAGGGTTATCAACTGGCAAGCGAATTAATCCGTCGATTTTGGGACGATGACATTTATCCCGCAATTGATGAGGATGGTATCGAAACCCGGGTTGCGCCTTTATCAGGTCTCAATGGATTTGATGGTGCTGGAACACTGATAACACCAATCAAATCGATAGTGCTGACTCAGAATGATGAGTACCTGCCAGCTTGTGTCTGGCAATATGAGCAGGCCGTACAGCTGGAGAGATTGGATGCGGAGAAAAAGCAGAGTCGCATTGATAATGGCGCAATCCCTTTGGAGGCCATTAAAAAATCGGTAGTGCTAACACCTGATAGTTTCTATCAGGAACTGGTCAGTGACCTGCAAACTGCGCTTGAAACCTATGAAGCATTTACCCAAGAGTTTGATCGCGTTTGTGAGTCATTGCCCCAGCCGACTTCAAATATCAGAAATGCACTAAGAGAGTGTCTGCAGGCTGTTGAATACCTGGCTAAAGATAAGCTGGCAGTAACTGAAGAGTCTGATAACCAGGAGCAGGAAGAAGGCGGTACAGCAACCGCTAGTCATCAGACAGAAGAAATCAATCGACGCGAACAGGCAGTGAATACTTTGCGTCAGGTTGCCGACTATTTCCGAAAAACCGAACCTCACTCACCTATTTCCTATTTGCTGGAACAGAGCATTCGCTGGAGCGACTTATCGCTTCCAGAGCTGTTACAGCAGTTAATTCCGGAAGAAGATGCGCGTGAGCAATATTTTAAACTAACAGGGATCGATGTGGGTAGTAACCAGTAAATTTGAACCCTAAAGCTAAAGGAGAACCACATGGCGAGTATACATGACCGTTTGAAAAAAGTGCGTAAACCACGAGTCCATATTACCTATGATGTCGAAACTGACGGTGCAGTACTGGAAAAAGAGCTGCCTTTTGTTGTTGGTGTGATGGGTGACTTTAGTGCTGATTCAACTAAACCAGTGAAGCCATTAAAAGAGCGTCGCTTCATCCAAATTGATAAAGACAATATCAATGAAGTCATGCGCAATATGGCACCAGGTCTGAATATCAAGGTTGAAAACACGCTACAGAATGATGGCTCAGAAATGGCAGTGAATTTAAAGTTTGACTCGATGGATGATTTTGAACCTGCTGCAATCGTAGATCAGGTAGAACCATTAAAAAAATTGATGGACACGCGTAATAAGCTACGTGATCTGATGACGAAAATTGACCGTTCGGAAGAGCTTGAGGGTTTAATGGAAAAGGTATTGCAAAACAGTGATGACCTTAATGCTTTGGCCGAAGCTCTTGGACAAATCAAAGACAAGGGAGGCAATGAGTAATGACTGAAATGGAAAAAGTTTCCTCAAAGGAACAGATAGTCGAGCAGAGCCAGGACATTCTGAGTCAGGCCATCGCTGCGACCAAACAAACTGAAGCCAGTCGCGCTGAAGAGTTGTTAAGAGCTTTGACCTCAGAGGCAATGAAAGGCACCGTCACCTGGAACAAAAACTTAACGGTGACCTTCAAGGAAGCAATTGACAAGATTGATGAAGCCTTATCAGCTCAGTTATCAAAAATTATGCACAATGAGCGTTTCCAAAAGCTGGAAGGCTCATGGCGTGGTTTGCAGTATTTGGTGCAAAATACTGATACGTCAGTGTCAATGAAGCTGAAAGTCATCAACCTGCCAAAGCGTGAATTGTTCAAAGATTTAAGCAAAGCGGTGGAGTTTGATCAGAGCCAATTGTTCAAGAAAATTTATGAGAGTGAGTTTGGTACAGCCGGTGGTGAACCATTTGGTGCATTAATCGGCGACTATGAATTCACCAATCATCCGGAGGATATCGAAACACTGGAACTCACGTCGAATGTTGCCGCAGGAGCTTTTGCTCCCTTTATTTCAGCATCGTCTCCAGAATTGTTTGGATTCAATGATTGGACCGAGTTATCAAAGCCGCGCGACCTGGAGAAAATCTTTGACTCATTGGAATATGCCCGCTGGCGTGGGTTCCGTGACTCGGAAGACTCACGTTTTGTAACTCTTACTGCACCCCGCGTGCTGGCGCGACTTCCGTATGGTGAACAAACGCGTCCAATCGAAGAGTTTGCCTTTGAAGAACTACCGGTTGATGGTGAGACCAAGGTGGCAAACAGCGTTGATAATAAAGACTATTGCTGGATGAATGCCTCCTATGTACTTGGCAGTAAACTGACTCAGGCATTTACCGAGCACGGCTGGTGTACCGCGATTCGTGGCGCGGAAGGTGGTGGTAAAGTCACATCATTGCCTATGCATAATTTCATGAGTGATGATGGCGACATGGATATGCAGTGCCCGACCGAAGTGGGAATTACCGACCGTCGTGAAGCTGAGTTAAGTAAACTAGGCTTCCTGCCATTGTGTCACTACAAGAATACAGACTATGCGGTGTTCTTTGGCTCCAATACTACGCAGCGTCCCAAAAAGTATGACAGTCCTGATGCTACCGCAAATGCCGACATTTCATCGCGTTTGCCATACATTATGGCAACGTCACGTTTCGCTCATTACTTGAAGGTATTGGCGCGTGACAAGATTGGTTCATTTATGGAGCCAGAAGACTGTGAAGCCTGGTTGAACCGCTGGATCCTTAATTACGTCAACGCGGATGAAGCAGCGGGTCAGGAATCACGTGCCAAATATCCATTGGCTGAAGCTAAGGTTGAAGTGGAAGAAGTACCGGGAAGCCCCGGTGTCTATCATGCGAAAGCCTGGTTAAAGCCATGGCTGCAGCTGGAAGAGCTAAGCACTTCATTACGCTTGGTAGCTAAAATTCCGGAAAGCAAGTAGTTTCCCTCCATATAAGGCCGCAATAGCGGCCTTAATTATTAATAGCAGCATGAAGCTGCTAAAGACCATGCGAGACGGCAACATTTTTTGCTACACTAGCCGAATCTAACCAACATCACTAATCCTAATGTCTGAAAAAAAGCCTCCATTTATTCTTGTTGACGGATCGTCCTATCTATTTCGTGCCTATCATGTACCTCAATTACAGCGAATGACTAACTCCAAAGGCATGATGACCGGCGCTGTGTTCGGCGTTATCAATATGCTGAAGAGTCTGATCAAAGAGTATGAGCCTGAGCATATGGCGGTGGTGTTTGACGCAAAAGGCAAGACGTTTCGAAATGATCTTTACCCTGAATATAAGGCGAACCGTCCACCAATGCCGGAGGATTTGCGTCAGCAGATTGAGCCTATTCACGAAATTGTGAAAGCCATGGGTCTGCCTTTATTGGTTATTGATGGTGTCGAAGCTGATGATGTTATTGGTACTTTGGCGAAGCAGGCCTGCAATGAAGGTCGTGAGACTTTAATTTCGACTGGCGACAAAGATATGGCACAGCTGGTCAGTGATCATGTCACGCTGATTAACACCATGGATAAAAATAATCCAATTACGGACAAGGAAAGAGTGGTTGAGAAGTTTGGCGTTAAGCCAGATCAAATCATCGACTATCTGGCTTTAGTAGGGGATAAGGTCGATAACATCCCGGGAGTCGATAAATGCGGTCCCAAAACTGCGGTTAAATGGTTGGAGCAATACGACAGTTTGCAGGGTGTGATTGAGCATGCCGACGAAGTCGGCGGCAAGATTGGTGAGAACCTTCGTGAAGCCATTGACCGTTTGCCGCTTTCATATGAGTTGGCAACTATAAAGTTGGATTGTGATCTTGAATTTAAACCTGGTGATTTAAATATTTCTAATCCGGATCTCAAAGAGTTAAAAAAGCTCTATGGCGAGATGGAATTTAAACGCTGGTTGACCGAGGTACTGAAAGATCTTGGTGAGAGTGATGAATCAAGTCAGGATAGTGAAAGTGGTTCAGGTGTCGCTTTGGTCGACCGCTCTAAATATGAAACGATATTAGAGCAGCAAGATTTAGACAAGTGGATACAAAAATTAAAAGAAGCAGAGCTATTTGCTTTTGATACCGAGACGACCAGTCTTAGTTATATTGAAGCAGAATTGGTAGGCATGTCGTTTGGTCTTGATAATGGTGAGGCTGCTTACCTGCCGTTTGCGCATTCTTACATGGGAGCTCCAAAGCAATTAGATCGGAATGAAGTATTAAAACAATTAAAACCATTACTTGAATCAGAAAAAAACAAAAAAGTGGGGCAGAACCTGAAGTACGATATGAGCGTATTGGCAAACTACGGAATAGAGTTGGGTGGTATCGAGTTTGATACCATGCTTGAGTCTTATTGCCTGAATAGTGTTGCCAGTCGTCATGATATGGATACGCTTGCGCTGCACCATTTAAATCATGTAAATATCAAGTTTGAGGAAATCGCGGGTAAAGGAAAGAATCAACTGACCTTTGATCAGATTGAAATTGAACAGGCTGCTCCTTACGCAGCGGAAGATGCAGATATAACGATGCGCCTTCATCAAAAATTATGGCCAGAGCTGAAAGAAAATGAAGGCCCAACTCAAGTTTTTCAACATATAGAAATGCCTTTGTTACGAGTCTTATCTAAAGTTGAGCGAAATGGTGTTTTGGTTGATGGAAAACTACTTCTAGAGAAGAGTCATTTATTCGAAAAGCGATTAAAGGAACTTGAGAAAGAAGCTTTTGATATTGCAGGTAAAGAATTTAATTTGGGTTCACCGAAGCAGTTGCAGTCTATCTTCTATGAAGAATTAGGTTTGCCAATTTTAAAGAAAACCCCAAAAGGTCAGCCATCAACTGCTGAAGAAGTGTTACAAGAGTTAGCGTTAGACTACCCATTACCAAAACTGATTCTGGAACATAGAAGTTTAAGTAAGTTGAAGTCAACTTACACTGATAAATTGCCGCTGATGATTAATGACAAAACAGGTCGTGTTCACACCTCTTATCATCAAGCCGTAGCTGCAACTGGACGATTGTCGTCAACCGATCCAAACCTACAGAATATACCAATTAAAACGGAAGAAGGTCGTAGTATTCGAACAGCTTTTATAGCACCGAAAGGACACAAAATTTTAGCGGCTGACTATTCACAGATCGAACTTCGAATCATGGCCCACTTATCGCAAGATAAAGGCTTACTGAAAGCATTCGAAGAAGGATTGGATGTGCACTCGGCCACAGCCGCGGAAGTATTTGATGTGCCGTTAGAAGAGGTAACTTCAAATCAACGCCGTAATGCCAAAGCCATTAACTTCGGTCTTATTTATGGCATGTCTGCATTTGGTCTGGCTAAGCAAATCGACACTGATCGCAATACGGCTCAGGATTACATCAATACTTATTTTGCACGTTATCCGGGTGTTGAGACCTACATGGAAACAACGCGACAGAAAGCAGCTGATTTGGGTTATGTTGAAACACTCTACGGTCGCCGCCTGTATTTGCCAGAAATACACTCAAAGAATGGTATGCGCCGCAAAGCTGCTGAGCGAACAGCAATTAATGCACCTATGCAGGGCAGTGCAGCTGATATTATCAAGCTGGCAATGCTGGAAGTGGATAAATGGCTCAAGGACGTCAAAGGCATTAAAATGATCATGCAGGTGCACGATGAACTGGTCTTTGAAGTTGAAGAAAGCCAGTTAGAGCTCGCTCAACAGAAAATTCCAGAATTAATGGAAACTGTTGCTGAACTATCCGTACCGCTTATCGCAGATGTTGGAATTGGCGATAACTGGGAAGAAGCACACTAAAATTTTAGTCGACAAGCTGTAAAACAAGTGAGAAATGTGAACCCATAGCGGTGGACTCTGTGAGTCATTTTTAAGCTAAAAACGGCTATCGTTAGCCTGTTCACATTTCTTGCTACTCTTTACAAAAGCTGACACTTTTCTTGCAACAAACACCCCAAACCAATGTCTATTGTACTGAGCGCAACGAATGCGCTCCCCGCGACTCCCTCCTTCCAGCGGGACTTGCAGTTCGGCCTCCCCAAGCCGGATTGCGCATTTGGGGTGGTGCCTTGTTCCCTCAGGCCACCCCTTTTTTTTGCCTGGAATTAATTCGTGACAGTCATCAATTGAAGCTTGTCTAAGTCCTTAATTCTCAAAGCTACTCGAATAACATTCATTTGCTTGCAATGGTTCTAATATAAATGGAATTAATGCATAAATGACATTTCTGCTTGAAATATGAACAAATCCCGCTATTATTCGCAAGGCTAAAAAAAGCGCATTGTTAATAATTAAATAGGAAATATATTATGAATAATAAAGGGGCTAAACTTTTATTTGTTTCTATTCTTTCTTTGGGGATTATCAGTTGTAGTGGAGGTGGTTCTGACTCGCCATCTGAACAAGAACCTGTTAATCAGAAGCCTACAGCTAATGCTGGTGCAGACCAAACCGTAGATGAGCAAACAGCAGTCACTATTCAGGGTTCAGGAACTGATAGTGATGGCAGCATTGCATCTTACTCATGGGAACAGACATCTGGACCTCAAATTGCTTTAGATAGTTCCAATCAACAAAATCTCGAATTTACTGCTCCTGTGGCAAAAGGTGTTGCTGAGCTAGTGTTCGTACTTACTGTTACTGACAATGATGGTGCTACTGCTAGTGACTCAGTTGTTGTTATTGTTAATCCAGTAGATGAGCAAAAGGTAACGCTACAAGGTGTAGCAACTGACGAACCAATTGCTAATGCAGAAGTAACGGCTGAAGTTGGTGGCAGAACCTATACCACAACTGCTGATGCTAACGGTAACTATACGTTAGAGATTGGAGCAGACGAGGATGAGGACCTAAGTGAGTTGTTGGTTATTGTTACGGCTGAAGGTAAAAACGAACAATCACATGTAACACTGAAATCAGTGGTTGGAAGCTTTGGTAGCATTTTAGAGCATGCTGGCGAAGATAAAACTCTTACTTCGGACGAAAGCAAAAACGTAAATGCTACTCATGTCTCAACGGCAATTTTAGGGCTATTAGTAATTGAAAAAGGCGATAATCATTTAACAGATTATAGTAGTTTTGAAGATGCACTACCCACGTTGTCTGGATCAGGAGTATGGGAGATTGCAACTGTAATTAAATTGGTTGTAGATTATTCAGCTCAATACCCAGAACTTGGTTTACCTGAGGGAGTAGATAATGTATGGAATTTTGCTACCAATAAAAATGCGGTTAATGATTATTTGCGAAACCTACCAGACATTCATGAATCCTTATATGAAGATATAAAGAACTCAATTTTTGAGGACGCTCAGCTTTATGAGTCAACAATCGACGTACCTCAAAGATACATAGAAGTAAATAATAAGTTTATGACTACTACTCAGTACATTTTCGGTGATTCAGATAATGGTCTTATGAATTATCATACTATTCAGCAGTCATTTAGTGTTAATAATGCTTTAGATTCATTGCAAATAAATCTAGAAGGAAAAGTTGTCAGTTCTGGAACCGTTTTTAAAGATTTTATGGGTACAGAGTATCAAGTACGAGAAGAAGAAATTTGGGAGAATATTGATATAAAAATAATTGAATCAACTCCTGCTGCAGATTTAGTAGCTTTAAAAATTGATGGAAGATATCAATACCAGGATAGTCCCTTCTATGACTTTGAGGATGAGTTGTTCACAAAATTCGAAGTTAAGTTATTTGCAAAAAATACACTACCAATCACCAGTAATGAGATAATTGGTATACGTATGTTGCCAGCTTATGCGCCTAGCCTAGACCCCACTGAAGAACTCGATACACCCTATGGTCCATACCCAAGATTTGTTTCTACAGAGTCTGCTGTCATTGAATTTTTTGAGAGTGGAGTTGCACAAAGTGTATCTGGTAACTTTGGGGACGGTAGTTGGAATATTAATAGTGATGGAGTCCTCATAGTTTATTTAGACACAGCAAATTTGGAAGTAAGAAAAATATCATCAAATCTATGGGCAGTAGAAGCATATGATTATGCAGGTAGTTCTCTTGGATTTGCTGCAGGCATGTCTGCAATTGAAGATGGAACATTGCTTAATGACCAGACTGCTATAGGCGTTTATTCTGTTGATGGTCTTATTTCCGATACAAGTGATACATATTATTGGTTTGAAGTTCAAGAGGGCGGTATCGGGTATCAGGTTGGCGGTAATGATTCTAATAACAATGGTGTGCTAGAGGAAAGCGAATACAATAAGACCAAGTTTTTCTGGGATATTGTCGATGGTAAGCTACAGATGAATATATACAGAAATCTATCAAATCAAGTTTGCACCAGCATTACCAGCGATTGCTATGTTTATCTAAGACGTACATTTGATATGTTTGAACAAGTAGAGAATAAGCAATTTGCAACTTACCAGTATCAGTTGAATTTCCTGCCAGGAAGTTATAATGATCTTTCCCCGGAGCTTCAATCACTTTGGGTATATGATATGATTTTTTCCAGGTATTTAATCAAATCAGCAGAGCGACCAATTTCAACTGAAGCAATGTAACTGTAGAGGCCAGCAATTGCTGGCCTTTTTTATCTTAAAATTTAAGCCAGCAATTCTTTAAACTCTTCCAATTCATGTAGTGGTTCAAAAGCTGGTTCGCGCTCAATCTCTTCAGCCAGTTTAGGTGCTTTATCAATCGCAATTTTTATGTCACTTATGGCTTCCTGGACTGCGCCATTGGCTGCGTTTGCGCAAGCTCTTTGCCAGTAGGCCAGGCCATAATCTTCATCCTGATCAATGGCGCGGTTAGCTAAACTAAATGCCCATTCATACTCACCCAGTTCAAAGGCGGCATCGGCTTTGTAGATCAAAGCTTCTATATCGGTTGGGTTAATTGCTAGCAGCTCATCGTAGAGCTTAATCTTTTGATGCATATTGGTTTCTAGGCCAGCACGCATCCAGATTGAGTGGATTTCATTTGCTTTGGAAATGTCTTCCTGGGCTTCGATAATTTCTTGAGAGCGACGCTTGAGCTTATCTTCTAAATCTTTTAAGCGCTCTTCATATTTACTGGTCAGTTCGGTGATCTTAGTTTCGACCACTTCATTCAGTTTACTTCGAACGTCGCGCAGAGAACGCCAGCCCATGAGTACCAGTAGTGATGCTGCGGTGGTAATAATGATAAAGACATTATTGAGTGTGTCGGTGGTATAACGAATGGCGCGATCGGAAACATCCAGTCGTGCGTTGGCCACTTTATTTTCGACTTCAGCTCTGAAGGCCTGTTGGTCCTGACGAATGCTTTTCAGCTCATCAAGAATGTATCGCTCGATTAAAGGTGGATACTGAGCAGGCGTTGCGTTGGTGTTTGGCGGTTGCTCTTTTTCTGGTTGTTGATCTGCGGCAATTACATTGACACTGAAGAGCAACAGAAATACAGCAATGATACGGCTAGTCATGGGCTTCCTCGCATGAATAAACAAAGACTTAGTGACTTGATCCTAGCGAAGGCAGTGGTGCTTTGCAAAACAAAGCACCAATTTGCGGAGATTTGAAGGAGGAAGATTAAATCTATAACTTACTCTTTGCTGGTAGTTTCTAGTTCAGCTGAGGACTCATACCAACCATCAAGAATCTTATACAGTTGATCAAGACCCTCACGCTTAAGCGAAGAAAAAGCTTGAACGGTTGCTGTTGGGTGTAGTTCCTTAACGGCTTTCTTACACTGCAGGACAGCTTTCGATTTTGCGCCTTGCTTGAGTTTATCGGCTTTACTGAGCAGGCAGTGTACCGGCAGACCAACTTCGGCAGCCCAGGCCAGCATGTCCTGATCGCTATCTTTTAGGAAATGGCGGATATCCATTAATAAAACCAGGCCGCGTAAGCACTGGCGTTGCTGGAGATAACGGGATAACTCTTCCTGCCATTGCAGTTTCATGGCCTCAGGAACCTTGGCATAACCGTAGCCAGGTAGGTCAATCAGACGTCTATCTTCGTCCAAAGTGAACACATTGATTAACTGAGTTCGCCCCGGGGTTTTACTGGTACGGGCGAGACTCTTCTGTTGCGTTAAGGTATTGAGGGCACTCGACTTACCGGCATTGGAACGGCCAGCAAAGGCTACCTCGATCCCTTCGTCAGGTGGCAGCTGAGCAAGTTTAGCTGCGCCAAGCAGATATTTGGCTGTCAGATAGTTCATAAAGGCATATTTTTTATAAGAGATATTGGCATTTTACTGGTTAGTTCCCTATAATTCATCGAACTTTTTTCGAATTCTCTGTCATTGCATTTCAGCAATGACCATTTAACAGAACTATACGGGTAACCTGATGAAAAAGTTAGTGATTGTTGCATTATTCTTATTTGGTGCCACCGCTTCTGCGCAGGAAGGTGATGCCGCCAAAGGTGCCGAACTGGCAGCTACATGTGCCGCTTGTCATGGTAAAGATGGCAATAGTGCCAATGCGATATGGCCTAAATTAGCAGGCCAAAATGCTAAATACCTTGAAAAACAGCTCCATGATTTCCAGGCCGGCGGAAAAGATCAATCGCAAGGTCGTTATGATCCATCAATGGCGCCAATGGTTGCTAATTTGAGCGATCAGGACATTGCGGATTTAGCAGCTTATTATGCAGCTCAGGAAACCCAGCTTGGTGCTGTGAAGAAAGAATTCCTTGAGTTAGGCAAAAAAATCTATTTCCAGGGTGATGCTGAGCGTGGCGTTGCGGCTTGTGCAGCTTGTCATGGTGCAACAGGTCAAGGCCTTGATTTAGCGGGCTATCCGGCAGTTTCTGGTCAACATCCAGAATACACTATTAAACAATTAAAAGATTTCAGCTGGGCGAAACGCGCTAACGATGACAACGCTGTTATGCGTGATATCGCAAACCGTATGTCAGAGCAGCAAATTGAAGCAGTTGCACATTTTATGTTGGGTCTTCATTAATTTGACCGCTTAAAGTTGCAACCACCTGTTGAATCAGGGTAAAAAGGCGACATCAGTCGCCTTTTTTTATGGCGAAGGAACTTTGGCACCTTGTGTTTAAGCAGTTGTCTATGAGTTGTATGAACATCTATCCAGAGAAAATTATGAAACGTTTATTTTTAGCTTTTGCGACGAGTCTTGGATTAATGGCTGGAATACCCTCCGCTGCGGCGATTGAGCAGGGGCAGGATTATTGGCGCGTTGAGCTTCCAGATTCTAAGCAACTGAACACCCAGGATAATTTGTATTTTAGTTGGCTTGGTTGTACTTCTTGTCGCAAACTGGAGCAGGAGCTAGCTTACGAACTGGAAGAGTTGGAGTATGTGCCTCTGATAGCACGTCCTGAATGGCGAGCTGCAGCCAAATTGCACTACACCATGCAACTACTAGGGTTAAGCGAGCAGCAAAAGTCTGCAATGATTGCCAAAATTGATGCAGGTGACGTTGACGTGACTGATTTTAATGCCATGCAACAAGAACTGTTGGCAATGGGGGTAGATGAAGAAGCGTTAACAGACCTGCTGGAAGACAAGGAGCTCTACAGACAAGTTCAAAGAGCTGAACAGCTGGCAGCCAAGTATCAAATACAATACGCACCAACTGTGATCATTAAGGGGCAGTTTGCAACAGATGCCAACCACACCATGAAAATAGATCGATTTGCTGAAGTGTTGCGTTATTTGAAGTCGATGTAGTCCTTTCATACTCCGTCCACCTAAGCGGTGGACGGTTTTTCTACTGAATTCTAGAGATCTATCCCCAATAATCCGGCAAAGGCTTCTCATTACTGTGGTGGCTGGCGTTATAAAGTGCATCGAGAGTTGCTGAGCGGCATTCGCGACGATAAAGCACTAACACTACAATGCTTGAGCAAAGTATGAAGATCCAGGAATTGAAGAACCAGCCAAGTACAGCAATGGCGAAGGTGTAGGCGCGAAGACCATAATTGAAGGAGTTAGAGGCACGGCTGAGTAGCCAGTTGGTATGCTTGATGAAAAGTTTATGCTCTTCCTGATCACAGTTTTGGTCGGGGGCTGCGCCAAACAGTACCACAGCAAAGTTATACTGCCGCATTGACCATGTGAATTTGAAAAATGCATAGGCGAAGCAGACTATCAGTAGAATGATTTTAACTTCCCATGCCGCGCGTGAGGCTATTTCTATCCATGGCAATGCCGATAACAGGTTAATGGCCTGTTGCGTTGAGCCGAGAACTGTCAACAAACCTGCGATAATAAATATAGTGGTTGATGCAAAGAAGGTTACATTGCGCTGCAAGATACCAAGGCCTGTCATATCAGAAATTTTGACATCCCTTTTTAGCATTTTTTCAATCCACTGTTCACGATTTGCCGCCAGTTGATTGGCAATGGTTGGACGCTTGCCGTGTTGAATTCTTGCATATTGGGTATAGCCGACCCAGCAAAACAAAAACCAGACCAGCGCTATCCAGTCAAGTAACGGCAAAAAAGATAGGGACATGGGAAACCCTCAAACTTAGGTATAAGTGGTTGCAGATATGACCTTAAAAGTGCCATGCTTTGAACTACAGTTCAAGCAACTTTAAAGAATGGCCCTATAACTTTTTATGACACAGCAAGCAAAACTCAAAAATGATCTGAAGGGCGCCAGTAGCCCCTATTTGCAGCAACATCAGGATAACCCGGTTCATTGGCAGCAGTGGAATGCCGAAACATTGCAGCTTGCGCGTAAGCTGGATAAGCCAATCCTGTTGTCGATCGGCTATTCGTCCTGTCACTGGTGTCATGTCATGGCCCATGAGTCCTTTGAGGACATATCGACAGCGGA
Source organism: Kangiella profundi (assembly GCF_002838765.1). Taxonomy (NCBI): domain Bacteria; kingdom Pseudomonadati; phylum Pseudomonadota; class Gammaproteobacteria; order Kangiellales; family Kangiellaceae; genus Kangiella; species Kangiella profundi. The sequence goes on along the minus strand of NZ_CP025120.1, from coordinate 2,501,341 downwards.
AGTCATGAATGAGCTTTTTATTAATATTAAGTTGGATCGGGAAGAGCGACCTGATCTGGATAAGACTTATCAGCTGGCTCATCAGTTGCTAAATCGTCAGGCCGGTGGCTGGCCATTAACTACTTTCCTTGATCCGCAAACACTGACGCCATTCTTTAGCGGCACCTATTTTCCAAATAGACCGAAATATGGCATGCCTGCATTTACCGATTTGCTGAAAAATATTGCTGGCGTTTTTACGGAGAAGCGAGAAGAGATCAAACAGCAAAATGGCCAATTGCAGGAGGCATTGCAGTTTGTCTCTGGCTCAGTCAGCCGTGCAGAGCCTTCAAATGAAGTAACGGCCAAAGAAATTACTGAAGACTTTATTAATGAAGTATTACAACGAGCCGATAAAGATTTTGGTGGCTTTAAGGGCGCACCAAAGTTCCCACAGGCGGCAATCTGGCAAACTGTGTTTGAGCTTAGTGTTAATGGTGACTCTCAGCGAGAACAAATAAATGATCATCTACAGAAAACGCTGAGTGCCTTTGCCGACTATGGATTATACGACCATCTTGGCGGAGGCTTTTTTCGCTATTGTGTCGATGAGGCCTGGGATATTCCGCACTTTGAAAAAATGCTCTATGACAATGGCCAATTGATTAAGCTGATGGCGGAAGCTGGGCATTATTTTGCTCGAGGTGATTGGATGCAGCGCGTGAAGCAAAGCATTAGTTGGCTCTCCGAGCAAATGCAGAGTGAGCAGGCAGCCTATTACTCAGCATTGGACGCAGATAGTTTGAATGCAGATGGACACAGCGAAGAAGGAGCCTATTACGTCTGGTCTCAAGCAGATTTGCAGAGCCTCAACGAAGAGGAGCAGGCAGTTGCCAGCCATTATTATGGCTTAGCCGATAAACCTAACTTTGAAGGTCAATGGCATCTGGTCTGTCGTAATTCACTGCAGGAAGTCGCTGAAAAAACCGGTATTCACCCGAAGCAATTACCCTTATTGATTGAGTCAGTGCGCCAGCAGCTGAAACAGAAGCGTGATCAACGTGCGCTACCGTTTCTGGATGACAAGCAGTTAACAAGCTGGAATGGACTGCTTTTGCAGGGACTTTTCAGTGCCGCGCGTCAGCTTGGAGATGAGGATATTTTTCAAAAGGCCAAAATGGCCCAACAAGGACTTCAGCAAACCGTACATAAAGATGAACAGTTGATGGCCTGTTATCGTGACGGTGCAGCTTATCAGCCGGGCTTTTTGGATGATTATGCCTATCTTGCAAAAGCCTTATTGATGAGGCTTACCTTTGATTTTGATAGGGAAAGCTGGCAGTGGCTAATACAGTTGTGCGAAGCGCTTTGGACAAAATTTGCCGATCAGAAAAATGGTGGTTTTTATTACACAGCCCGTGATGCCGAAACGGTTATCACCCGCCATAAGAGCTGGAGCGATGATGCCATGCCAAACAGTGCCTGTCAGGCACTGGAAGTGCTATGGTTGGTCTCTGAGTTAACCGGCAAGCTGGATTGGCAGGAATTTATTGAGAAAAGCCTGCACAGTGCAAAGCATGAAGCGGTAAAGGCACCTTTGCAGTATCCATCAGTAGTGCGTTTAGCCAGAGCTTTTGAGCGAGGCTCGGAAATCTGGGTATTGCGTGGCGATTTGCATCAGACAGTTGCCTGGCAGGAGTATCTAACTACCGGGCAATATTCTGAACGCTGGGTATTTAGTCTGAGATCTGATGCTGATGTGCTGGAACAAAAATATCCTGCTCAGGAGAAGCCGGTTGCATATTGCTGCCGCAACCGCCAGTGCTTCCCTGCACTGGACTCTATTGCTGCGATTAAGGAGTTCTTAAATTAGGACTTTAAAAGGCTGGCCAGTTTGGCAATCAGTTTACTGATTCCGCTGGCAGCCTCCGAGACACTTCCGGCCAACATGTAGGCAGGTGTCGATAATAGGTTTCGTTCTTCATCATATACAATATCTTCGACCGGGCAGGCCATGTGGACGCCACCCATAGCTTCAATAGCTGCCGCCGTGTCTTTGTCGTTACCAATGGTCAGCTTGCTGCCTTCACCGTACAGTCTTGGGATCATGGCTGGCGCAATACAGATGAACCCGACTGGTTTTTTTGCTGCGGCCATGGCTTTGATAAATCTCTCCACTTCAGGATTGACAGTACAATCGCTTCCTTTGACCGCAAAGTCGCAAAGGTTCTTTGCCGCACCAAAACCGCCTGGAAGCACGGCGGCATCAAAGTCAGACTCTTTGGCTTGGGCTAAATCCTTGATATTGCCGCGCGCAATACGAGCTGCTTCAACCAGCACATTACGTGACTCGCCTTCGGCTACATCCCCTGTCAGGTGATTGATTACGTGCATTTGCTCTACGTTGGGCGCAAAACATTGATAGTCCAGGCCGTTCTGTTCGAGCGCTAACAGGGTAAGCACGCTTTCATGAATTTCGGCTCCGTCATAGACACCGCAACCGGATAAAATAACTGCAATCTTTTTCATAATACTCCCTTTTCAAATCAATCGAGTGAAGTGTAAATATCATCATAATATATGCAAAATTTGCTGTCAGGCGGTAAGAATTTTGATTTTTGAGACGTTTTAACCGAAACTAGAGGACAGCCTGCCGGGTAGGAACGCACAAAGGCGAATATAACGTCGCAAAGGGCCATTAATGGTGACACGATTTCTTTTTCTTTTCTGTTTAATTGGGACAATTTTTTTAAGCCAACAGACACAAGCTAACCAACAGCTTGTGGATGCTATTGGTATTGAAGATCAGTTGTCTCAAAGTGTCATCACAGCCATCGTAGAAGACCCTCAGGGGTTTCTCTGGATCGGAACGGAAGATGGTCTTAATCGCTATGATGGCTATCAGATTAAAGTGTTTCAGAAACAGAACAGTAATCTTTCCCATACCACCATTCATGATTTGATGGTCGCCGATAATGGCGATATCTGGATTGCCACTGAAAATGGTCTGAATATCTTTCACCAACAGACCGGTAACATCATAAATTTCCATCACAATCCGCTGGAACCATTTACTCTGGCCAATGACTTTGTAACTGCTTTGTCGAAAGACGAGAAAGGTGGTGTTTGGCTGGCCACCTATAATGGCCCTTCTTATTATGATCCTGCAATTGAAGGATTCAAAACATACCCGATCATGCTTAGCCGCCGCGTGACAGCAACTGTCAGCGAATTGCGGAAAATCTATGTAGATAGCAAGCAACGTGTGTGGGCCGTTACTACCCGTGGCGAGCTGGCACAATTTAATCCTACCAGTGAGCAGTTTTTCATTATCAACTCAACCACGGGTGGTCAACTAGGTGCTATCGCCGATATTGAGGAAACTCCTGAGGGTAATATCTGGCTAGTGTCCTACCAACAGGGTGTCATTGAATATCACCCTGAGAAGAATGAGTTTGTTGCTTTGTCATATGAAGAGCTTGGTCTTAGAGATTCAAAGCTCCAGGCCAGTACGGTTTTTTTCGATAGCAATGACAATCTCTGGATTGGAACTGTCAAAGAAGGCCTCTACTCGGTGAACAGTGAAACAGGGCGCTCCAATCACTACCGCTATGGTCGACCCGGTTCAATTGGCAGCAATACCATTAACGCATTGTATGAAGATAGCAATGGAATTCTTTGGGTAGGGACTTCCGCTTACCTCAATAAAATCAATCCAAACGCGATACTGTTTAATCATAATTATTTTCAGCCGGATTTACTGGACTCATTGGCTGCCGACACGACCTTTTCATTGCATGTAACCGCTGATGATATCCTGTTGGTTGGCAGTGATGGGCACGGTATAACCATGATGGATGCCCGTGATCCGCTGGATCTAAAAAAATTAGCCATCATCGACCCGCCCCAATTGAATGGTAAAAGCATCAATTACATTGGACCAGCCAGCTCAGGAAAGGTCTGGGTGATGACCTTTGATGAGATTTGGCTGCTTAATCTAAACACCCGCGAATTACAGCGAATATTTGAAAATGAAAGTTATACCGCTGAACTGTTAACGGCCAGATACTTTGATGGGAACTTATGGGTTGGAACAACTGAAGGTTTGTGGAAGCTGGATCAGAATAACAGGATCAGTCGTTACCGAGTCATTGATGCTGACTTCCATCGTAATAATCGCATAAACAGCATTCTGCCCAGCAAAGATAAACAGCATTTGTGGATTGGCACGGAAAGTGGCGTTCACCAATTTGATATTCAGACCTCAAGCTTCAAAAACTTAAGTCAGCTGATAAAAGAAGTTCCGGAAGAAGCTAAAGATGTTGTTCTCAGTCTGGCTCTGGATCAGTTTGAGCGGCTATGGATTGGTACTTTTGGTAATGGACTGGTGGTGATTGATTTGACGCGTCAGGTTGCTACTAACATAAATAGTACCACCTCAGGCATTCATGACAGCATCTACAGTATGGAGCTGGATGGCAATAAATACATCTGGGCGGGAACCGGACGCGGATTATTTAGGGTTTCGCCAAATGACTTTAGTCTGACTCAGTTTACGCTGGCGGAAGATCAGCCAATTCTGGAGTTTAATACGGGAGCCAGTGCCCACGATAGACAGGGCAACCTCTATTTTGGTGGGATTAACGGTATCATCAATTTCAGGGCAGAAACTTATCAGCCTGATGAAGTCCCGCCAACCCCAGTAATTACCGAGATCATGATTAATAATGGTCCGGTACTTATTGGTGATGAACATAAAAAACGACTGGCAAAACCTGCGAACCTCGCCAAAGAAGTTACCTTCTTCCCTGAAGATACCAGCGTAAGCTTTGAATTTTCAGGACTGAACTATGCCGATCCTAAGAATAATCGCTATCGATATATGCTCGAAGGATACGACAATGAATGGATAGAAACTGATGCTAAAGCCCGCCGTGTCACCTACACCAATCTGCAGCCCGGTGATTACCGTTTTCTGGTTAAAGCTTCTAACAAGGATGGTGTCTGGAGCGAAGTTCCGGCTGAGCTGAAAGTTCATGTCAAAACCTCAGGGTGGCTCAGCCCGTCGGCCTTTACTTTGTATGGGTTTATTCTGGGACTTATTATACTGGCTTTCTCCTATCTGATTTGGGCCAGGGTGCGTGAACGAAGAATGGCCGCATTGCAGCTGACACAAAGTGAAGAGCGACTGAAGTTATCTTTGTGGGGCAGTGGTGATGAATTGTGGGACTGGCAGATACCTTCTGGAGCTCTCCACCTTTCTAATGAGTGGCCTTACGATTTCCCAAGGGATGGAGTGCGTAGTGGTTACTCGATGGCCAACTCCAACATTCACCCGAATGATCTGCCGTATGTGCGCCAGGCTCTAAACGCACATTTGTCCGATAAATCTATGCACTATGAAAGCACCTACCGTATCAGTGATGAGAAAGGTGGCTGGATTTGGGTGTTAGACCGCGGCAAGGTGGTGAGCCGGGATGATAATCAAAAGCCTTTGCGGATGGCTGGGACCCTGAAGAATATTACTGAGCTTAAGAATACCGAACAGCAGCTCAGCATGATCGTGAAGTCCTTTGACAATATTTCAGATGGTGTCTGGATTCTGGACGAGAACTTCCATTACATTGCAGTCAACAAGGCTTTCACCAAAATTACAGGCTTTGAAGAGACTGAAGTGCTTGGCAAATTAATGAAGGTCAGTGCCTTGCATCAGATTACCGATGAAGAATTCAGGGAGCTAAGAGAAGAGCTTGCTGACAAAGGATTCTGGTATGGCGAGCTGCTTGCAAAACGCAAAGATAATTCTACCTACCCAATTGAAATCAATATTGATGTTGTGCTGGATAATGATGGCAATGTCATAAACTATGTGGGCGTTTTCTCGGATATTACTTTCCGTAAACAGGCCGAAAAAGAATTGCGTCGCCTGGCTACGGTTGATCAGTTGACTGACCTTAAAAATCGTACCAGCTTCAGGAATCACTTTGAAAACCTGATCGCTCACTCAGAGCGAGGCGACCAGCACGCACTGCTATTTATTGACCTTGATAACTTCAAGCGGATCAATGATTCATTAGGTCATGGTATTGGTGATGAGTTGCTGATTTATGTGGCCAAGATTTTACAGGAGATTACCAGTGAACAGCATGGGGTAGTTGCCCGTCTGGGTGGTGATGAGTTTACCGTGCTGTTGCAGGAAGTGGATACCTGGAATAAGCCCGCCAAAATCGCCCAGGCGATTCTGGATGAATTTGCCAAGCCGCTACCACTATCAACTGCCGAAGTGGTTGTGTCTCCGAGTATCGGTATTGTGATGTATCCGGAAAATGGACTTAACGCAGAAGAACTACTAAAAAATGCCGATACCGCCATGTATTACGCCAAGAAAAAAGGCAAGAATACCTATCAGTTCTATACCCGTCAGATGAATGAACAGGCTAAGCTGCGCATCACATTGGAAGGAGAGCTGCGTCAGGCGATTGAGAAAGATGAGTTTGTGATGTTCTATCAGCCGAAGGTCAGCCTGCAAACCGGCAAAATAACCGGCATGGAAGCGCTGGTGCGTTGGCGTAATCCTCGAAGAGGTCTGGTATTGCCGAATGAGTTCATTCCTTTGGCTGAGGAAGCGGGCTTTATTATTCCAATCAGTCAGCGCGTTATTGAAAAGACCTGTCTGCAAATACGAGACTGGCAGAATCGTGGCATTTTTCATGGCAAGGTCGCAGTTAACCTGTCTGCGGTCCAGTTCTATCATGAAAATCTATGGGAAACGGTCAAGAATGCACTGCATCTGGCTAAAATCGAACCTGATGCGTTGGAATTTGAGATTACTGAAGGGATGGTCATGGAAGATCTGACACAGTCCATTCAACAGATGCGAACATTGCGTGAAATGGGAATCAGTCTGGCGCTGGATGACTTTGGGGTGGGTTATTCGTCTTTAGGCAACCTCAAGGATTTCCCTATTGATACACTCAAAATCGACCGTACCTTCGTCTGGGATCTGGAGGATTCGGATCGGGATCGCAATCTGGTAGCTTCAATCGTAACCCTGGCTCATAACTTGGATATTAAGGTTGTCGCTGAAGGGGTGGAAAACCGCAATCAGGTGGAAGCGTTACGTGATATGGGCTGTGAAGAAATACAGGGTTTCATCTTCAGTCGCCCGGTACCTCCGTGGGATATTGAGACCATGCTCAACATCAAGGACTTCGATCTGGACGAATTCATAACCCAGAATGAATCGGACTAATTCTTCTAATCCAAGCTCCTAATTCGCATTAATTTCGCCACAAAGCCCGAGTTTATTGCCTTCCAGAGGAAAAAACTGAGTAAAAAACAGGCAAATCATTTGATTGGTCAGGGCGGGTCTGCGACAATATGCGGCCTAAAAAATGCTGCCTTTTGAGGAGACCTCATGTCACTGTCAGGTAACGACATGCTTACCCGTTTTCAACTTGCTAATGCAATCCGCGCACTCAGTATGGATGCCGTTCAAAAAGCCAAGTCCGGTCACCCCGGAGCGCCAATGGGCATGGCTGATATCGCTGAAGTCCTATGGAATGACTACCTGGTACACAATCCTGCAAACCCTGACTGGGTCAATCGCGATCGCTTTGTGATGTCAAATGGCCATGGTTCCATGCTGGTCTATTCGTTACTGCACCTCACAGGTTATGACATTTCAATCGATGATCTGAAGAATTTCCGTCAACTGCACTCAAAAACTCCTGGCCATCCAGAATATGGTTACACCCCAGGTGTTGAAACGACTACTGGCCCATTAGGCCAAGGTATTGCCAATGCAGTTGGCTTTGCGATTGCGGAAAAGAAGCTGGCAGCTGAATTTAACAAACCTGACCATGACATCATTGACCATTACACCTATGTCTTCATGGGTGATGGCTGCATGATGGAAGGTATTTCCCATGAAGTATGCTCATTGGCCGGTACCTTGGGACTGGGCAAACTGATCGCATTCTATGATGACAACGGCATTTCAATTGATGGTGAAGTGAATGGCTGGTTCTCTGACGACACGCCTAAGCGTTTCGAAGCTTATGGTTGGCAGGTTATTCCAGCGGTTGACGGTCACGATCCTGAAGCCATCAAAGCAGCAATCGAAGAAGCGCGTACTGACAGTGAGCGCCCAACCCTTATTTGCTGCAAAACCATTATTGGTTTTGGTTCGCCTAATAAGCAAGGCAAAGAAGAATGCCATGGTGCGCCATTAGGTGACGATGAAATCGAACTGGCTCGCAAGCAATTGAACTGGCCTCATCCTGCATTTGAAGTCCCTGAAAATGTTCGTGACAGCTGGAGTGCTCGTGAGGTCGGCCAGCAGCAGGAAGCGGAATGGAATAAGAAATTTATTGCCTACAAAGAAGCTTATCCAGAATTAGGCAAAGAACTTGAGCGTCGCTTAAGTCGCCGCTTGCCTGAGAATTTCACCGAGCAGGCTCAGGCCTATATCGAGAAATTACAGGCGGAAGGCCCTGTGGTTGCCTCGCGTAAGGCATCACAAATGGCTATCAATGCCTATGCGCCATTACTTCCTGAGTTAGTCGGTGGTTCTGCCGACCTGGCAGGTTCAAACCTGACTATTCATAGTGATTCCAAAGGGATAGAAGCTAAAGACGCCAGCGGTAATTATGTCTACTACGGTGTTCGTGAGTTCGGTATGTGCGCCATCATGAATGGCATGGCTTTGCACGGCGGTTTGATGCCTTATGGCGGTACCTTCCTGATCTTTATGGAATACGCCCGCAACGCACTGCGTATGGCCGCATTAATGAAACAGCAGGCTATTTACGTCTTCACGCACGATTCAATCGGTTTAGGTGAAGATGGTCCTACGCACCAGCCAATTGAGCAGCTGGCGAACTTAAGAACAACACCAAACATGTCGGTATGGCGTCCTTGTGATGCTGTTGAAACTGCCGTCGCCTGGAAAGCAGCAATTGAGCGTCGCAACGGCCCAACAGCTTTAAGTTTAAGCCGTCAAAATTTGCAGCATCAGAACCGTGATGCTCAGCAGCTGGCCAATATTGAGCGTGGTGCTTATGTGCTGGTTGATAGTGCCGATAAGCCCGAGTTAATCCTGATTGCTACTGGCTCAGAAGTTGAGCTGGCAACTGAAGCTGCAAAAGTATTGACTGAAAAAGGCAAGCAGGTACGAGTGGTTTCAATGCCATCAACCGATGTTTTTGAAGCACAGGATGCTAGTTATAAAGAATCGGTACTGCCAAGCGATGTGCCAAGCCGTGTCGCCATTGAAGCAGGTATTGCTGACTATTGGTACAAATATGTCGGCCTTGATGGTCGTATCGTTGGCATGACCAGCTTTGGTGAATCCGCACCAGCGGGTGACCTATTCAAACATTTTGGGTTCACAGTAGACAATGTTGTTGCTGTAGCCGAAGAACTTTTAGATTAAACGCGTGAGTAAATTCTGGAGATTAAGATGACAGTTAAAGTTGCAATTAATGGTTATGGTCGTATTGGACGTACCGCCCTTCGTGCGATTTATGAGCACGGTTACCGTGATCGCATTCAAGTGGTAGCGATCAACTCTTCACACCCAGCTGAAACTACCGTTCATTTAACAAAATATGACACTACTCACGGCCGTTTTAACGCCGACGTTTCAACTGATGGCGAATATATGATCGTTAACGGCGACAAAATCAAATTGTATGCCGAGCGTAACCCAGAATTAATCCCATGGGGTGAGCAGGACGTCGACGTAGTTTTTGAATGTACTGGCGTATTTAAAGATCAGGCTGGTGCATCAAAGCACTTCAAAGGTGGCGCAAAGAAAGTTCTTATCTCAGCACCAGGCGCAGCAGACGTAGATGCAACTGTAGTATTTGGTGTTAACGATGACATTCTTAAGCCTGAACACCGTGTGGTATCAAACGCTTCATGTACCACAAACTGTCTTGCACCATTGGCAAAAGTTCTTAACGATACAGTGGGTATCAAGAAAGGTTTGGTTAACACCATTCACGCTTACACTAATGACCAGCGTTTGATTGATAACCAGCATTCCGATTTGCGTCGAGCTCGTGCAGCAGCACAAAGCATTATCCCGACCAAAACCGGTGCAGCTAAAGCAGTAGGTCTAGTGCTTCCAGAATTAAACGGTAAATTAGATGGCTTCGCCATGCGCGTACCAACCATCAACGTATCGTGCGTTGACCTGACTTTTGAAGCTGGTCGTGATACTTCAGCCGAAGAAATCAACGAAATTGTCAAGAAAGCAGCAGACGGCCACGTACTTTGCTATAACGACGAGCCACTAGTTTCAATCGACTTTAACCACAGCCCAGCATCATCAACTTTCGATGCCGGTCTGACTCGCGTACAAGAAGGCAACTTCGTGAAAGTAGTGACTTGGTACGATAATGAGTGGGGTTTTAGTAACCGTATGTTAGATGTTGCCATCAAGATGATGTCTGTCTAGCAATCTTTTTCTTGTAATACTTTGTTATGGCTAATTTTTATCAAGCTGGCGTACTAAAGTACGCGTCGCCTTCAAAAATTAGCCATGCCGCGTCTTACAAGAAAAATCTAAGCTATCCAGTACATGATTTGGTAAAGGTGTTGCCTTGGACCAAAATTCTAGCTTAGATTAGTGGTCTTCTTGTCGTAATACTCGGGTGCGTCGTGACGCACCGTTTGTGTTTTTAAGTCTGGGGAATTAAACCCAGATAATCAATTTACCATGAATGGTTTAAGACTATGAATGTGTTGAAAATGTCTGATCTGGATCTTCAGGGAAAGCGCGTTTTAATTCGTGAAGATCTTAATGTGCCGGTTAAAGACGGCAAAATAACCAGTGATGTTCGTATTCAGGCGGCTTTGCCGACCATTAAATTGGCACTGGAAAAAGGTGCTAAGTTGATGGTGATGTCGCACCGTGGTCGTCCTACGGAAGGTGTGTTGACGAAAAACGATTCCATGCAAATCGTTGCTGATTATTTAAATGAGGTACTGGATGTTCCGGTACGTCTGGTCACTGAATACTTGAATGGCGTTGATGTTAACGAAGGCGAAGTGGTTTTATTCGAGAACGTACGCTGTAATGTTGGCGAAAAAGCCAATGATGATCGACTGTCTAAAATGTACGCCGATCTATGTGACGTTTTTGTGCATGACGCTTTTGGTACGGCACATCGTGCTCAGGCATCGACTCATGGTGTAGCAAAGTTTGCACCTGTTGCCTGTGCAGGCCCATTGTTAGCTGGTGAACTGGAAGCATTGGGCAAAGCACTGGATAACCCAGCCCGTCCAATGGTTGCAATTGTCGGTGGCTCTAAAGTCTCGACTAAGCTAACGGTTCTTGATTCCTTATCACATATCGTTGACCAGCTAATTGTTGGTGGTGGTATTGCTAATACCTTCATTGCAGCAACAGGTCATCCGGTAGGTAAATCTTTGTACGAGGAAGATTTAATTCCTGAGGCCAAACGTTTGATCGAACAGGCGCAATCAAAAGGTGGCGACATTCCGGTACCGGTTGATGTGGTAACTGGTAAAGAGTTCGCAGAATCAGCAGCCGCGGAAACCAAGTCAGTTAATGATGTGGCTGAAGATGATATGATTTTTGATATTGGCCCACAGTCAGCTGAACACTTGGCCAAGATTTTGAAAGAAGCAAAAACGATCGTCTGGAATGGCCCGGTTGGTGTTTTCGAGTTCGATCAATTTGGTCATGGTACCGAAGTAATTGCAAAAGCAATCGCAGACAGCGATGCATTCTCAATTGCAGGCGGCGGTGATACGCTGGCGGCAGTTGATAAATACGGCATCGCCGATAAAGTTTCATACATTTCAACTGGTGGTGGTGCTTTCCTGGAGTTTCTGGAAGGTAAAGAATTACCAGCAGTGGCAATCTTAGAAGAGCGAGCGAAAGGCTAACTCTAAAAGTTTGTCGAACAGGATACAAAGTTAAGGGGAAAGAAAATGGCTCTAATTACATTACGTCAGTTACTTGATCATGCAGCAGAGCATGATTATGGTATTCCGGCATTTAACGTTAATAACCTTGAGCAGATGCGTGCAGTTATGCAGGCCGCAGATGAAACTGACAGTCCAGTGATTATTCAGGCATCAGCAGGCGCTCGTAAATATGCCGGTTCAAACTTTTTGCGTCATCTAATCCTGGCAGCAACTGAAGAATTCCCGCATATTCCAATCTGTATGCACCAGGATCACGGTTCGTCACCAGCTGTGTGTCAACAGTCAATCCAATTAGGCTTCTCATCAGTTATGATGGACGGCTCTTTGGAAGAAGACATGAAAACGCCAGCGAGTTATGAATACAACGTTCGCGTAACAAAACTGGCAACCGAAATGGCACATGCTTGTGGTGTATCGGTTGAAGGTGAATTAGGTTGTCTTGGTTCATTGGAAACTGGCATGGCTGGCGAAGAGGATGGCTCAGGTGCAGAAGGTGTTTTAAGTCACGATCAGTTACTTACTGATCCTGAAGAAGCAGCTCAATTTGTTAAAGATACAGGTGTCGATGCGCTTGCTATCGCCATCGGTACTTCGCACGGTGCTTATAAATTTACTCGTCCACCAACAGGCGATGTGTTGGCTATTGACCGTATCAAAGAAATTCACGCGCGTATTCCCGACACACACCTTGTGATGCACGGCTCTTCATCAGTACCGCAGGACTGGTTAGCGACCATCAATGAGTATGGTGGCGACCTGGGCGAAACTTACGGTGTGCCAGTGGAAGAAATCCAGGAAGGTATCAAGCACGGTGTGCGTAAAGTAAACATTGATACTGACTTACGTTTAGCAGCAACTGGTGCAGTACGCAAATTCTTGAAGCATAATCCAAAAGAATTTGACCCGCGCAAATATAACAAAGCCGCTCAAGATGCGATGCAGGCTATCTGTAAAGCGCGTTACGAAGCATTTGGAACTGCTGGCAACGCAGGCAAAATTAAGCCAATCAATATGGAACAGATGGCACTTGATTATAAAGCTGGCAAGCTTGACCCTCGCGTAAAGTAATTCCATTACTGCAATAAAAAAGGCCAGCATTTGCTGGCCTTTTTTTGAATCACGAAATTAAAAGCGGGTAGCATAATTTCGTGAACCAGACTCTAAAGCTACACTACTGATATAGTGTAGAACTATATAGCAGTTAAAGTAGCCCAGTAATATTTTGGGGCTAACTATGACAACAAAAAAATTTAAGGCATTAATCGTGGATGATTCCAGAACCGCCTATATGGTTCTGGCAAGAATGCTGTCAAATTATAATATCGAAGCGATCTATGCCAATTCGGGCGAACGTGCCCTGGCCTACCTGAAAGACCACCAGGTTGATGTTATTTTTCTTGATCAGGCTATGCCGGGTAAGGACGGTATTGAAACCATCAAGGAAATCAAAAGCAGTTCTAATGCCGACACGCCAGTTGTGATGTTCACAGCGCGAACGGGTGACGACTATCTACATAAAGTTAGGCAATTGGGTGCCGAGGGGGTGTTACCCAAAGAGCTAACGGTGGAAGATGTTGAAGAGGTGCTTCAGAAGCTAAAATTATGGACCCCGAAAGCAAGCCAACCAGCCGGTCACAAGGTACAGCAGATAGTCAGCCAGCCAAGTGTCGATGAAAAGCTTAAAGTCTGGCTGGAATCATTTCTTGAAAATCAATTTTCACCACAGCTTTCCAGCAAGGTTCGTAAAGCTACCGATGACTTGCGCAGAGATACCATTCATTACGGCAAACGGATGTTGGATGAGATAGCCAAAACTGACAAGCAGCAAGTGATGATTAAAGAAGTTAAGGGGCAGACGGATTATTTAAAAGAGCTGTTCGCAACTTCGTTCAAGCAGTATCAGCGGATCAGCAGGATCTTTATAGTGTTGTTAGTTATGTTAAGTGCTGGACTTGTCTGGCAGGCATTTCAACTAAACAATATTAAGTCAGAACAACAACGTTTACGAGATACCGTATACACATTGGCTACTAATGTGTCCGGCCAGGAATCACGCATAATTCAGGAGGTACAGCAGCAAACGGGAGCAATTGAACGCTATTTGCAGAAAGACAATCAACAGTCATCACGGACTAATAGACGCTCTAATAGACTATTTTCGGAACAGGGCGATGAAGTAGAAATTGTCGGAATTACCGAAACTGGACGGTTAATCACGGCCCTTAGCAGGCAGGGGTATCTATTCCAGATTGCTGGCAATGGAAGAATCGAGAACAACCGGTTGAAACAATATTATCTACAGGAAAACTGTTCGGGGCCGGCTTATGTTGAAGCCATAGCAGGTACTGTATTGAGGGTGGGAGAAGCCACTTTAGGATATACCAAAGCAAACAGTGAGGCTTTTGCCTATAAGCCTGTGAGCTGGATTGAGAGCGACAGTCAATGTTCGGAGTACCAGCAAACGGATACCTTGTTGCTACGAGAGTTTTTGGTCAATGATGAGGCCGTTACTGGAGTAGCTGACCAGGTCTATATGCAAAAAAGCGGATAGAAGGCGAGAACACTACGCTCTCTCTCAGATAAATCTTGGAAATGTGATGGTTGTCGCATTTCTGCACATTCGTTTGTTCTTGCGTTAACAGTCTGACTGCTGCTGGCTAAAATACGCCTCCTTAGAAGTCAGCACAATGAGGGAAGCTTTGCGCCAACAGAAAACATGGATTAGCCGTTGCATTGTAAGTCGTACAGATGAAATGGGTGGCTTAGGTTATTATCAGCTGGACATTGCCACCGATGATGTTGAACAGATACAGCATCACAATCGGTTACACGAGTTGATTGCAAAGGAGCAATATTTCCTGACCTCAATTGAGTGGAGTCAACAGTTCGAACCTAATGATAAGGAAGTCAGTTATCAACAGCTGCAATTAGCTGAACAAGCCAGAAGCAATGGATTTTCACAGACCGCGTTAGATCCAGTAAATTTATTGGAACACTCAGTTGCAGAAGACCGAACTCACTACCTGATAATAAGCCCAACAACAGTTGAGCCAACTGTTGAAAGTAATAAGCCATTTTGGGCTCATCCCTGGATTGATGAAGAATTAAAAAAGCTGTTATTCAAGTCAGATACCAACACCTTTCTTTTGGTGGATTCTACAGCACGTGCAAAAGTCAGCATGACGTTTGATTTGGACCATTATGATGATATTGAGCAGCAGTGCCTTTATAGCGGTGACTTGGCCGTAAAGTTTAAAAAGAATGCGCCTTACCTGCTTAATCTGACGCTGACACAGGAGCAGCTGGAAGATGATGATAAGGTTTCAGACTTTCACAAAGATTTCTTTACGCGGCATTGGGGACAAAATACTGGACTATTGCTACAGAGTAAAAGCGATATCAATACCCTGGCTCGTCATTTTAAGAAATTTATAAAAATTCAGAACGAACAAAAGAAATGGTTCTTTTTTAGGTTCTGTGATCCAAGAATCATGAATCACTACCTGGGATCAATTACACAATGGCCTCAAAGAGTCGCCAAGTGGTTTGGCGTTAATGGTGAGGAGCAATTGATAGACGCAGTGTTCTGTGAAGATTCGCAGGGCGGTGTGATAAAGCGCTTTGAACCTAATAGGCAACATCAGCTATCGAATGCTGGAGTAATGAATTTAACGGCTAGTGACTATGAGATATTTAGTCATTACCGTCGGCAATACAACAAAAATTTAGTCATTAATGAGCTTAGTAATGATTTTCCAGCAGAAGTAAACCAGTTGCATTCGGAACAGCTAGGAATCTGGTATGAAGAAGGAATTAAAAAGGGTAATACAACTGCAAGAGGACTGTATGACTACTGCTATGCGCAACTTATGGCAAAAAACTATCAGCTGGATCTTGCTGAAATAGAACAGTACCTGGAAGAACAGCCATTCAGTCACCTGGAAAAATCAAACATACTGCAACGCAGCATAAAACAAACCATCGACACCATGTCGTTAAAGTAAATAAGGATATTAACTGTGCCCAGAGAAAATTTGTCAGCCACCCAGAATGTATTAGATCCGATTGCGCCATGTGATCCCAGTATCACGCCAATATTTCCGGTGAGGTTTGCATTTAAACCCGAACTACTAATGGATATAGCCAATGAATACCGTAACACCAGTGCTGAAGACAATATGCATAACGAGCAGGATTATTGCCTGCGAAGAATCAGGCAGGGCTTTGTCTATATCTATGTACCAAATACGGTAGAAGACCTCGAATCAAGAACGGATAGGCCCAATGGCTACTGGATGGTGTTTCGATATAACACCAGCTATGAGGATCAGAACTCAGATGATATGCGTGCTGATACTGAAACGCTGACCAGCGGGCTCTATCAATTCAGAATGTACCAATGGGAAGACGGTCATGCGGCAGGTAATTGGAAGCTGGATAACTCGAGAGTTTATCCATATGCGTTCGTCCCTGAACATACTACACAGATAGAAATAGGTTACAGCGAACATCGTTGGCCAGCCTATTATTTTGAAGAAGCCGAAAGAAACCCTGAGTTCAGAAAACATATTCTAACTCCTGTGGATCTTAGCGCAGAGCAAAGTAAGTTCTCTGCACCATTAAGAGACCTGGATCAACATGTAGAGGAATTCAAACCTACATTGCGAGATAGAATCAGCGATTATTTGATTTCGCAAACAGGTATTGGCATGGAAGATAAGAAAACGGTCGCCTTCTGCAATCATAGTAAAACCCGTGGACGAATTGTCGCGCTGCATGATCCTATGGGGCGCTTGCTGGATATCAATGGTGTTTCATTGCTCGTCAATAACACCCAGGCTAACTTCAATCAGGAGTATCAATATCCGCTGGTGACAGCGCGGGCAATTGAAAGTGTTAAGACACACCTTGATGGTAGTTGGAACTGGTTTAAGGATTTATGGAGTGATAGACCGATTTCCGAAGAGTCAGACCAGCTTAGACAAAAGTTTATAGAGGCCTGCGATAACTTTACGACCCTGCAGGAAAATCTGGTTAAGTTACATGAAACCACTTTTAGCCATCAGTTGGATTATGCCATCACCAAACAAATTGATTATGCGCAAAAAAATGGTATCAGAGGTGATGGTTCCAGATCGGACATGGAGCTGATTGATTATACGACAGCACTGCTTAATCAGGCGGTAATCGATCTGAATAGTTCGACAGTAGGTTCTGAATATATTCTCAGCTTATACAACCCTGACAGCGGTAAAGCCATTGCACAAACATACCAGGATAATTTCGTACTATGGAGCAGAATTGGTGGCGCTGTTCAAAAGGGTGCAGCCAATGGACTGAAAATTGCGGAAAAAGCATTCGAGAGATTTAATGTAGTCTGCACTACCCAGTGCTTACAAATGGCACAGGCAATATTTAGACACGGCAATATCGAAATACAGAAAGCATTTAACTCAGTTTATAGCGTTGAGGAATGGACACATAAACCATTAACACTCGATGAAGCTGAAAAGGTCATACGCGATAGAAGGATGCCGCGCTCAACAGTGATCACTAACCAGCAATTAACACAGCGTAATCGATTAACCGTATATGCCGGTAATAGGCGCTTAACGCCAAGAAATGTTGCGGTGACAGAGTTGGATATATTACATGTGAAATTCAAAGACTTTGATCTTATTCCGGCACCGGGAATAAGGGATATCTCTCCAAATTTTAGAAAAATTGAAACAGCAGTAGCCGGTATGGGAGCATTTCTAAGCGCAGCCACAATCGTAGACGTTTTGCATAAAAAAGAAAATGCACCAGCTGGGGACGATATCTTTAGCCAGATAGCTGATAACTTCTGGGTCAACATTACCGTAGCCAGCATGAGCGCCATTGATGATAGCTACAACACCGGCCGGGCGCTAATTCGATCTAACATTGGGCAGACAGCACGTACAGCAATATCCAGCAAGCTCTTCAGTCGATTCGGCGCCAATACCTTATTTCGAACGCAAAGCATCGCATTAGGCATGAGTCAATCCAAAGCGATTAGTCTGGTATCGAGCGGGGCAAAAGCTTTGGGACGTTTCGCAGGCCATGCCGGTGTGCTTCTTAGCTTGTTACAGGCAGCAGCTGGGATTAAGCAGGATAATTATGCAAAAGCATGGGGCAACGCGCTAATCGCCATCGGCAGTGGTGTCTTGATGATCTTCGGTGTCACCATTGTAGGGGCTGTAATCGGTGTGCTCTTAATCGTGATAGGAGCCGTCATCGAATATTTCGGTTCGCTGGATCCGTTACAACAGTGGGCCAAAAATTCTTTCTGGGGGAGTTCGAAGCTTTATTGGGGTAAGAGGCGAGACGTTTTAATTGAGAGAGTTGATGATTCGCGAGGTATTGCGATTCCAACAGCAGAAAACCATTATGATCTAATTTCTGCTTTTGAAAAAGAAATAGAGGAGTTTACTAAAATAGTAAATCAATTAAGACTGGTGGATATTGGTGGAAAACGAAACTCCAGATTTAAAGTCTTTTTGCCCTACTTAGGAGAGGGTACTCAAGTAGGAGAAAGTATAAAAATTAATATTAGTATTGAACATAAATCGGACACAAGTTGGTTTTTATCAGATGACTATGATGATGTCCCCTTTGACTATAGCATCGACTATAAGCAGAAATTGATAGCCGTAAATTATGCTAAATCAATCCCATCAACACCTGGTTATATCGAAGAAGTAAGTGTATTGGTTGAGTACACCCCGGAATCTAAAAAAACAATGGAGCTGGAGCAGACTATCTATACCCACAAAATACCTCTCAGTGCCTTTGAGTATCGAGGTGCTCCTGCTCCGGACCCTAAAGTATATGGATGGGCTACACCATGATTAATATTGATAAAATAAAACGTTGTTTCGAACGTATAAATACTGACGAGATACACATAAAGAAATTCAATTTCATGTATCAGAAGTTAAATCTCTACCTGATCGGAAGCGCAATTGTTATAGCGTTTGTAGTATTAAATTTCTATGATGAAAACTATAAAAAAGAGAGATATAGCGCAATCAATTATCAAAAAGAGATTCGAGCGCAATACGAAGAGCATAAAGAAATAAGAAAGTCATTGGGTGGCAACCTTAGGAGCTATGGACAATTCTACGAAGACATCATACCCAGATACACCAGTACGTTTGTCTTAGTAGGAGGCATGACTGGCTTAACGCTGATCCCCTTCATTATTTTCTTTCTCTGGCGGCAGCCGGCTCCTGTTTGCGTAGACCGCAAGCGACAACTGATTTACACCTGGCATAGAGGTAAGTTATTGGCTGCACGATTAAATCAACTGCAAACTGAGCTGCGAGCGAAAAGTAATCTGGCATTGGAGTATAGCGGTGGCTGGGGCCCCATGGTGATTAGCCTATATCCGGCCGGGAAAGTATATGACAAAAAAGGTGAGCTCAAGAAAGGTAAACGTATTCCTATTGGCACCTTTGTTCCGCAATACGATTACCAGAATCACGATCTAAAACCTTTTATCGAACACTATATGCAAGGGTTTGTAACCGTGCCTGAGGATTTTGAAACCAGCCGCAGTTGGCTGGAGCCCTCACCAAGGAAGCCAATGTCTTTACCTGACCAAGAAGTACTTGATAAAGCTATTGATGAGTGGTTGAAGCAAGAAAGAACAGTGTAAAGTCCTCATAAAAAACAACCAGAAAAAAAGGCCAGCAATTGCTGGCCTTTTTTGTTCTGAAGCTCTTTCTTAGTAAAGAACCCTTGCTCTAATTGTCCCTTCAATTTCACGCATTTTTTCTAAGGCAAAATGGCTTGAGCTTCGATCAATGTCGGTTACCACATAGCCAATGTCGCCCTGAGTCATCAGGTACTGTGCTGAGATATTGATATCATTCTGCGACAGAATCTGGTTGATCTGCGACAGGATTCCGGGCTTATTGTGGTGAATATGCAGGATGCGGTGTGTATTGATGTGCTCAGGCAGAGCAACCTGCGGGAAGTTGACCGCCGAAACCGTCGAGCCATTGTTGCTGTATTTGATCATTTTCTCAGTCACTTCGATGGCAATGTTTTCCTGAGCTTCAAGCGTCGAGCCACCGATGTGTGGTGTCAGAATGACATTGTCAAAATCACGCAAAGGCGACTGAAATTCTTCAGAGTTAGACTTGGGCTCGGTCGGGAAAACGTCAATAGCCGCACCGAGGATATGCTCCGAACGGAGTGCTTCGGTTAAAGCGTCAATATTGACTACTGTACCGCGTGAGGCATTTATCAGGATGCTTCCGGCTTTCATAGCTGCCAGTTCAGCTTTACCTATCATGCCTTTGGTTTGTGGTGTTTCAGGCACATGCAGGGTTACCACATCAGACTCAGCTAGTAGCTGAGTCAAGTCGGCTACCTGACTGGCATTTCCAAGGGTCAGCTTGGTTTCAATATCATAGAACTTAACCTGCATACCGATACCTTCGGCCAGAATGCCAAGCTGGGTACCAATATGGCCATAACCTATAATTCCAAGTGTTTTACCGCGGGCCTCATTGGAGTTGCTAGCCGTTTTAAGCCATTGACCGCGGTGCGCGGCAGCATTCTTTGCGGGAATTCCGCGTAACAGCATAATAATTTCGCCGAGAACCAGCTCGGCAACACTACGTGTATTGGAGTAAGGAGCGTTAAAAACCGGGATGCCTTTATGTTGTGCTGCGGTCAGGTTAACCTGGTTGGTACCAATACAGAAACAACCAATGGCTACCAGCTTATTGGCCTCGGCTAACACTTCGGGAGTAATCTGTGAACGTGAGCGAATACCCAGAAAATGGCAATCCTGCAGTGCACTTTTCAGCTCAGAAACAGATAGTGCTGTTTTGAGGCTCTCAACCTGATGATAGCCATCTTGTCTGAAAAGCTGTTCTGCTTTAGGGTGGACTCCTTCAAGGAGTAAAACTTTCAGTTGGTGTTTATCGAATGATGTGTTCGCCATCTTGATGAGTTCAGCGGTTTCGTGGCAATGAAGGTCTATTAAAACAGATCCGATCAGCATGTAAAAGTAGCAGATCGCTGTTCGTTAGAATTATTCCTGATAGGGCTAAAATAGGTGTCTAAAAGAGGCAATTTTGCTACAATCTGCCGCCTTGTGTCGCAGACGGTGCGGCATTTTGTGATTCTGAGCCTGTTTTGAGCATTAGACTTTAGGGCAAGACTTGAGGAGATTTGCCGAATGGCGTACCAGACCAACATCGATAAAATGATAGCTTTGCTAAGCGATACGCTATCAATTGATGCCGATCAGCTGTCGGCTGATACTTTGCTGCTGGGAAATTTGCCGGAATTCGATTCTATGGCAATCGTCTCTATCTTGATGCAAATTGAAGAAAACTTCGGCATTGAAATTGCTGATGACGAACTGACAGGCGAAGTTTTTGAGTCAGTGACAACTTTGACAGAATTTGTTGAAGTACAGCAGGCAGCTACTGCTATATAATCAGTCGCGATAGATAATTGATTTTTAAGGCCGAAAAGTAGCTTTTTCGGCCTTTTTCTTTTATAACACCCATAGCAACCAAACAAATAAAGTAAGCAGGGAAATGGCCGGATTTATCGCCTGTATCGTGTTAGCAGGCTTCTTGTTCATGACCGTACTATTGCGCTGGCGCGGATCGACCCTGGGCTGGCCGATTATGCTATTGGCCTTAACTTTTATAGGCTGGAGCGGCTTGAACCTGCTGGATACGGACTCTGAGCTTAACCACTGGATGATTGAATGGGCACGCCTGTTTGGTATTTTTGCGGCTCTTACCTTCTTTCTCTTCTACTTTGCAACCCACCATAAGCTATTAAGTTTCATCATAATTGCTGCCTTTATTGGCTGGGCTAGCTTTATCCTGCTCTACAGCGGAGATATGAAGCGAGTAATCAATCCGGCCATAGGCGGCTTTATTCTACTGATGATGATGCAGATGATGGAGCGGGCTGGAAATCAGTTTGCTGAGACTCTGAGGGCTGAAATTTCAACTCTGGGTGGTGCTTTAGGAATAGTCCTGATCTGGGATCTCCTTTCCATGCTGGTGCTGATGCTCAATCTGAATGTCGATGCTGAAGCACTTGACGTGTCTCGAGCCATCATTGCCAGCATTGCCATGGCATTCAGTCTGGTACACATCCAACAAATAGATCAGTCTCGGCTGGATCTTGAAAACATTCAGCAAACCTACCGCCCGCAAAGTAGCCTGAATATCTTTGCGGTATTGAGCTGGTTGGCAGTAGTCGGATATATGCTGATTGGTGTAGCTTGGCAAAAACCAATTGTAGGATCAGTGGTCCTTGCTGCATCAATATTGATATTCATCTGGCTGGCCTATAAGAAAAAACTATTAAGCCAGCTTAAAATAATGTTCACCAAGCTATTTGCCAGTTACAAGTATGATTACCGAGAAAGCTGGCTGGGATTCAACCGCGCGCTGGACGAGGCAAATGTGCAAGGTGATTTCTATCAGCTGTCGATCAAGGCGCTGGCCAATATCATCAGTAGCCCTGCCGGAAAACTTTGGAGTCGACGCGGTGATCTGTTTATTTATACCGATAACTGGCAGTCACCTTTAAATTCGCCGCTCAATAATGAGCTGGCTTATCAGTTGCCCATGGAGCTGATTGATTTTATTGAGCGCACTAACTGGGTGGTAGACATTAAGGAATATCAAAGTAACCAGAATGTTTACCAGGGTTTGAAACTAGATTATCACTCGCCGTTATTTCAACAGCATCAGATCTATATTCCACTGCGTCGCGGTGAAGAGTTAGTCGCAGTGGTTGGGCTAAGAAGCAGCTATTCTAAACCAAGCCTCAACTGGGAAGACCATGATCTTCTTAAAGCAGCGGGTCAGCAGATGGCTAGTTATCTGGCACTGTTTGAGGCAACTACTCAAATTTACGAACGTGAGCAGTTTGATGCTTTTAACCGTCTATCGGCATTTGTTGTACATGATTTAAAGAATGTCACCGCTCAATTGGAACTGATCACCCATAACGCACATCGCTATAGAGACAATCCTGAATTTGTGGATGATACGTTTGAAACCGTAGCCAGCGCCACTCAACGTCTCAATAAAATGCTTGAACAGTTGCAACGCAAACAGCTACCAAAAAAAGAGATCCTTCAGGCCTATATTCCAGATGTGTTTGCGAAATTCAAGGAAACCGCAAGTCGCCTCAACGTGATTGGAGATATTCCTGAAATAGAGGTGTATGCTAACCAGGATCAATTGCTTAACATCATCCAGCATCTACACCAGAATGCGATTGATGCCAGTAACGAAAATGATAGAATTCATCACCGATTTGACCAGATCGGACAGGAGCTGCACTGGCATATTGTCGATAAGGGCAAAGGCATGGATCCAGACTTCGTTCGTAAGCAGTTATTCAAACCTTTCGCCACCACTAAGGGCAATGCGGGGATGGGAATTGGTGTTTACCAATGCCGTTATTTGCTCCAAAGCTTTGGTGGTGATTTAATAATACAAAGTGAATTGGGGAAAGGAACACGCTGCATCGTTATATTGCAGACGCTAACTCCCGGAGATTAGAGAATAAAGAGGACAGGATGGCACAATCAAATAAACCCGACTTATTAATTATTGAGGATGACAAAGGGCTTCAGAAACAGCTCAAGTGGTCATTCGATCAGTATAACGTAATTCTTGCAGAAGACCGCGACAGTGCTTTAGTAGAGTTAAGGCGCTTTCAGCCACAGGTAATAACACTTGATCTTGGCTTACCACCAGACCCTGCTAACGCTAGCGTAGGTCTTGAGCTTCTGGAAGAGATCCTGTCTTTATCACCGACCAGTAAGGTCATTGTCGTAACCGGTAATGACCAGCGTGAAATCGCCATGCAGGCAGTTAATGCTGGAGCTTACGACTATTATCAGAAACCGATTCAGCCGGAAGAACTGACACTGATTATCAAGCGTGCCTTTGAACTGGCAAAGCTCGAGGACGAAAACCGTCGTCACTTTCAACAACAAAAGGAAAGTTTTCACGGCATTATAGCTACCAGCCCGGAGATGATGGGTGTTTGTCAGAAAATTGAGAAAGTAGCGCCTACTGATGTGAGTGTCTTGTTACTGGGAGACAGCGGAACAGGCAAAGAGTTATTGGCAAGAGCCATTCACGACATTAGTCCTCGTCGCAGTAAAAACATGGTAGCGATTAATTGCGCGGCTATCCCAGATAACCTTCTTGAAAGCGAACTGTTTGGTTATGAAGCTGGAGCTTTCACAGGTGCTAACAAAACCACCATGGGAAAAATTGAATATGCCAATGGTGGTACTTTGTTCCTCGATGAAATTGGCGATATGCCGATGGCGTTGCAGGCCAAATTACTTCGCTTCTTGCAGGAACGTGTCGTAGAAAGAGTGGGTGGGCGTGAATCGATACCAGTGGACGTACGCATCATTGCAGCGACCCACCATACGCTTGAAGACCTGGTTAATGAAGGCAAATTCCGAGAAGACCTTTTCTATCGACTCAGTGAAGTTGTTTTAAATATACCGGCACTGTCAAAACGAAACGGCGATGTAGTCTTGATTGCCCGCTCATTACTGGAAAAATTTAATCGCCAATACTCGCGTAATATTCGAGGTTTCTCAAAAGATGCAGTCCAGGCTATGGAAGCTTACAGTTGGCCTGGCAATGTTCGCGAGCTCGAGAACAAAATCAAAAGTGCAGTGGTAATGTCAGACAGCAATCAGATTACTGCGAAGGACTTGCAGATTGACGAAGCCCAGTTACGTGAAATGCCATTGAATTTACGTCAGGTCCGAGAGGCCGCGGAAACCCGAGCTATTCAACGTGCTATCGTATTATCCGACGGTAATATTTCCCAGGCCGCAAAACTGTTAGGCCTTACCAGGCCGACCCTTTACAGCTTAATGGATAAGTACAGTATTAGTAGTTGAGATATAATTTGTCATCCCGCGGCGCGACCGCGGGATCCAGTGACTTGCTCTTTTAAGACGAGCTGGATTCTCAAGACACGTTAATAATTTCAAATATTTATTTCGCTACTCAGCGAGTTACTTTTCTTGCGTGGCCAAGAAAAGTAACCAAAAGAAGGCCACCCCGGAGATTGAGGTTTCGCAAACGAAACTCCCTTCGTATCCGCCAAGCCACTTAACGCACCGTAAAATACGTGCCATCCTTGGCCCGAATTTTACTATTCAAATCATCCACGATTTGAATTGCTATGTCTTGACTACTACTCAGCTCAATCTAGGGGGATAAGTGGTGCTTGCTTCAGCTATGGTCGTTTTGAATGACTTTAGAGATAAATAAACTTTATTTCTAAAAGTAGGTCGCCTTAAGGCGAAAAATTGTGATCAAAGTAAAACCAAGTGACTCGCCAACAGCCCAACGCACCCAACTAACATCATTAACAAACCAACCATACCCATAACTAACAATTGTTTTTGCTTGTGTTCCGTAGTGCCACGAACTTCACTATTTAGCTTTCGTAATTTTCTGAGGTAATCCAGTCGCATGGCATTTTGCGCAGGTCTTTGACGATCTCGATTCTCGAAAACTTCGGCCAAATAAACTTCATAACGTGAGCACTCAGTCAGCTTGTTAAATCCTTGAATTAATTGATAAGACAGCCAAATTAACATGCACAGGGCAAATACAATGACTATCAGAGAAAGCACTGAAAGATTGGGTAGTTGCAGCAACTCTTGCCAACCAGATAGGGTGCCTGACAGAGCCCAAATACAGCCGAACAAGTAAATCGGAAGAATTAATAGCCAAAACCAGGGCTTTAATTTTGATGATGGAAGCGGTTGCGGGGGATTCTGAATATCGTCGTACATTGAGCTTAGAAGGCAAAGTGACAAAGGAAGCGATCTTACTCATATTGAGGAAACGGTTCTGAGAGTTTATTCAAAGTTAGTGGTTAATTTATGATAATCTTGCGAGAGAAATTTGTTGGTGTTCAATACTTTCCGGAAGTACCTATAGATAGGGTAACGCGATGAGATATATAGTTTTTCTTTGGGTTCTAGGTTTAGTGGTTGGTTGCAAATCCACTACCACAGTTTCTTTAGCAAACGGTAAAAAGGTGATTCTTAATGATAGCTATGGACTATTTCTTTCCAAGTCCAAAATTAATTCCGAAGTAAGAGCAGCCTATTACTCCTTTACTCAATCAGATATTAAAAAACTGACTGGTAATTTGCATGAGGTGCCTTCTAGTGGCACGTTAAAAATTGAATTAACCTTTACTTCTAAAGCTAATGCTGAAAAATATACTGTTGCCGATTGGTTTAAATCGAATAAGAGCCGGCTAAATCTTTCTTTGTATAAGACAACAGACAATTTCATTATCTATACAGAAAGACTATCACCTAATACAGTGACTGTAACAGGTTATTATTTACTTCCAAACCGCTCAGGCTTTGGAGACATATTGATAAAATGCTCGACTAACTTTGGTATCAAATTTACGAATAAGAACGGAGCTTGCACAGTGGAGGATTTTTACACCAAAGAGATTACTGTTAGTTACACTATTCCATTTAAAGAATTGGAAGAACCACTAAAGTATATCAATTCAGTAAATGAGCTGCTAAATAAGAATATTTCAATACAATAAATACGAAAAAAAGTATTGGACATATATGGACGCCTTCCCGATGTCAAGCCAATAGAGAGTACAAATTATTCGGGCTTGCTCTAATTACCCCTTAGAGTTAGCCGAGAGAGGAGAAGTTATAGCGCAAATTGGGAAGTGACCGAAGGAAATCCCTTTAGGGAGATACCCAATTTAGCCACTTCGAAACAGGACGTTTCGTATTGGCGGCGCGTTATAACTTTGATGAGCGAGGGTAGTCCGAAGGGCCTAACGAGGGTCTGCCCCATCGGGTAATGGGGTGTCATTCTTTTGCCTACTTTTCTTAGACAAGTAAGAAAAGTAGGTCGCCGTAAGGCGAAAAGTCCTAACCCTATCGCGTTATCGTTTCTACCTTACCTTCTTTACCCAGCAACAACACATCGGCTGCTCTTTCAGCAAACAAACCATTGGTGACCACACCAACGATATTATTCAAGATACGCTCTAACTTGATAGGTTCATTTATGATTAGACCATGCACATCAAGAATGACATTGCCGTTATCGGTGACAAAACCTGTGCGGTAAACCGGATCACCGCCTAATTTAACAATTTGGCGTGCCACGTAGCTACGAGCCATTGGGATGACTTCAACTGGAAGAGGGAAGTCGCCAAGACGACGAACAAGTTTGGATTCATCGGCAATACAGATGAACTGATCAGCAACAGCTGCAATGATTTTTTCGCGAGTCAGTGCACCACCGCCACCTTTGATCAGTTCCAATAAATGATTGGATTCATCGGCTCCATCAATGTAAACCGGAATTTTATCGACTTCATTGAGTTCGAAGACTTCGATGCCGTGTTGCTTGAGGCGCTCGGTTGATGCTTCGGAGCTTGATACTGCTCCTTTGATCTTGTGTTTCATGGTAGCCAGTGCATCAATAAAGTAATTGACGGTTGAGCCTGTGCCCACACCAACAATAGAGTCTTCGACAACGTATTCCAGCGCGGCTTCACCCACTAATTTTTTCAGTTCATCCTGTGTCATAAAGGCTCCTATTGTTTTTCTATGCTTAAAATAAAGTCCCATTCGTCTTTAGTGACGGGCATGATTGAAAGCCTGTTACCTTTTTGCACTAGCTTCATGTCAGCCAGCTCTGGGTACTGTTTTAATTCATCCAGTGGTATTTCACGCTTCAAATCACGCACATGTTTGACGTCAACCATATACCAGCGTGGATTATCAGGGTTACTTTTCGGATCGTAGTATTTCTGGTCAGGATCGAAAGCGGTATGGTCGACATAACCTTCTTTGACCACTTCCATGATGCCTACTATTGCAGGTGGTTTGCAGTTAGAGTGGTAGAAGAAAACCTTATCGCCTTTTTTCATTTCATCACGCATCATGTTGCGTGCCTGATAGTTGCGAACGCCATCCCAGTGATCTGTTTTATTAGGTAGGGCTTTGAGGTGTTCAATGCCGAAGACATCCGGCTCAGACTTCATTAACCAATACTTCATAGTGCTCTAGGCTTGTTGGTGACTAAAGCGCAAAGTATAAAGCATGGGCTAGAAAATTGTTAGTTATGGCTTAGGGATTGGCGTTTCTGAATCGGGCTTCGGTTTGCGCTCAAATAAGCGGTAGTTACTGGGGGTGATGACAGCATCCATCTGGATATCCCACTTTTCCTGAGGGATGTCGCGAACCTGTTGCAGGTTATAGGCAAGGCCGATGAGTTTGGGTTGTTCGTGTTTGGGGATATTGGCGAGAACCGTGTCGTAGTAACCTCCGCCCATGCCAAGTCGGTTGCCTTTGAGGTCAAATGCCACCAGTGGCATAAAGATGATATCCAGCTCACTCGGACGAACCGCTTTACTGATAGGTGCAGTGGGCTCCAGGATGCCGAAAGCTCCTTCTTTAACTGACTCTTTGCCGGTATAGGGCAGGAACCACATGCCTCTTTTTTTGTTCGGATAGATCTTAGGCACATAGCATTTTTTGCCCAACTTGAGGGCATATTCGATCATAGGTAAACAGCTGATTTCGCCACGGGTGGGCAGATAGAAAGCGATAGTGTCATGATCTTCGATGAGTTTGGCCTGTGAGGCGTGGCCAAGAAGGGCAAGCGCAGCGCGCTCCATAAAGGGCTTAGTCAGCGTTAAGCGTTCATGCTTAATTCTGGTTCTTAGATAATGTTTTTGAGCAACTGCTTCGTTCATTGCGTCTAAATATTAAACCCCGGACTGCCGTTGTAGGTAATAGCCCATGAACCCAAAGGTTCAGGGGGGAGTCCATATAGAAGATCAGGCTTTCCGGTCGAAGCGGACTTGCGCAACACTTCCATTGAGGAGTCCCAATTAAAGTATTATCGGCTCGAGGACGGTCGCTACTGACGAACAGTCCAGGAAGAGCCATTGTAACATAGACCCTGGTCGATGTTTCAAGTTTAGCTGGGTCCTTCCGGGCGTCAGTTGGCCACAAAGGCGTTAACTGTCTGACACTTCTAACTAAATGTTAAAAGTGAAGTGGCGTTCCTGCTCGTTTGAGAATGCTGTGCTATAAAATATTAAGAGTCAGTGAGTTCTATTTGCTCACTGTGTTTTAAAGCCTGGTCAATTTTCTGACTCATGTGGCTCAGCCTTTGCTCGATTTCATTGGCTTCATCACTATCAAGCGTTGGCGAATTGAGTAACTCATAGCTTAAGTTCAAAGCAGCCATCACGGCGATTCTTTCCAGACCAAGCACCTTGCCCGATTCACGGATCTCTTTCATGCGCTTGTCCAAAAAACTCGCGGCCTGTAAAAGCTTCTGATGTTCGCTTTCAGGACTGGCGACCTGGAACTCTTTCCCCAAAATAGTAATGTTAATGGGTGTAACTTTTGGTTTTGCCATATTGTTATAAAAACCTTAAGTGCAATCTACATCGACTTCAGTCGAGAGATCATAATATCAATCTGCTTGCGTGCAGTTTCATTTTTGCTATGCAGACGATCACGCTCATTACGCAACTCATTAACCTGTTGACGTAACTGATTATTCTCGAGATTGATCTTCTCGA
The DNA here is from genome assembly GCF_002838765.1 of Kangiella profundi. Lineage (NCBI taxonomy): Bacteria > Pseudomonadati > Pseudomonadota > Gammaproteobacteria > Kangiellales > Kangiellaceae > Kangiella > Kangiella profundi. The sequence continues at coordinate 2,471,734 of NZ_CP025120.1, read as the reverse complement.
AGCGCGCTAACAAGGCGTTGATCTTATCTTCTAGTTTCTCTAATTGACCTTGTGTCATAGTGAGTTACCCGATTTTGTTAAAGCACACTATAAAGTCAAGCCGGTTTTTGGTCAATGTTTAATCAGCTTGACTTGTGATGCTGCTATCAGCTTTTTATCCAATAATTCTCGGGCGCTAGTGTTGGGTTTTAAGCGCCTGGCGAGTTAAACTATGGGCCTGCAACCGAAATTACAAGATGAAAAGCACTTAACTTAATGAATTATTTAGAAATAAATGAGTTTTGCCAGAAATTTCTACCAGACCTTTCTGGTGCTGAACTTGCAGGTATGCTGCATGGGCTGGTTGGTCATGGCTTTGTGCCAGAAGCGGGACGCTGGCCACAGCAAATGAGCGATTTCCTGGCTAATGGTGAACCGCTGGGTCAGCAGGCAGAAGATGAGCTGGAGCAAATCATTGCTTTTACTCAGAAAGACTATCAGCCAGAATCTTACTCAATTGACTTGCTCATTCCTGAAGATGACTATCCGATTGACCAACGCGCTAAGGCGCTTGGTGAGTGGTGTCAGGGTTATTTGACCGGCTATGGCTTAATCAAGCAGGAGAAAGAGCTGGAGGGTGATGCCAAAGAAGCATTAAGAGATGTAAGCGAGATAGCCAAAATCGATTTTTCAGTTGAAGATGAAGATAGCGAAGAGCTGGAGTCTGCATTTATGACCATTTCCGAGCATGTGAAAATGTCAGCGCAAATAATCTTTACTGCTAATCAGGCTGCACCTTCAGCGCCACAGAATAATAATATTCATTAGGAATAACACTACCGAGCCAACACAAGCTTTACAGGATATTGGATGCAAGCAATCAATTTTGCCGCACGACGTAAGAAACTGATGCAATGGATGGGTCCCAACTCCATTGCCATTTTACCCTCCGCCACTGAAAAGGTTCGCAGCCATGATGTGCACTATCCTTTCAGACAGGACAATGACTTCTGGTACTTAACGGGCTTCAATGAGCCTGAAGCAGTAGCGGTTCTGGTGCCTGGCCGCAAACATGGTGAGTTTATTCTGTTCAATCGTGAGAAAGACATTACGCAGGAAATCTGGCACGGCAAGCGACTTGGGCAGGAAGGTGTAGTGGAGCAGCTTGGTGCGGATGATGCTTTCCCGATATCCGATATTGATGACATTCTTCCAGGTTTGATGGAAGGCAAGGAGCGGATCTATTTTGCCTTTGGTGCGCATCCAGAGTTTGATCAGCACATCATGGAATGGCGTAGTCAGCTGCAGTCACAGTCTGTTAGAGGTTCAGAGCCTCCCGGGGAGCTGGTTGATTTGCGTCATCATCTGCACGACATGCGTCTGATAAAGTCTTCTGCAGAAGTTCAACGTATGCGCCATGCGGCAAAAACAGCTGCCAAAGCCCATACCGAATTGATGAAAGCCTGCGCTCCCGGCAAGACAGAAATGCAGATGGAAGCAGTATTGCACTACCATTACGTGCAAGGCGGTTGCCGCTATCCAGCCTACCCATCCATTGTGGCAGGTGGTGATAATGCCAATATTTTGCATTACGTGGAAAATGGCGATGAGCTACATGATGGAGACTTATTGTTGGTGGATGCTGGATGTGAATTCGATCATTATGCATCTGATATCACGCGCACTATTCCGATCAATGGCCAATACAGCAAGGAACAGGCACAGCTCTACGATATCGTGCTTGAAGCGCAGTTAGCGGCGATTAAAATGATCAAGCCCGGTAATCATTGGGCGCAGATTCATGATAAGGCGGTAGAAGTGATCACCAAAGGTTTGGTGGATCTGAAAATTTTGAAAGGTAACGTTAAAGAATTAATTAAACGTGGTGCTTACCGCGATTTTTACATGCATAAAACGGGTCACTGGATTGGACTGGATGTGCATGATGTGGGCGATTATCAGGTGCATGGCCAACCACGTGTGTTAGAGCCAGGCATGGTGCTTACGGTTGAGCCGGCACTCTATATTGGAAAGGACAATACCAAGGCGGCCAAAAAGTGGCGGGGTATTGGCATCCGAATTGAAGATGATGTACTGGTAACGCGAGAGGGTTATGACATCTTATCGAAAGGTGTGCCAAAAACGCGCGAAGAAATTGAGCAGCTTATGGCTCAGGCCAAGAAACAGTAGGAAAAATTCGTGAAAACTTATCCGGTGGTGATTATTGGCGGTGGGATGGCAGGAGCCAGTCTGGCTCTGGCATTAGCTAATGCAGGTATTAAAAATGCTGTTTTTGAAGCCATCGCTCCGGAAACCAATGAACAACCGGGGTTTGATGATAGAACCGTTGCCTTGTCAGCGGCTTCATTAAATATTCTAAAAAAGCTTGGGCTGGATAAAGACCTGTATTCGGTTGCTGCACCCATCAAGACCATTCATGTCTCCGATCAGGGCCATTGCGGGTTTGCTCGGATTGATGCTGCTGAGTGTGGTGTACCAGCGCTGGGCGCGGTTATTGAGAACTGGCAACTGGGACAGGCGCTTAATCAAGCCATCAGCAATCAGTCACTTATTGAGTATCATGCACCTGCAAAAGTGGTCGATATTCAGCAGTCGGCAGATGAAGCAACCTTGCGTATTGAATTAAATGGCGAAACTGAGGAAGTGAAGGCAGGATTGGTGGTGTTGGCCGATGGAGCCCGTTCACCCTTACGCCAGCAGCTGCATATTGATGCTCAAATTAATGATTATCTTAAATCTGCCATCGTCTGTAACCTGACTACTCAGCTACCCCATCAAAATTGTGCTTACGAGCGCTTTACCCAGGATGGGCCACTGGCATTATTACCGCTCACTAAAAATCGCATGGCGCTGGTCTGGTCTAAGCCGACTAAGGAAGCGAACGAACTTGTTGCACTTGATGAGGCTGAGTTTGCTGCAAAGCTGGAAGAGGCTTTTGGAGCAAGGCTTGGCAAAATCACCAAAGTGGGTAGCAGAAAATCTTTTCCACTCATTCAGTTAAAGGCTGAAACCCTTTTCCGTGGTCGCTGCGTTTTAATAGGTAATGCTGCACAGTCACTACATCCCATTGCCGGTCAGGGATTCAATCTGGGTTTGCGTGATGTAGCAGATTTAACGGAACTTCTAGCTACTGCGAAGAGTTCAATAGTGGACGATGAACAGGCCTTGATGAAGACCGTGGGTTCCTATCAGTTATTAAGGCAGTACCAGCAGAAAAGACATCCGGATAGGGAGCAGACCTTGTGGGTTACCGAATCACTGGCGCGCCTGTTCAGTAATAGCTGGCTGCCACTGTCCATATCACGAAACCTTTTGTTGAAGGCGATGGATACAGCACCTGTGGCAAAGGGTCTGTTTGCCAGTCAGGCAATGGGTTTTGGATTTAATAACAGTCAGATGGCAAGTCATGAAGAATAAAATCATTATTGTTTTGATGTTGTTGTTGGTAGTGGTACTGGCCACTGTCGCCTGGCGCAGTATTTCTCAGGACGCTGCTCAGGACAATGTACAGGAAAGTGTTGAAGGAAATGGTCAGCCGCTGGTAACAAATGAAAAGCTAGGTAAGGACACCGTCGAAGAAGTTAAAAAGCCCAATGATAACCAGCCGACCAGTGACTCGAATGAACAACAGTTGGATACCAATGAGTCAAAACAGGTGGCTGATGATGCTGAAGACGTGCCAGAAGAAAAACTGTGTGAGCTGGTGGCGAAGTATGACGACTGGCAGAAGTCAGAGTCGGGTTATAACTCTCAGAAACTAGTCGATGACATCAGAAGCTGGGGCAACACGCGCGGTTATTTTGAAATGGAATACAACGGTAGCGGAATGGAAATCAAAAAGACCTCTGATTATGACTATTATGAAACTGAAGATTTACAACAGATGGCGGATGCTGGCGATCCTATTGCCAACGTCAAATTTGCGTATCGTTTATTCCTGCAGGGCGACCCTGCTTCGCTTGAAGAAGCTCAACCTTACTGCGAAAAAGCGGTTGTTCATGGCTACTCGGCCATGCTTCGTTGTAAAACAAGTTATCTTAATCACCTGGTGACTCAGCATGAAAATCAAGAAGAGCCAGATGCTGAACGAATTGAGGAGTTGCACGTTGAAATGCAGGCTTGGCAAAAGTTATATCAGCTGCGTAATGACCCTCTGGGAGAGTTATTTGCGGTTCAGTTCTTCACTGAGGTAGAAGGTGTTGAAGTCGATGACGAAGAGGTTGATGCAAAAGCTCAGATGCTTTATGCCGATATTGTTAAACGACGAAATAACCTAGGGCTAGGGGAATTTGACAGTGAACCAGCACCGGACATCATCACCTATGCGGTTGACAATAATATTCAGGAAGGAGCCGTTGCCAAATGTTTCGAGTAGCGTTTTAAATAAACGCATCTAGCAACATATCAGCAAGTTGAACAACAGATGACAGCACAAACAGACATTCTGAGTTTCCAACATATAGCAACGGGGCTTTTGCTCTGTCTGTGCTCGATGCTGGTTGATGCAAAACATGTTGAACCTGATGATACCAGGCAGTCACAAGAAGTTTCTGAAGAACTGTGTAAAGCAGTAAAGAACTATGATGACTGGCAGCTATATCATGATCAGTGGGTATCTGAGGCATTTGATTTAGAGCGTTTCCAATGGCAGGCCAGTAAAGGGTATCCGGTCAAAGAGTCCAGATTCTACGAGCGAACGGATTATGACAAATATTCAACAGAAACTCTGATGCGACTTGCCCAGGAGGGTGATAAGGCCGCCAACCTGGAGCTTGCTCAGCGTCATTATTATTTTCGCTCAGGCAAGGTTAGTGATGCGGAACATTTTTGCTATATGGCGGTGGTTGATGGCTTCAGTGCCATGACCAGCTGCATGATCAGCAGCTATGGGGAAAAGGTTGCCAGGCAGATGGCAAAAGATCAGGGGCAATCGTCCGAGCGACAATTGAAACTCAGGCTTAAACTGCTCGGCTGGACACAAATCAGTCAGGATTTTGATGATGTATTTGCGCAGCAGTTTGCAGAGATATTGAAGCCGGGTTATCAACGAAATGATATCACTGACGCTATGATAAAAGATGCTGCCCAATCAATCCGCGAAGAGCTAAAACTTGCTCGTCAGAAGCGAAAGGAATACAAGGAAACCTTGACCTTTGATGTAAAGCAGGAGATGCCAGAACTTTGGCGCATTCTGGAAAACAATCAACAGAATGAGTCTATGATAAACAGCTGTTTTAAAGAGAGTCAGTATGCAACACAGTAACCCTGATTATGATCTGATTATTGTTGGCGGAGGCATGGTCGGTCTGGCATTGGCTGCTCGCTTGGCGCAGACACAGATCCGAATCGCCATTATCGATCCTAAGACTGTCGAAATGAGCTGGAACAAGGATGATTATGATTTGCGGGTTAGCGCGATTACCCGCGCCAGCCAGAAGTTACTGGATGAAACAGGCGCCTGGAGTTTTATAGAGCCGGATGAAAAAACAGCTTACCAAAAGATGTCAGTGTGGGATGGTGAAGCCAGTCGAGGCAATATTGAATTTGATGCCAATCTTCTAGCGGAGCCTAACCTTGGACATATTATCGAGAATCGTGTGTTGCGCCGCAGCCTGTTTCAGGCGATAAAACCGTATCGAAACATTGATTTTTTATCACCTCAGAAATGTAGCAAAGTTTCCTATCATGCAGATCAGGCAAGTATTGAACTGACCGATGGTAAAATGCTTTCAGCCAGGCTATTGGTCGCGGCAGATGGTGCTATGTCATGGCTCCGAAATAATAGTGGCATAGACATAAAACAAACCCCGTATGGGCATAAAGCCATAGTCGCCACCATTAAAACCGAAAAGCCACATCAAAATACGGCTTGGCAACGCTTCGATCACAATGGTCCACTGGCCTTTCTTCCACTGACCGATGAACATCACTGTTCAATCGTCTGGTCAGTCAAAAGCGACTACGCCGATCAATTAATGTCTTTAGACGATAAAGAATTTTTAAATCGGTTGGAGCAGACTTTTGAGTTAACGCTGGGTCACTGTCTGGAAACAAGTCAGCGAGTGGCTTTTCCTTTGATTGAGCGCACCGCAGAATCGTTGGTCCAGGAACGCATAGCGTTGATAGGCGATGCAGCGCATACCATCCATCCCTTAGCGGGACAGGGCGTTAACCTCGGCTTTAGCGATGTGTTGGAACTTGCCAATACCATTGAAAAGACTTTGAAAAAACAACAGGATATCGGCCTGAAAAGAAATTTGCGATCCTACGAGCGAGCGCGCAAAGGCGAAATATTCATGATGCAAAAAGCCATGCAGGGCTTTAAGTTACTCTTTGAACAGGACATACCATTTATACAAATGACTCGAAGCTACGGTTTGGCGCTGACCAATCAGCATCCCCTGTTAAAGCAGCAGTTGATCAAACAGGCAATGGGGCTGTAGGGAGCAAAGATGTTTGTTGTGATCTTTAAAGCAAAGGTTCGTCAATTTGATGACGAGTATTCCCAAACAGCCCAGCGCATGCGTGAGCTGGCTCTTTCAGAATTTGGTTGTCTGGAGTTTAATGCAGTCACCGAAGGTGATCAGGAAATAGCGCTTTCCTACTGGCCATCGGAAGACCATATCAAAGCCTGGAAGCAACACCCTGAACACCTCGCTGCACAACAGCTCGGTCAACAACGCTGGTATGAGTCTTATTCCGTGGAAGTGGTAGAAGTTAAAAGGTCTTATAAATCAACCTAAATTATTTCTAGTCGTAGATTGGTGTAGAGAATTAGATGTCTAGCACCAATACACCCCTTAGAGTTAGCCGAGAGAAGAAAAGTTATAGGGAAAATTGGGCAGGACGCCCAATTTAGCCACTTCGAAACAGGATGTTTCGTATTGGCGGCGCGTTAATAACTTTTATGAGCGAGGGTAGTCCAAAGGACCTAACGACTGGGGCGTCTTTTCTTTTCACCCTTTTCTTTGGACGAGCAAAGAAAAGGGTAATTGAAAATAAGTCAGCAGCCTATGTTCTATGAAATCGAATATATATAGTGAAACACTTGATCCACATCATCCCCAACCTCAATAAAACAGAAATAATATCGACCTCCCCTTGTAATATTTAATGATAATAATTATCATTTGCGAACTTCTCACGAATTCTTAAATTGGTGTTATGACGATGAAAAAAACATGGCTTACTGGCTTGTCTGCAAGCGTGCTGTTGGTACTAAGCGCCTGTTCTGATGAGTCTGCACAATCAAACGATTCTCAAGTTAAAACCCCGGAAGCTCAAACCACAGATCAAGCACCGGAAAATAATACCCCTATAGTGGTTTATACCTCTCGTAAGGAACATTTGGTAAAGCCGTTCTTCGAGCAGTTTACTGCGGAAACTGGCATTGATATTCAATACATCACTGATAGCGAAGCAGCCTTGATCAGCCGCCTTAAAGCCGAAGGCGAGCGCACGCCAGCAGATGTATTAATCACTGTTGATGCGGGTAACCTATGGTTGGCGACACAGGAAGATGTACTGCAGCCTATCGAGTCACCCGTACTTGAAGCGTCAATCCCTGAGAGCTTACAGGATCCTGAAAATCACTGGTTCGGATTGACTGTTCGCGCCCGCACCATTGTTTACAGCACCGAGCGAGTGAAGCCGGAAGAGCTGACGACCTATGAAGCATTAGGTGATGAGCAGTGGAATGGTCGCCTATGTTTACGCACCTCGAAAAAGGTCTATAACCAATCGTTAGTTGCGATGTTGATTGCACGTTATGGCGAAGAGAAAACTCAACAGATCGTTGAAAGCTGGGTGTCAAACTTAGCCACTGATTCTTTCTCTAATGATACCAAGGTCATGAATGCCATAACTGCAGGTGTGTGTGATGTAGGTATAGTGAACACTTACTACTTTGGTCGTTTACAGAACGAAACTCCAGACATTCCGTTGGCTTTATTCTGGCCTGATCAATCGGAAGAAGGTTACGGTGTTCACGTTAATGTTTCTGGAGCAGGCATCACAAAGCATTCTGATAATCAGCAAAATGCGTTAAAATTAATTGAGTGGTTGGCGAGCGAAGAAGCTCAGCAGATGTTTGCCGGTTTGAATATGGAATACCCAGCGAATAAAAACGTCGAACCAACCGAAGAAGTTGCAGCCTGGGGTAAGTTTAAAGCTGATAGCACCAACTTATCCAAAGCTGGAGAATTGCAGCCTGCTGCGGTGAAATTAATGGATCGCGCAGGTTATCGATAATTTAAAACAAGCGAATCATATTGACTGATAATACTGATCAACAGACCTCTCAGAACGCCAGCACCAAACGCTGGCGTTTTGGCGTTTTGAAGAAAGTGGATGGCTTCTTGCTATGGGCCATTCTGTTGATCTGCCTCCTGCCATTATTACCTCTACTGTTTTCATGGTTCAATCTTGAGCCAGAACTGTGGCAGCATCTTTGGAATACACAAATACCTCAACTCTTAAGCAATACCTTCTGGCTGGTATTGCTGGTCGGCGGGGGTAGTTTCCTGATTGGTGTATCGCTGGCCTGGCTGATTGTGATGCACGATTTCCCTGGTCGCTCGATTCTGCAATGGGGATTAATGCTGCCACTGGCCATTCCACCCTATATTCTGGCATTCACGTTGCTCGGCTTCACCGATTATGAAGGTCCGTTACAGCATCTGCTCGAAGCAGTTGGATTGGGAGTCGCCTGGCTACCAGATACCCGCAATGTCTTTGGTGTAGCCTTAATTTTTACTCTGTCACTCTATCCCTATGTCTATCTGCTGATGCGCAGTGCTTTGCAACGCAAAGGCCGCACCAGCTATGAGAGCGCGAGAACCTTAGGTTACAGCAGAGCCAAAGCTTTCTGGCGTCTGGTGATTCCGCTGACGCGTCCAGCCTGGATCGCAGGTCTGGGTCTAGTATTGATGGAAACACTGGCTGATTTTGGCGCAGTTGCGATTTTTAACTTCGATACATTCACCACTGCCATTTATAAGTCCTGGTATGGCTTTTTCAGCGCAGGCACCGCTGCGCAACTGGCCTGTATTCTGCTGCTGTTTGTCGCTTTATCGGTATTAGTTGAGAAGTGGGGACGTGGCCAGAGCCGTTATGAGCAGACTGGAATTGCCCTGAAAGAATATCGTCAGCCATTGACGGGCTGGTGGGGCTGGCTGGTACAGATTTTTGCCTGGACTGTTTTTGCGCTAGGTTTTGTATTGCCGGTCATTCAACTGATGGTATGGGCAATAAAAACCTATGAACGGCATACCGATGGCACCTTAGAACTATTAAGCCATACCATGATTCTGGCGGTGGTTGCGGCACTTATTACCCTCGTCGTTGCTGGCATTATGGTGTGGGCAAAACGTAATCGTGAATCAGCCAGTCGTAATTTGGCCATTGAGTTCTCACAACTGGGTTATGCATTACCGGGCACGGTATTGGCGGTTGGCATAATGATGGCGCTTAACTGGATTGACGGTGGGATTGCCAGTCTATTTGGTATCAAAGGGCAATGGCTGGCCAGCGGTCTGTTCGCACTAATTCTTGCTTATATCATTCGCTTCCTAAGAATAGGCTACGGTCCCGTAGCCAGCTCAATGTCGCAAATTAAGCCGAGTGTGGTCGAAGCGGCCGCCAGCCTTGGTGCTGACCAGAAAGAACGCCTATGGCGAGTCTATATTCCATTACTTCGTCCGGGTGTTTTTACTGCATTATTGCTGATGTTTGTGGAGGTGATGAAGGAGTTGCCGGCGACACTAATGCTACGTCCTTTTGGTTGGGATACTTTGGCAGTTAGGATCTATGAGCTGACATCAGAAGGAGAGTGGGAAGTGGCCGCACTGCCTGCGGTTCTGTTAGTGGCTGTTGGAATTTTGCCGGTGATTTATCTGATCAAAAAAAGCGAGTCATAATAAACTTTAGCATTCAAAATCATTTCTAAATAAAAGAGACAGGAGTAAAATAACCTTAGTACGATCTACTCATTCCGAGTTAAACCACCATGTATAAATTGTCTTCAGGCCCTGTGGCCTATAACCCTTCCGTAGAAGAGTTACTCAAAGCTACCCAACTGCCTACTGATGATTTGCAGGATAGCGACTACCAACAAGGTATTCAGCTATTTACGCTCGAACAGGATGAGCAAACTATTGGTGTTGTCGGGCTAGAGTTACATGGTGACTGCGCCCTAGTCAGATCCCTTGCAGTGTCAGAAAATGAACGAGGCCAGGGACTGGGTGTTCTTCTGCTGAAACATGCCGAAGAAGCAGCACAGATAATGGGCGTTAAGGAACTTTATTTACTAACTACTACTGCATCTGATTTCTTCCGTAGAATGGGCTACGAAGTTACAGACAGAGCAACCGCTCCACCATCCATCGCTCAGTCAAAGCAATTTGCCGGTATTTGCCCGGCTTCAGCAACCTTTATGGTTAAACGATTGGCTGATTCTATCAGTGCATAATCAAAGGTTATTTAGACCTATAATTCTAGTACCACAGGGTTCTTTTAAGCCTTTTTCCCCTGTATAATCGCTGGCCATTAAATGAACGACTGGACACACCTTAATGGCCAACAAAACCCCTCTTTACCAAGCACATGTCGACGCCAATGCGCGTATCGTCGATTTCGGTGGCTGGGATATGCCTCTTAACTATGGTTCACAAATTGATGAGCACCACGCAGTCCGTCAGGACGCGGGCATGTTCGATGTGTCGCACATGACTGTGGTTGAAGTCACCGGCGGTGAAGCCAAAACCTATTTGCGTTACCTGCTGGCTAATGATGTTGATAAGCTTAAAGAATCAGGTAAAGCACTTTATAGCGGCATGTTAAACGAAGAAGGCGGTGTTATTGACGATCTTATCGTTTATTACCTGACAGATACTCATTATCGTGTGGTTGTTAATGCATCGACTCGTGATAAAGATCTGGCCTGGATGGAAAATGTTGCCCAGCAATTTGACGTGGCCATTGAAGAGCGAGTTGACGTTGCCATGATTGCGGTTCAAGGTCCCAACGCGATTGAAAAAGCGCAAAGCATCATGAGTGACGAACAAAAAGCTGCCGTTGCAGGCTTGAAGCCATTCGTGGCCGCTCAAGCTGGCGACCTGTTTGTAGCCCGTACTGGATATACCGGTGAAGACGGTTATGAAATTATGGTTCCTGACTCACAAGGCATTGAATTCTGGAATCAACTGGCCGCTGCGGGCGTAAAACCTTGTGGTCTGGCAGCTCGAGACACACTGCGCTTAGAAGCTGGTATGAATCTTTACGGCCATGATATGGATGAAACCGTATCTCCACTTGAGGCCAATATGGGCTGGACCATTGCCTGGGAACCGGAAGACCGCGATTTCGTTGGTCGCAACGCTTTAACGGAGCAGAAGGCACAGGGCGCACCACGTAAGCTTATCGGTTTGGTTCTGGAAGACAAAGGCATCATGCGTGAAGGTCAGGAAGTGATCGTGAACGACGAAGTGGTAGGCGTAGTCACCTCTGGCACCATGTCGCCAACCACTGGCAAGAGTATTGCCATGGCCCGCGTTAATCGCGCACTGCAGGAAGAGCAGGTACTGGTACAGATACGGAAAAAGCAGTTACTAGCCCGCGTTGTAAAGCCAAGCTTTGTGCGTAAGGGTGAATCACTGATTTAATCAGCGCCCGAGCAGAGGTTTCTGCTTGGGCAGACGAAAAGTTTCATATACAATACGCTTACTTTTTGAGCGACTTTTAGAGTTTATTAACAGCCAGCCAAGATGCGGCGAAATATTGAGGAATATTTGAATGAGCCAGATTCCAGCAGAATTAAAATACGTATCTAGCCATGAGTGGATCCGTGATGAGGGTGACGGAGTAGTAACAGTTGGTATTACTGACCACGCACAAGAATTGTTAGGTGATGTTGTATTTGTCGACGCACCGGAAGTGGACAGCGAAGTCGATGCAGAAGATGAAATCGCAGTAGTTGAATCAGTAAAAGCTGCTTCTGATATCTATGCGCCACTAGCAGGAACTATCATTGAAGTTAATGAAGAACTGGAAGACTCTCCAGAACTAGTTAACACCGATCCTTATGGTGATGGCTGGATGTTTAAGATGAAGTTGGCTGATGCAGGCGATATGGATAGCCTATTATCGGCAGATGAATATGCTGACGAGATCGCTGAAGACTAAAACCTTATTAAAATTTCCTTAGGCGGTGTTGAAGGCTTTCTTCAGAGAAGTCACTTAACTTAAGTAAGCTCCTTCTCTTCATCAAGCCTTCGCCTAGCCTAAGAAAATTTTTCTAAAGTTTTTGTGCAAGAAACTTGAATACAACTTGTTAAGTTATTCTACGTTTAGCAAATTCTAGAATGAGTTTGATTTAAGGGCCTCGAATCAATATCGAGGCTTTTTCTGTTTTAATTAGTGGCTGATTTTAGCCGTTTAACCAAAGTAGGTATTTGAAAGCTATGGCTGACACATTGAGTTTGAAAGGGGCACCTTTGCAGCAGTTGCAACAGTCTGATGACTTTATTCGTCGTCACTTAGGCCCTCGTGAGGACGAAATCCAGGAGATGTTACAAGAGCTTAACTTAAGCTCGCTGGATGATTTGGTGGATAAGGCTGTCCCACACAAAATTCAAATAGATGCTCCTTTGGCGGTGGAAGAGTCACGCTCTGAAGCTGAAACTTTGAAATACCTGAAGTCGTTGGCCGACAAAAACGTCATTGCAAAATCCTACATTGGTATGGGCTATTACGACACCATTACGCCAACCGTCATTTTGCGTAACGTGCTGGAAAATCCTGGCTGGTATACCGCTTATACGCCTTATCAGCCTGAGATCGCACAGGGTCGTCTCGAAGCTATTCTAAATTTCCAGCAAATGACCATGGATTTAACTGGTATGGAATTGGCCAGTGCTTCATTGCTGGACGAAGCAACCGCTGCTGCAGAAGCGATGGCTTTGGCTAAGCGCTCTTCCAAGAATAAAAAATCCAACAGTTTCTTTGTTGATGAAAACGTGTTCCCACAGACTTTGGATGTGGTTAAAACCCGTGCCGAACATTATGGCTGGGATATCGTTGTTGGCCCTGTAACAGAAGCTACGGAACACGACGTGTTTGGTGCATTGTTGCAATACACCGACGTAAACGGTCAGGTAACTGATTTAGAACCTATCATTAGCAAATTGCATGACAATAAGGCGATTGCCTGTGTTGGCGCTGACATCATGAGTCTTGTGCTGTTGAAAGCTCCGGGCGAAATGGGTGCTGATGTGGTCTTTGGTTCAGCGCAACGTTTTGGTGTACCAATGGGTTTTGGTGGCCCACACGCGGCTTTCTTTGCAACACGCGATGCGTTCAAACGTTCATTACCAGGCCGTATTATTGGTGTATCGGTTGATACTCGTGGTAATCAGGCCATGCGTATGGCGATGCAGACTCGCGAGCAACATATCCGTCGTGAAAAAGCGACGTCAAACATTTGTACTGCACAGGTGTTACTGGCCAATATTGCAGGTTTCTACGCGGTATATCATGGCAAAAAAGGCTTAACCACCATTGCCAATCGTATTCATCGTTACGCCACCATCGTTGCCAAGGCATTGCAAAATGCTGGCTTGGAGTTGGTTAACGATAGCTGGTTTGACACGGTAACTTTCAAAGCCAAAGACGTGGACGCGGTTCAGGCTCGCGCGAAAGCGGCATTGATCAACCTACGTTACAACGGTGACAAAGTTAGCTTCTCAATTGACGAAGCGAAAAATCAGACTGATATCGAAGGACTGATTGAAGTATTAACCGGCGAGAAAGCCGATGTGTTTGCTTTAGATTCAGATGTAAATAGCAGCATTCCGGCTAGCCTTGAGCGCACCACAGATTTCCTGACCCACCCTACTTTCAAGAAGTATTATTCAGAAACTGACATGCTGCGCTACTTGAAACGTCTTGAAAACAAAGACTTCTCATTAGCTCATGGCATGATCCCGCTTGGCTCTTGCACCATGAAATTAAATGCGACTAGCGAAATGATTCCTGTCACTTGGCCGCAATTTGCCAATATCCATCCGTTTGCCCCAGAAGATCAGACGGTTGGCTACATCGAAATGATCAAGGAACTGGAAGCGGACCTGGTTGAAATTACCGGCTATGACTTTGTTTCCATGCAGCCTAACTCGGGTGCGCAAGGTGAGTATGCTGGTCTGTTGGCGATTAAGAAATACTTCGAAAGTATTGGCGAAGACCACCGCAACATCTGCCTGATTCCAAGTTCGGCACACGGTACTAATCCTGCGTCAGCACAGATGGCCGGCATGAAAGTGGTTATCGTTAAATGCGATGACAAAGGTAACGTGGATGTTGAAGATTTGGAAGCCAAAGCGGTTGAGTTGAAAGACAACTTGGCGGCACTAATGGTGACCTACCCGTCAACGCACGGTGTGTTTGAAGAAGAAATTAAACACATCTGCCAGATTATTCATGACAATGGTGGTCAGGTTTATATGGATGGCGCTAACATGAATGCTCAGGTTGGTATTTCTAAGCCAGGCGAAATTGGCTCTGACGTTTCCCACCTGAATCTGCACAAGACATTTGCCATTCCTCATGGTGGCGGTGGCCCGGGCATGGGCCCGATTGGTGTTAAAAAGCATCTGGCACCGTTTGTGTCTGGCCATGCAGTACGCAAAGTACATAGTGTTGAAGCTCGTGATGGTGCGGTGTCAGCAGCGCCATACGGTAGCGGCATGATTCTTCCGATTTCATGGGCTTACATCAAAATGTTAGGTCGTGAAGGCTTGCGTAAATCAACGGAAGTGGCATTGTTGAACGCGAACTACCTGAAGAACAAACTGGCTCCACACTACCCAGTACTTTATATGGGCCGCAACGACAAAGTTGCGCATGAGTGCATCATCGACTTACGTCAGATAAAAGCGGAAACAGGTATAAGTGAAGTAGATTTTGCTAAGCGCTTGATGGACTACGGTTTCCATGCGCCGACCATGAGTTTCCCGGTAGCTGGTACTTTTATGATCGAGCCAACTGAGAGTGAATCTAAGTACGAGTTGGATCGTTTCATTGATGCCATGATCAGTATTCGTCAGGAAGTCGAAAAAGTACGCTCAGGGGAGTGGGAGGCGGACAATAACCCGCTGAAAAATGCGCCACATACACAAGCTGATGTGCGTCACTGGGATAAGCCTTATTCAATTGCTGAAGCGGTCTATCCATCAGAATCGACCATTGATGCAAAGTTCTGGCCAACCGTGAATCGTATTGATGACGTGTATGGAGACAGAAACTTGATCTGTAGCTGCCCAAGCATCGAAAGCTATCAGGATCAGGACTAATCGGTAACACTGAAAAGCCAGCGTCTGCTGGCTTTCTGCTATAAAAAAGAAGAAAAGAAAGGGAGCCAAATTAATGGCAGAATCAAAAGGTGAGTTTATTGCCGTTAGTACCGGCATGAATTTAGGGGGCCAGATTTCGGTAATCGCAAAAGACTACATTCAAAAAGCGGATGTAGTTTTTGCGTTGATGCCTCATACATTGGCTGAGCGCTGGTTAGAAAGGCTTAATCCAAATGTAAGAAGCTTGCAGCCATATTATGGCGTTGGCAAATATCGCATGCAATCATACGAAGAAATGATAGAAGCGATGATGGATGAAGTTAGGAAAGGCAGGAAAGTTTGTGGTGCATTCTACGGCCATGCAGGTGTGTTTGCCTGTGTCCCACGCTTGACGATAGACAAAGCACGAGAAGAAGGTTTTCGCGCTCTGATGGAACCTGGAATCTCGGCAGAAGCATGTTTATACGCAGATGTTGGTATAGATCCTGGTGTTCATGGCATTCAGGGTTACGAAGCTTCTCAGTTTTTGTTTTACAATCAATCAGTTAACAATGCTGCCTACGCAGTAATGTGGCAAATTGGAATCGTCGGAGAGCATACCGCTACTCAATTTGAAACTAAGCCTGAGTGGGTTGAGGCTTTTGTTGAACGATTGAATGAGTGGTATCCGTTATCTCACGAAGTTATTCTTTATGAAGCGGCGGTGCTTCCCATTGAGGAGCCGAGAGTAGAACGCCTCCAGCTTAAAGATCTGCCACACGCGGATATGTCTACAAAAACGACGTTAATTATTCCTCCAGCTAGAAATCTTGAGCTCAATATTGATGTTCTGGAAAGAATGGGTTTGAAACCCGAAGATATTGCTCACGGGTAACGAGTTGGAAGTAAGTAAAAAATACTGTATAAACAGTTGCTTATTATTTTAATAAAGAGGGAGTGTGATATGTCAAAGCAAAAATTAGAAGAGTTCATTATTCAGCTGAGCGAAGACTCAGAACTAAAACAATCGTATATTGAAAATCCGATGGCTGTTATGCAGAAGATAGGTTTAGAAGAACCAGAAATAAAGGCGATAATGTCCGGAGATAAGAGGCAAATATCAGCAATGCTTGGACAGGATGCTGAACTTGTAATTACTGGTATTATTCACTTGGTAAAAAAGTAAAATTTTAAATAGGAAGTTTGAAAAACGTACAGTTAGGCAGGCTGTATGCTAAGCTATGCATACAGCTTCTGTCTTGGAATATTATCAAAATGGAATTTAGGGCAATTACTGTATGAGACCTTTTTTTACAAAACTATGCATTGTAATGATACTACTATCTGTAGTGTCAGAGGCTTTTGCAGTTCAGAGTTTAGAGGCAAGATTGGATGAAGCTCAGCAGCTATTGACTTCTGATCCCAAAGCCGGTTCTGAATATATTGCTGATTTAGAACTGTTGCAAAAGCAGTTTAATGAATCGCAATACAGTCGTTTCATATTATATAAAAGCCATAGTCTTTTGATGGCCGGCGATTATCAACAAGCAACAACACTTCTTAATAATTTATTAGAGACTAGTAGCAGCCCTGATGTTAAGGCACAAGCCTATTCAATGCTGGCGGTTATTTATGCAAGTAACTCAGAGTTCATGAATGCTTTCATAAATATTGAGAAGGCAAGGCTAATGCTAAATGATTTAACTGAATCAAGAGCGATAAAAACAGTATTGGCAAACGCTGCCACCATATATACAGAAGTTGGATTCGTGGATAAAGCTTACGAATACTCAAATAGCTATTTAAAGGAAGTTAGTAAAACTGGATTAGAAAAAGAATTGTGTTATGCGTATTTCAATTCAGGAAATATAGAGGTTCAGCTACAAAGTTATACTAAGGCAAAAGATTATTTTGTTGAAGCGAGTAAAAACTGTAAAAGCTCCGGACAAGATCTTTTCTTTTTATTAGCTTCGCAAGAGTTAGCATCAATTAACTTAACAGATAAAAATTCCAAAGACTCTTTAAAAGAACTTGAACTAATACAGGACAAATTCCAAAGTATAGATTGGGATATTGGAGAAGTTAATGGATTTATCAAAATTGCAGATATGCTACTGAAATTAAAGAAAAATAAAGAAGCAGTAAAGTATGCAGAGAAAGCGTTCGCTGCCGAAACCACTAACAGTTATCTTCCACATAAAAAAGAAGCCACTAGAATACTCGCAACCGCATACTCCAATCTAGAAAATAACAGTAAAGCAATTGAGTATTATCAATTGTATATCGACACTGAAAGGCAAATTCAGCTGCAATTGAAGCAACGCAAAATGGCCTATTTTATTGCGATGCAGAGTATGAAATAGGGCAAGAGCATGAGCAAATATTATTTTGAAAAAGTAATGAAAGTTATCGTCATAATAATTTATAGCACAGTAGTGCTGTTCGGGATTAACCATGTCACGCAAGCCGAAGAAAATGTCGAGTCTCAAAGCTATGACAGTATTCTAGAAGCAGTCGAAGTCGATAAAACATCAGATATAGAATCAGCAAAAAAATACATAGCACTGCTTGAGGAAGACTACGAAAAATTAAATATAGATCAAAAAGAGTTATTTGCTCTATTCAAAGCGCATGCTTTAGCTCTTGAAGGGAAATTTAATGACTCAACCAAGCAACTTGAACAACTGATCCGAAACTCGAAGAATGAAACCTTGGTCACTAGAACACATGCATTAGTCGCTAATATATATTTATTTTCAGGAAACTATGAGCAGGCTTACCAGCATGCTTCTGATGCAATTGAGGGTTTGGAATCAATGGATTCACATCCCTGGCATAAATACGCGGCGTTACAGAATTTAACGAGTTTATTTAGACAATCTGGAATGACCAATACAGCTATTGGTTACGCGAGACAAATGTTAAAAGTTGTCAGTCAGGATAAACATCCATTACAGCTATGTGGCAGTTATTTTGAATTAGCGGATTTGGAGCTGAGCATTAAAAGTGTTGATATGGCACGAATTCATAGCGAAGAAGCTATGCTTCATTGTAGTGAGGCTAACGATCCAATTTATTACACCTTGGCTTTAGATTTACAAACAAAGTTAATGGCTCAGGCTAATAAAAGTGATAAAGCACTTGAACTACTCAAAGAGCATTACCCTGTAGTGAAGTCTGTGGACTATAAAACAATGACCAATGTGTTTGAGATTAGACTTGCTTCAACGTATCTTGAATTAAAAGATTTTACTAATGCTCAGACAATTGCTGAGTTGGCTTATCAAAGAGCAGAAGAGTTAAACGATAAAGTTCGTCTAATGGAGCTTTCGAAGATTCTGGCTAGTGTTTATTCTGAAACGGGTGAGTTAAAGAAAGCGGTTGAATATTATCGTCAATATATAGAGCTTGAAAAAGAAATCGATATAATGACCAATAAGCGCAAAATGGCTTATTACATGGTTAGCCGTAGGAAGTAGTTCAATTATTAACTAAAGTTAGTTTCGAGAATACCGCGAGTAAAAGACGGTCTTAAATAAAAGCCTCTTGGTAATGTTTGAATCGTTTCGCCCTCTGGACCAATCGCTTCAGTTAATGCTTTGGCATTGGCAGCTTTTGGCCTGACCTGCATCACCTCACCGAAACGTGCATCAATTTGTTCAATTTGACCAAGCGCAACTGTCTCAATCGTATCTTCAAAGTCTTTTCTTAGTAAGCCTTCCTGATGGGCAGTTGGTTGCCAAATAAAGGGCATGGCAACCTGACGTTGTTCTATAGGAATAGTTCGCTCGGCTAGAATCGGAATCCATAGAACCTTTAGTAGCTTATGTCGGACTACCGAGTTATGCCAATGCAGACCTTGTAAGTCTTTTAGCGGAACAACGCTGACATAGGTTGACTCGAGTGGTCGCCCAGAGCTATCTATGGGCAACGTTTTAAGCTCAACGCCTAGCTCTACAAAATCAGGTTGAGCCAATGAACCTGAAGTGGCCCCCAGCAGATATTCAAAGAACTGACCAATTCTCCCTTTTTCGCGTAACAGATGCGAAGGCAGCTCAGATTGATACTTCTCAGCTAACTCGCCAAGTGTAAAGCCAGATAATGATTGTGCTTTCTCAAGTAGTTCTTGCTGTGTAGCGTAGGTCTGTTGGTTCATAGGCCGAGGATTTTTTTATTGTCGAAATTCTAAGTCTGTGGAACAATGATAACAAAGTTTTATGATTTGGATAGATCGATGATCGACGCAGAAGGCTTTAGAGCCAACGTCGGCATCATCATTTGTAACGACCAGGGCCAGTTGCTCTGGACACGCCGCTTCGGACAAACATCATGGCAGTTCCCGCAAGGAGGAGTGCATCCCGGCGAAAGCGCGGAACAGACCATGTACCGAGAATTATATGAAGAAGTCGGCCTTGAAAAAGATGATGTCCGTATTCTAGGGAGTACGCAGCATTGGTATAAATACCGATTGCCCCAGCGTTTAGTAAGACAAAATTCGCAGCCGTTGTGTATTGGCCAGAAGCAAAAATGGTTTCTGCTTCAGCTATTGGCTGATGAAAACAAAATTGATTTTGCAGCCACTGACCATCCAGAATTTGATGGCTTTATCTGGGTCAATTACTGGTACCCAGTGCGTAATGTGGTGAACTTTAAACGTGATGTTTATCGCGCGGCTTTGTCTGAACTGATGAGCAGCATGTTCCGATTTCAGTTTAAGGGAAAACCGTCTAAGCACTATAAGTCGGATAAGAATGATGCCAATCAACGTGGCGTCACTCCGCCCAGCGAGGAGTCAAGACCACGTTCCAATCAGCAGCACCGCAATGATAGTGGCAATAAGCAGGGTAAGCGGAAACGACGCCCGCGACACCCCTACCGAGGTAATAAAGATCAACAGAGCAGCTAATCAGCTGCTCTTTTTTTATGGAATTTTAAAATGCCGAACTTTTCTCATAGGCCAATAACATATTATTGGCTGGCATATCATGACGCTTAATCAAGGAGAAGCCATTATGGCGAGCAACTCGATTCATATCATCATAATCACGAATACCACTTTCGGGATCGCGCTGCTTTAATGAGGCATCGAATTCTTTGTTGGATTCAGAAGTATATTCGCCATTGACGTTAAAGGGACCATAAATCAGCAGGTGGCCGCCAGGCTTGAGGACACGGTTGGCACCTTCGAACATATCGCGAACTCGCTCCCATGACATAATATGGCAGGTATTGGCAGTAAAGATGGCATCCACCTGGTTAACAGGCCAGACACCTTGTCCAACATTTAGGGTGCGTGGCTTTCTGAGGTTTGGCAGTTCACTGGACTCGATCCAAGCGATGATGGAAGGATGGTTATCGCGCAGATCACTGGTATGCCAGATCAGGTGCGGCATCGCTCCAGCAAACCAGACCGCGTGTTGGCCAGTACCAGAGCCAATCTCCAGAACTTCCTTGCTGTGATCCAGATAAGGCTTGATAACATCCAGAATGGGCCCCTTATTTCGTTCGCAGGCTTCGCTGAATTGGCGCATGTGTCGTCCTTTTACCTATCATTTATATGGCTTCATATTAACTTATCGTGCAGAAACAGGACAAGTTTAGGGGTGGAATTAACCCTGTCTGATTAACATTTTTGCCTATCCAGGCATCATTCGTCATAATGCCATGCAATCAAATAACTCACTGGCTTGCATGGGACTAGAACCTGAATTCTTACTGCTATTACTAGCGCTTGGTCTGTTAAACGGCATCTTGGCCGGATTATTTGGTATTGGTGGCGGACTGGTGATAGTGCCTGCCATGGTCTGGCTACTACCACAAATCGGCGTTCCTAGTGAGCACATCATGCATATGGCACTGGCCACCTCAATGGCGACGATCTGCTTTATCGCGGTTTCATCAGCCTTGTCGCACTACCGTAGAGGTTCAGTATCGATACGATTACTAAAGCTGCTGGTGCCCGGTATCATGATTGGGGCATTGCTGGGTTCCTATCTGGCAAAGTTGATGAATACAGAATGGTTGGCGTGGATATTCGGCTTCTTTTCAATTCTGATGGGACTGCGAATGATGATTGATAAATTGCCAGTGGCTAAAGGCGAGAGGTTGCACTGGCGGCATGCAACGCCAAGCGCCATGGTCATGGGCGCATTATCATCTTTGGTTGGTATCGGTGGTGGTAGTCTGGTAGTTCCTTACTTATTGTTCCATAAGGAAAAATTGGTCATGTCCATTGGCACAGCTGCTGCCTGTGGTCTGCCTTTGGCTATCATGGCTGCCGTCGGGTATATTGCATTGGGCTGGAATGTGGCGGAGTTACCCGATTATCATTTGGGATATGTCTATCTGCCTGCTATGATTGCGATTGCTGTCGGCTCAATCGTCACCGCGCCTTTGGGTGCCTATCTGGCGCACCGTTTGCCAACCAAGGTCATTAAACGATTTTTCGCATTGTTGCTTATCGTAGTCGGCATAAAAATTATTACAGAATACTTATAAGACGCTAGAGAGATACATGAATTTTCCGAAAATTGACCCGATTATCTTTGAATTTGGCCCCATTGCCCTGCGCTGGTACGGACTAATGTATTTGTTAGGCTTTATTGCGGCCTGGATGCTCGGGAACTACCGCGCGAAACAGCCGAACTCAGGCTGGACCAAAGACCAGGTTGCAGACTTTCTGTTTTATGCTTTTATTGGCGTCATCATTGGTGGTCGTCTAGGCTATGTCATGTTCTATGGCATGCAATGGTGGAAAGAGGACTTCTGGTATCTATTTAAAATCTGGCAGGGCGGGATGTCCTTCCACGGTGGTCTGCTGGGTGTGATCGGTGGTGCTCTCTACTATCAATACAAAAGTAAAAAAACCTTCTTTGAAATTGCTGATTTCATCGCGCCATTAGCGCCACTAGGCTTGATGTTTGGGCGAATCGGTAATTTTATTAATGGCGAATTATGGGGCCGACAAGCCAGCGCAGACTTTCCGTTAGCGATGCGCTTCCCGGATGATCCGCTTGGCTTATTACGCCATCCGTCGCAGTTGTATGAGGCAGTGTTTGAGGGACTGGTGTTATTCATCGTGTTGTGGATTTACTCGGCTAAGCCACGTCCAAGAATGGCTGTCTCGGGACTGTTCCTGGTGGGGTATGGTTCTGCGCGTTTCGGTGTTGAGTTCTTCCGCGAGCCGGATGCGCATCTTGGCGAAATTATTTCCTGGCTGACCATGGGCCAGGTACTCAGCGCCCCTATGATTATCATTGGCTTATATTTATTAATTGCTGCGTATAGCAAAAAGACAAAATAGCGTTAACTGACAGGGTAGAGCGGTAGTCACTATGAAACAGTATCTCGATATGATGCGCCATGTACTTGAGAATGGCGAAGATAAAGGCGATAGAACCGGAACGGGAACGCGTAGCGTGTTTGGTTATCAGATGCGCTTTAATCTGCAGGATGGGTTTCCACTGGTTACCACCAAGAAATTACATCTTCGTTCAATCATTTATGAACTACTGTGGTTCTTAAATGGCGATACCAACATCAAGTATCTGAAAGACAATGGGGTTTCAATCTGGGACGAGTGGGCTGACGAAAATGGCGACCTTGGGCCAGTTTATGGCGAGCAATGGCGCTCTTGGAAAAAGCCAGATGGAACCACCATTGATCAGATTTCAAATGTACTCCATCAGATTAAAACCAATCCCAATAGCCGTCGCCTGATGGTGGTCGCCTACAATCCTGGCGTAGCCGATGAGATGGCTCTGCCACCATGTCATTCATTGTTCCAGTTCTATGTGGCTAATGGCAAACTGTCCTGTCAGCTGTATCAGCGCAGCGCCGATATTTTCCTGGGTGTACCCTTCAATATTGCTTCGTATGCGTTGCTGACTCATATGATGGCACAGCAAGCTGGGTTAGATGTCGGTGAGTTTATCTGGACCGGTGGTGATACCCATCTGTACAGCAATCACTTTGAGCAGGCTAAAGAGCAATTATCACGTGAGCCATTGCCGTTGCCAACGCTAAACATCAAACGTAAGCCTGACTCACTGTTCGACTATCAGTTTGAAGACTTTGAAATTGTCGGTTATGAAAGCCACCCACATATCAAAGCACCAGTGGCCGTTTAGGAATCAGCTATGAGTAAACCTATCATCAGCTTAATTGTTGCCATGGCTAATGATCGCGTTATCGGCAAAGACAATCAGATGCCGTGGCATCTGCCCGCTGATCTAAAACACTTTAAAGCTGTGACATTAGGTAAGCCGGTTATCATGGGGCGTAAAACGCATGAGTCAATTGGCATGGTCTTGCCGGGTCGCGACAATATTATCATCAGCCGTAACCCTGACTACCGTTCAGAGTTTCATAATGAGCGATGTCAGGTGGTCACCAGCTTAGAAGAAGCCTTTGCGGCAGCGGGTGATGCACAAGAAGTGATGATCATCGGTGGTTCCAATATCTATCATCAGATGATTGATCATGCGGATAAGCTCTATTTGACCTTCATTGATTTAGATACAGAAGGCGATGCACATTTCCCCGACTGGACGCATTTGCAGTGGCAGGAAGTCTCGCGTGAGAAACATCAGCCGGATGAAAAGAATCCCTATCATTATCAATTCGTTGAATTGGTAAGGGTAAGAGACTAATTATTATATTGGGTAGGGGCAGGCCAGTGTGCCTCCCCTTTTCGCCACATTCGGTTAATTACTTCAGCAACAAAATCACAATTCCCACCAGCATTAACACCAACAAAATCCCCTGAATTAAACGCTTCATAATTTACTCCTCACTGTTAATGTTTTTATTTAACGAGGAGCCATGGCGTTTATTCCATGAATTATGGATTATTAATTAAAAAAAGGTTTGTTAGGATAGAGATAAGTAATAAAAAGGAAAGGTTATGGAGCCAGATCAGATTATTGGGTTAGTTGGTGGTGTAATTCTAATTATTATAAGTTTGGTTGTGACATCAAAAAGAGAAAGACAACTTGATGATCCCGATGATGATAGTGTTATCTATTTAGATGAATTAAAAAATAAAGCAAAATTGCAAAAGGGGGTAAGTATTTAGTAAGAGTTTTAAGACAAAGTGGTAACTTACAAAAAGCAGATCAAACGTTGCCCTCAGCTGAACAAGCAATAGGTAAAGTTATTAGTACTTTCAAGAGAGCAAGAATAGAGTATGTAATTATTGAAAAGAATACTGAAACAGAACTATTCTTTAGAAGACCTTACTACAGTCATGGTGGAAGCGCAGAAGGAAAAAAAGTAGGCAGTGCAGAAATCTACAAAGTAGAATAAAAGGATTTCGTAGGGTGCGTCGTGACGCACCATTGAACTTAAATTATTTTGTAAAGGTAAGCGGTGCGTCACGACGCACCCTACGATATGAAGGAAATCAAACCTTCACCGCATGAACCAGGTAACGTAATGGCCCGCCCACTTCCAAGGTGTTGAATGGGTAACAGGTGACCAGAGTAAGTTGATTGATGCCTCTATCTTGAATCTGGTCAGTTTCAATATTGTGAATTTCTATCCCTGTCACTTTGAACTGATGAACCTCACCATATTTATCCTGAATGGCAATCTCATCACCCGCTTTGAGGTATTGCAGGAACTCAAAGTGTGTATCTCGGTGGCCGCCTAGAATCGTATGGCCGGGTTGTTCGGGCAAATTGCTCGATAATAGATGTCCGGGGCCAAAGGCCAAATTACGGCCCGAAGCACCGGAAAGAACCAGCTGCTCAATGTTCTGGCTGGGTACAGTCAGTTTGGCGACCGGGAAGGTATCGGCCCAGTCCCAGGGCTTATGCGGCTGTCCATCGACAAGCGTCTGTTGCCAGGCGTCTTCAAGCAAATACTGTGCAAGAATGGCTTTGGCTTTAATGTAACCGGCCTGACCAAAAGCGGTTAGGCTAATGGTCAGCAGCGCGCAGAGAACACCGTATTTGCGTATGAACGTTTTCATAATTGACTCGCTTACGCCTGAGTACGGTTACGGCGATTCAATTTGTACTGGTAGGCCAGTGCCAGTAACAAGGCAAGGAAACCAATCAGCATGGCAAGGTTGGCAACTGTACCACCCTGAGGATAGCCATGAGGTGCTTTCCAACCAGCAGGAGTACGATTCGCTAGCTGTAATTTTTTCAACTCTTCCATGACACGGGCGGGCGTCTTATCAACCGCAACCAGACTGGTGTAATCGGAAACCAGGTGATAGTCGAGTGCCGTTTGCAGGATTTGTTCACGCGACTGGTCGTAGCCGAGGTTGAAGTCGCTTTTAATGGCATCGATTTTCATGCGTGCCCAAAGACGTGCGATACCTTTATCTTTCCCATTGGTAACTGGTGGTAACTTAAATGACCAGTCATAAGATTCGGCCTGGCCTTTTACCTGAATGCTGTTATTAACGCCTTTTGGGGTGCGATAGGATACAAATAAAGGTTCGCCAAGATATAAATCACGCAGGTGGCCCGGATATAGTTCTAATTTGCTGGCGGTACCATTGCCTAAAGATTTGTTTCCTAGAGACTGGTTCTCCAGTGACAAATTTTCCAGAGCTGGATAGCGCAATTTCTTGAAAAGTTTTTCCAGCTGAGACTGCACTTCAGAAGCTTTGCCGATATAGGTAAATGTTCCACGACCATAGTTGGCGGCTTTACTCATAAAGTAGCTGTTTGGAGCTGCACCAATGCCAATGGTGAATAAGCGGTTATTACCCAGCTGATTTTCGATCATCTGGAAGATCTGACGTTCATTACCAATACTGCCATCAGTCAAAAATACCACCTGACGCAACAAAGTGCTGTTGGGTTTATCAAGTGCAAGGTTAATGGCTTTAGCAATCTCAGTGCCACCATCGGCTTCAAGAGTGGCGACAAAATATTTTGCCATTTCTAGATTTGCCTGGGTGGCTGGTACGGCTTCATCAAACAATTTTGTTGCTTCATGATCAAAGTCGATGATGTTGAAAGTATCCTCGCTACCCAATTGTGTCAGGGCATAATACAAACCCTGTTTAGCCTGTTGCATCGAATCACCAGACATGGAACCCGAAGAGTCGATCACAAAAATCATTTCACGAGGTTGAGTCTTTTGCTGAACAAAATCGTGGGTCGGTGGCAACATCATCAATACGTGATAGTTGTGTCCCTCATAACTTTCACTGAACAGAGCAACTTTAGGTTCCTGACCTAATTGGGGCTGCCAGTTAAGCACAAAATCACGTTCAGCCTGTGCTGGGTTTTCCAATTGTATAGTGTATTCATTACCAGTCTGTTGAGTAACGATTTGATGATAAGGACTTTCCAGTAATGACAGATCAAAACCAGGGTTTAAATGTACCGTAACATTAACAGGACGGTCGGGTTGTTCGCCGGTATTAAATAGAGTTGTTGCTGATGAAAGTTGAGCGCTATCATGATCAGCTAAGATGGTTTCGGAAGCTTTAGGCTGTGCACTCGAAGAAGGATACTCATAGTCATCTACAGAAGTGGATAAGGCTTGAGAAGGCTCATAGCGTGGAGTAATACCTAAAGGCATACGCACGGAAAAGTGAGTGCCATCATTATGAACCAGTTGCTGAAATTCGATGTGGATGGTGATGCTTTCGCCAGGAGCAATATTAGCCAACTTAGTGGTGAATAGATTGTCTCTAACCTGTTCTACCAGACTGGCACGCTTACCCTCGGCTTTGGCTTTTTCATAAGTTCGTTGAGCCTGTTGCTTCTCCTGAACTTCACCCTCAATGATGCGTTGGCCGATATACATCTTTAATGTATCGACCGCGGCATTTTCAGGTAGCGGAAATTGATAGACGCCTTCCAGCCATTGTTCAGACTCATTAGAGAATGTCTGCTTAACGGAAACTCGAGAAACGACACTGCTGATATGCATCTTAATGTCGGTTGAAAGCGGTAACTGTTTGAAGGTGAGGTCACTTTCCAGCGAGCGATAATTGATGCTGGAAGGAAAGAGTTCCTCATCGGCTTTGCTGACTTGATTGATACTTAAAAAGAATGTTCCCCAAAATAAAAAGAATAGTACGCGTTTCATGATTGCTCCTTACTCATTAGTTGTTATCGTTTATTAGAACAAAGGAGTGTGGCTGGATTTGTTTAGGAAAATGGGCAGTGATTATGAAATGTGGCAGAAAAGAGGCAGGTGCTTTTACCAAATAAAAGCACCTTATATGCCGCAGTTTGAAATTATAGCTTAATCAACCAGATAATATTGTAAGGTTGAAACCACACGAACGTTTTTGATGTGTGGCGTATTGCTGTCACGATCGGATATGCTGAATTGACCTTGGCTGGCAGTTCGTAACTTTCCAAGAGCACTGTTCGAGTCCTGCGCGAACTTGTCAGCAACCATCCGGGCATTCTGTGTCGCCTCTTCAATCATGGCTGGCTTGATATCATTCAGTCCACTAAACAGAAACTCCGTGCGAGCCATGTAGTCATCACTATTAATGACGATACCTTTCTCGGTAAGATCGATTAACTGCTTACGAGTTTCAATAACTTTGTCCACCTGCGACGTATAAACATTCACTGTGATATTGGCTGTATAACGGAATCCCCCTCTCTCCCCACCATACTGCTGTGCCTGTTTGTCGAATATGGTCGGTGCGCCAGTAGTGATTTCGTCTTCTTTGAAGCCTTGATTTAACAAGAAGCTTTTTATGTCTGAAGTTTGTTGAGTGATGGTTTTGTAGAGTTCGTCCAGTTGATCGCTGCCGGTATTAAAGCGAATAGGAAAGATGGCGATATCGGCTTTAACCTCTCTTTCAGCTAAACCTTTCACCGTAACCATACGGTCCATCTTTTTAAAATCAATTAAGGCATTGGCCATCAGATAACCGGTGGCGAGAATACCCAGACCGACAAAAAGGCCAGCCAGTGCAACAGAAAGTTTCTTACCCATAACGATTCCTTGTAACTATTGTTGAGATGCTATTCATCATAGCAGAGCTTCGTAATAGGAAAAGTATAACAATCAGATAAATTGGGGCAAAAAAATGGCCTGCAGAAGCAGGCCGAACAGTCTCTTTGGGTAGAGAGGTTATGAAACGTTCTTTTAGGCTGGTTGCAGAGACTTCAGGTCGACAATGACTCGACCGAAAGGCCATACACCCAGTTTAACCATTTTGAAGTGCTGAATGCCGAATGGAATACCAATAATAGTCAGGCATAGGAACAGGCCCCAGAACAAGTGGTTTAGAACCACCCAGAACCCACCAAATACTAACCAGATAACATTCAGCAACACATTGGGCACACCGGCTAACGGCTGGTTGTCACGCATACGGGTATCCTGTCCGAATGGAAACAGCGAGAAAATGGCCAGCTTAAACAGCTGTACACCCCACGGGATTCCGATAAGAGTCAGACACAAAGCTATACCACCTGCGATATAGCCTAGAAAGACAAAAATTCCGCCAAACAAAAGCCATAGAATATTTAATAAGAGTGACATAGCATTATCTCCTGCTGTAACTATAGTTTTATTTAAGCGCAATCAAGGAAAGGGATAAAGCAATCAAAAGCAACAAAATCCCATAAAATGTTAACAGGTGTTGCGCTTGTAACAGAGGGTAATGGTTAAAGCTTTAATTTAAAAAGATTGATGGCGGTTGTGCTATTGTCGAAATAATCCTGTCGCTGAAAGGTAAAACCGATACGGGCCAATAGAGATTCTGAAATTGTGTTATCCGGAGATGTTATGGCATAGATTGTTGCAAGCTTTAACTGCCTTGCATGTTGCACCACTGCCACTGATGATTCTTTAGCAAAACCTTTGCCACAGTACTCAGGCATTAGAGCAAAACCAATATCTGGGGCGTCGAGATAGTCTCGTTGAATAAGACCATTGACCCCGAGTGGTTGGTGGGTCTCTTTATCTTCCACCAGATACAACCAGAAACCAAACTGTTGATAGTTATCTTCGACTTTCGAAATAAAAGCTTCAGCATCCTGTACCGAATGGATACCGCGATCACCAATGTATTTAATAAAGCTGGGTTGGTTATAGAGTTCGAAAATAAATTTTGCATCAGGAGCTTTTATATAACGAAGACGTAGTCGTTCGGTTTCGGCGATGAGCATAGGGAGTGATTTATAGTTAATGTATGATTACTTTGCCATAAATAACAAGATAAAAGAAATAGTATAAATCCAAATAATACGTCATACCGCGGCTTGACCGCGGTATCCAGTGCCGTTCGATATTTCTTACCAATTCAAGAAGGTTTACCGTTTTTTTTATTTCATTCACTAGCGTTTCTAACGACGTTCTTTTTCAATAATAAAAGTCGCTGGATACCGCGGTCAAGCCGCGGTATGACAGGGAGAGAGGTTCAGTAAAGTGAAGTGCTAAGGACAAGTCATGACTTATCCCTACAAGTGGGCCTCAGTTAAAGGAAAGTATCAGACATAAAAAAACCGGCTACAGGAGCCGGTCTTTTTAAAGCTTTGTCAGACTTCTTAGAACAAGTCTTTGCAGGTCTCAGCTTCTTCCTGTAACTCTTTTTGTGACTCGATCATTTTGTCTTTAATGAAGTCAGATACTTCCAGACCTTGAACGATTTCGTAGTCACCGTTTTTGCAAACTACTGGGTAAGAGTAGATTAAGCCTTCTTCGATACCGTAGCTGCCATCTGAAGGAACGGCCATGCTAACCCAGTCGCCTTCCGCTGAACCTAATACCCAATCATGCATGTGGTCAAGGATGGCGTTGGCAGCTGAAGCCGCTGATGAAGCACCACGCGCTGCGATAACTGCTGCGCCACGCTTAGCAACGATTGGCATGAACTCTTCTTTAGCCCATGTAGCATCAACTTTATCCGCTGCATTCTCACCGTTAACTGTGGCGAAAGAAATGTCAGGTACCTGAGTAACTGAGTGGTTACCCCAGATAATCATTTTCTTGATAGAAGCGATTTCAGCATCTGCTTTTTCAGCAAGCTGATAAATAGCACGGTTATGATCAAGACGAGTCAATGCTGTGATGTTGCGCTGATTGATGCTTGGTGCATTTTTGGCAAGGATATAAGCATTGGTGTTAGCTGGATTGCCAACTACACAGATTTTGATGTTTTTGTCAGCAACCTGATCAATCACTTTACCAAGGGCACTGAAAATTTTGCCGTTATCGGTTAACAGGTCTTTACGCTCCATGCCCGGGCCACGCGGCTTAGCACCAACCATCAGGCCGATGTTTGCATCTTTAAAGGCTACCGCAGGATCGTCTGTTACAACGATATCTTTAACCAATGGGAATGCGCAGTCATTCAGTTCCATAGCAACCGCTTCACACACTTTAAGCGCTGGAGTGATTTCTAGAAGGTTAAGAATTACTGGCTGATCTTTGCCTAGCATTTCACCGCTGGCGATGCGGAATAATAGAGAGTAACAAATTTGGCCGGCTGCACCGGTAACAGTAACGCGAACAGGCTGTTTCATTCCTGAATCCTCAGTTGATTGAGATGATGAAATTAAGGGCGCAACTTTACCATAAACAAAGGCTAAATCCTATGATCGACGGGCGATAAAGCGGGGTTTTACAGGAAAATCTGACTGGATTTTACAATGAAGCGTTACGCTTAAACGTCAGCAAACTCCTGACGAGCGCCAAGCCAGCGTTGGCAGATTTTATGGGCCAGCTCATTATTTTCGGCAATTAAATCATGCGCTTGTTGCTGTATGGCCGGAATCAACTCTGCATCGCGTACCAGATCCGCAAACCTTAAGCTGACTTCGCCGGTCTGGCGAGTGCCCAGCATTTCACCTGGACCCCGTAAGCGCAGGTCTTCTTCGGCAATTACGAAGCCATCATTGGTTTCGCGCATGACCTGAATACGCGCTTTGGCATTATCGGATAGTGGGTGCTGATAAAGCAGTACGCAGTGACTTTCAACTGAACCTCGTCCGACCCGACCACGCAATTGATGGAGCTGTGATAAGCCCAGCCGTTCGGGATTCTCGATGACCATCAAGCTGGCATTAGGAACATCCACGCCCACTTCAATCACCGTAGTTGCCACCAGAATATCCAGCTCCCCTTGTTTAAACTTATCCATCACCATCTGTTTCTGCTCGGGCTTTAAGCGACCATGCAGCAGACCAACTCGGCAATCTGGCAGTTGCTGTGTCAGCAGGTTGGCCGCGGATTCGGCCGCCTGACATTGGATTTCTTCGGACTCGTCGATCAGGGTGCATACCCAATAGACCTGACGATTTTCATCTCGACAGGCGGTTTCAATGCGCTTGATAACCTGATCGCGTTTTTGATCGGCCAGCGCCACAGTCTGCACTGGTGTCCGCCCTGGTGGTAGTTCATCAATAATCGATACATCCATATCTGCATAAACGGTCATGGCCAAAGTGCGCGGGATCGGTGTCGCCGTCATCATCAGCTGATGTAGTTGCATGCCTTCGGGGGCTTTCTGTTTGAGCATCAGGCGTTGATTGACGCCAAAGCGGTGCTGTTCGTCAATGATCGCCAGGCCGAGCTTGTGATACTCAACGCCTTTCTGGAACAGTGCATGGGTGCCGACAATCAGTTTGGCTTCTCCGCTGGCGATTGCTTCAAGTGCAGCTTTGCGCTGGCTGGCTGTGAGCTTACTGGCTAGAAACACGCAGGGAATATCCATGGCCTCAAACCACTGACTAAAGGATTGATAATGCTGATCGGCCAATAGTTCGGTTGGCGCCATGACCGCCACCTGATAGCCAGCTTCAATCGCTTGCAGAGCAGCTTGTGCCGCGACCAGGGTTTTGCCTGCACCGACATCACCTTGCAGTAAACGGAGCATGGGGTGCGGTTGTTCCAGATCAGTAATGATTTCCTCTATGACACTTTTCTGGGCCGCAGTGGGTTTAAAAGGCAGCTGTTGTAACAGTTGACCCTGCAACTTGCCTGAATGTTTCAGAACCGGGGCGGTGTAATCTTTTTGCTGATTTCGTTGTAATAACAGACTCAGTTGCTGTGCCAATAATTCTTCACTGATCAGGCGGCGCACTGCAGGTGTCTGGTTGGATTCCAGTTGTGCTAAATCGGCATCTTTGGGTGGTGAATGAATCCAGGCCAAAGAAGCATTGATATCGGATAATTTGAGCGACTGCATGATTGATGCAGGCAACAGGTTTTCAATCGGGTGCTTTTTCAGTAATGTTACCGCCTGCTTCATCATGTGCCTGAAGCTGGCCTGGTGGAGGCCTTCGGTGGCTGGATAAATGGGCGTTAAGGATTCCAGTAAAGGGGCCGAAGTGCCTGAATTAATGGCGGTTAGTTCAGGATGCACCATGGAAAATTGAAAACCATAGCGTCTGACTTCACCAAAGGCATAAAACTCAGCGCCACGTTGCAGCCTTTGTTGTTGCCCTTTGTTGAAATAGAAGAATCGGAAATCAATACTGGCGCTTTCATCGCTGGCTCGACACACCAATGAGCGGCGTTTACCGTACTTCACCTGCGCCAGTTCAACCGTAACTTTAATTAAAGCCCGCTCGCCATCTTTTAAAGAAGCAATGCTCCTAACCCTGGTTCTGTCTTCGTAACGTAAAGGCAGGTGGAACAATAAATCGAGAACTGATTGGATATGCAACTTTTCCAATTTCTCAGCAACTTTAGGGCCTACTCCTTTTAAACTGGTGCAGGGAAGTTTTTCCAAATTAATATCTGCTGCGAGTTTGGATATGGCCATCAGTCGAGGGGTTTGGCACCTTCAATGGTGATTTGCGATAGGGCGTTATTGATAATCTCCAAAGCCTTTTTACGTGGGAAGCTGCGTCGGAAAGCAAGTGCCACTTTGCGGCTTGGGATTGGTTTATCAAACTCTCGAGTGACCAGGCCTAACTTTTCGTTATGGAAGTTGGCGGCTGAGCGTGGAATAACACTGATTCCCAATCCACTGGCGACCATCTGACGAATCGTTTCGATGGAACTGCCGGTAATCCAGTCTTTCTGCGGGTTTAAGCTAGAGTCTTTGCATTGCGGGCAGGCTTCAATCACCTGGTCACGGAAGCAGTGCCCAGCACCCAGCATGATCATGACTTCATCGGCGATATCGACAATGTGCAATTTATCGCGCTTTACCCAGGGATGCTTTTCAGGCAACAGAGCGATGAACTCTTCTTCATAAAGCGGAATAACATCGACTTCAGGTTCTTCGAAAGGAAGTGCAACGAAAATAACATCCAGTTCGCCATTGCGAAGTTTGGTGCGTAAGTTATGGGTGTAATCCTCATCAATATGCAGTGGCATTTTCGGTGCCAGCTTTTTCAGCATGGGGATTAACGATGGTAGTAGATAAGGGCCAATAGTGAATATTGCGCCAATTTTTAATGGGCCATCCAGCTGATCAGAGTTTTGCTTAGCCATCTGCTTTAATTGGCTAACCTGCTCAAGAATATGCTGAGCCTGCTCAATAATAGGTTTGCCTTCGGGAGTCACTTTAACGTCTGATTTGCTGCGCTCGAACAGGGTAACGCCAAGCTGTTCTTCCAGCTTGCGAACACCAACACTTAAGGTGGGTTGGCTGACAAAGCAGGCCTCTGCGGCACGCCCAAAATGGCGTTCGCGAGCGACTGCAACAATATATCTAAACTCTGTTAATGTCATATTTGATAGCCTCTGCCTATCTATGATCAGGAAGTGACGCAAAGAAGTCAATGACTATCAGGCTTATCGCGTCATTTAAATGTGAAGATCAATAAGGCTTACGAGCAATAAACAAGGATAGCGGTCGCTTGTCACGAAGTACATGGATTTGGTCTAGCAGTATGTCCCAGTCGGCAAACTTTTCTGCCAGCTCACCAGGTTGCAGAAGGAAAGCTGGCTTTTTGGGACTGCCGTACTTTGCCGCATCTTTCATGAAGGTATGAATAGCCACCATACTGCCGGCAGGTAAATGCTGGTGGTAAAGATCCAGTAATGGTCGGTGCAAATATCGGCACTGCAAAACAAGCGACGGCTTCTGAAGATGAATCAACTGAATCAGCTGGTCATACTCTTCTTCGCAATTGAGTTTGATGGGGGTGACATCAACCTGCCAGCGCTCGATGAAATTGCTGATCCGCTCCATGGCCATTGGGTTGCGGTCAATGGCTAGCACCTGAAAGCCATGTAACCCCAAAAAGATACTGTCTCGACCAGAACCGCAGCCGATATCGAAAGCCAGTGGGTCAGTACCGGGTAAATGCTGTTCGATTAATTCGATATAGTTTTCCAGTAAAGGGCTGGCACGCCACAGTCGCCGGCTGTTGGGATCACTGACCAGCTCCTCCTGCTCAAATTCTTCTGCCAATAATATTGCTTCAATCGGATATTGCTGGCGTTCAAACAAGTCTTTAACTTTCTGTTGCTCGTCAGACGAGGTAAATAAAATTAACGGGGAGCCTTTGGGTGGAAGTTCATACCAGCAATCTTCAATTTCCGATAAAGGGAGATTAGTAGAGCCCTGAATATGGCCCTGTCGAAATTCATCAACAGGGCGCAAATCAATAATGGGTAAATCAGTGTTTTCTAAAAGCTTGGAATTTGCCATAAGTGAGTGAGCGCCATAGCCATTCGAGTGGGCCGTAGTGGAAGCGGTTAAGCCACCATGATGACCAGAAAAGTTGTACTAAAAACACTATCGCAACAATGCCCATTAACTGCAAGCGGGAAAGCTCGGTAAATAAACCTAGGCCGAAGCTATAGAAGATGGTGGTGCAAATAATGCTTTGCATTAGGTAATTGGTGAAGGCCATTCGTCCAACAGCTTCCAGCGCATTTCGTAATTTGATTGCTGCCGAGGATTTGATCCATAAAGCAAATAAGGCGATATAGCCAATCGCAATAAAGACGGCTGCGATATTGGTCAGTGTCATATAAGAAAACATTAACGACTCAAAGCTGAAACCGTGAGTAAACAGCTGCTTCATATCCCAGGCGGTTAAACTGAAGCCAATCAACAGGCAGATGATAGCCAGCGTGATATAAAAAGAACGCGAGCGTGCAGCTGTTAGAACCCCGTATTGGTAAAGCGCCATACCCAATAGCATGGAGCCGCCTATTCTAAAAATACCAAAGGTTAACCCCATGGATAAAACATTCTCCAGAAAGAAATCAATTCGGTCACTCACTTGAGCTGCATAAGAAGTAATGTAAGGCAGGGTCTCTTCATCAATGGTTGTCTGATCGGGATAGAACATCGAGAACATAAACTCGAGATCTTCCGCTGGGATCTTATCAAGATGAAAAGAGACCATTGCCATATAGAGGGAATACAGAGCAATTAGAACGATACCGGTAATCAGCTTGGTTTTAGCGCTGGTATCGGTAAAAAGGAAAACCCAAAGACCCATGCAGGCATAGATAAATAAAATATCGCCAAGCCAGATCAGAAGTGCATGAATCAAACCAAAAACAATGAGCCAGAACATTCGGAAATAATGATACCTGGCGGCAGAAACGCCTTTCTCCCTGGCTCTGTCCGCCATCAGCAAAATACCGGCGCCAAACAGCATGGAGAAGATGGTATAGAACTTCTGATCAGCAAAGATATGCGTAAAAGACCAAACCCAGAGATCCGAAGCAGTAGCCTCGCCTAGTGCATGGGGATTCATGTAGTAAGCAAAAATATTGGAAAAGCCGTAGATATTCATGATCAGAATACCAAGAACGGCAATACCGCGAATTAAATCAAGCGAGTGAAATCGCTTTTCACTGGAAGTGGGTAGCAAAGCAGTTGTCATGACTAATCCCTTAGAAATATGATTTTAGAATTGTCATGACAATATATAACAATAAGGTTTCAGGCAATAGTACTAAAAAGTAACAA
The DNA here is from genome assembly GCF_002838765.1 of Kangiella profundi. Classification (NCBI taxonomy): domain Bacteria; kingdom Pseudomonadati; phylum Pseudomonadota; class Gammaproteobacteria; order Kangiellales; family Kangiellaceae; genus Kangiella; species Kangiella profundi. Next base: position 2,435,581 of record NZ_CP025120.1, on the reverse strand, counting down.
GCTGTTGATCGATTCCTTTATTCAGGTTGTGGGCAGGTCAGAGATATTTTTATGGGGGATTCGCCCATCATGACGGCCTGTGTTCTGACCGGAACAATAAAGGTATTGTTGTCCTGGAAATTAGCTGCCGCCGATGATAACTCATTATCTTGTCTGGCTATGCGAATATGAGCCTGTGCAAATTTGCAACCACAGTGAGCAACGCTCTGCTGTAGATTGTATTGAATTTCCAGCCAGCTAAAAGGATAGGGAGTCTTGCTTTTGAACAAGGTATGACCGGTTATGGTAATACATTGGTTCAATGAGTTATCGAACTCTAACGACAATGGCTCGTGAAGATCCTGTTGCTTTGTAGCGCATGAAGAGCTTACAAGAGTAATTGCGATGAGCGCTAATTTCCTTAATAAGTTCACCAATATTTCCTTCCTGATAAATGCTGACTAAGTGGACTTAATTTGCTTACGCAACTTATTCCATTCCGGATCATCAATGTCACCAAACTCATCCATTTTCGGATAACGAATTTGGTGCTTGTCGCAAAACTTGGTAATGGTCGGGTGCAAGGCTTTGAAGCAGATTTCATCGACTTCTGCCTGAGGTATTTTGCATTCGCCATACATGTCGGCATTGGAACGTTGGCGTTGTGCTTCGTAAAGAATCAGTGCAGTTGCTACCGAAACATTGAGTGACTGAACCATGCCGACCATCGGAATAATCACGTGCTCATCTGCAAGTTCGGCTGCCTCATCAGAAACACCGACAAGCTCGGAGCCAACTAGAATACAGGTGGGTTTGGTGTAGTCGATAGAACGAAAATCAACCGCCTTGTCTGAGAGATGTGCTGCCAGAACTTGCATGCCCTGCGCTTTCATTTCTGCAATACCAGACTTGAGGGTGTCATGCTTATGAGTAGTAACCCAACGTTTACTGCCACTGGAAGTGTGGTGGCCGGAGTAACGCACGCCCTCGGGGAATACAGCATGGACATGTCCAATGCCAACAGCATCAGCGGTGCGTACAATGGCTGCCAGGTTATGAGGTTTATGAACCTCATCCATAAAAACCGTCAGATCCGGCTGACGGTTAGACAGTAGGGTTAAAATTTTCTGTAAACGCTCAGGACTACGCGGTTGCACACTTTAGTCCTCATCTAAACTTACAATAGCATCCATTTCAATTTGCGCACTTTTCGGCAATTCTTTAACGCCGATTGCTGCGCGAGCTGGATAAGGCTGTTCGAAATACTGCGCCATGATCTCGTTAACGGTTGCAAAATGACCCAGATCGATCATGAAGATATTCAGTTTAGAAATATGATTCAAAGTGGCGCCCGCTGCTTCACAGACCGCGCTCAAATTTTTGAAAACCTGATGAACCTGATCTTCGAATGATTCAACTAATTCCATGGTTTCTGGAATCAATGGGATCTGGCCTGAAAGATAAACGGTATTACCCGCCTTTACAGCCTGTGAATAAGTGCCAATGGCAGCTGGTGCTTTATCAGTTTGAATAATGGTTTTGCTCACAGCAGTTTCCTTAAAGAGGTTATATAAAGTTCTAATTAAGGGTGACGATGAACTTTGTTGACGAAAGGAATGACCCTTAATTTTTTGATGATATTTGCCAGATGGACACGATTGCGAACGCCCATCTGGAAGGTAAGAATATTGGTAGAACCATCCAGTTCATTAATATCGACGTTAACTATATTGGCTTCCTGGTTAGAAATAATATTAGTAATTTGTGCCAGTACACCGCGTTGATTGAATACTTCGATTCGAAGCTCGGCTATAAAGTCACCCTGCACATCATCTGACCATTGCACAGGTACATAGCGGTCATTGTGCTTGTGCGCACGTTGCACATTGGGACAAGTTTCACGATGAATGGTGAATCCTTTACCTGCGCTAACATAAGCCAGAATCGGATCGCCAGGTATAGGACGACAGCAACGTGCATATTTGACCACAAGGCCTTCAGTGCCTTTAATGGCTAATGGAGCCTGATCCTTTTGTGGCATTTCGACAACCGTATCATCGCTCTCCTGCTGATCGCTGGTTAAACGATGCGCGACCAGAACGCTGGCGATTTTGCCGAGCCCAATGCCAGCCAGCATTTCATCAACGCTATCGTGATGTGTAATCTTGGCTACTGACTCCAGTTGCTCAGGCGGAAAATCTTCAAGCGGACTTTTGAGGACCTGCTCAAGTAAACGCCGACCAAGGTGGACCGCTTCATCCTGACGAATGTTTTTAACAAAATTACGGATATTGGAACGGGCTTTACCAGTTACCACATAGCTAAGCCAGGCCGGGTTGGGTTTGGCTCCCGGAGCAGTGATAATCTCAACGGTTTTACCATTGCTCAATGGCGTACTTAGTGGTGAAAACTGCTTATCGATTTTACATGCGATACAGCTGTTACCAACATCGGTGTGAATGGCATAAGCGAAATCAACCGGGGTTGCGCCTTTGGGTAGTTCAATAATCTTACCCTTTGGTGTGAAGACATAGACTTCATCAGGATAGAGGTCAATCTTGACGTTCTCTACGAACTCAATCGAATCGCCTGCGTTTTGCTGTAGTTCAATCAGGCTTTGTAGCCACTCGCGTGCTTTAGTTTCGGCTGGATGAGCACTACCTGTTTTATATAACCAGTGCGCTGCAACGCCATGCTCCGCCATCTGATTCATCAGCTCGGTGCGGATCTGCACTTCAATATGCATACCGGTCTTGTTGCGAAGGACGGTGTGCAGTGATTGATAGCCGTTGGCTTTGGGGATTGCGATGTAATCTTTGAAACGACCGGGTATGGGTTTGAACAGGTTGTGAATTTGACCAAGGATGCGGTAACAGGAGTCTTCGGAATCGGTGATGACGCGGAAGGCGTAAATGTCCATCACCTCGTTAAATGTCCCCACCTTGTCGCGCATCTTTTTATAAATACTGTAAACGCTTTTTTCGCGACCAATGACCTTGCTGGTAATGCGGGCATCTTTCAGTCGCGTTCGTAACTGATCAGTAATTCGCTCAACGATTTCTTTGCGGTGACCGCGTACTTTTCTGACCGAGTGCTGCAGGATTCGATAACGCAAGGGATACATATTGGCGAAGCCCAAAAGCTCCAGTTGTTCCTTGAGTCGATAGATACCGAGGCGATTGGCAATCGGTGCATAAATCTCAAGTGTTTCCCGTGCAATGCGACGGCGTTTATCAGGGCGCAGTGCGCCAAGCGTTTGCATATTGTGCAGGCGGTCGGCCAGTTTGATGAGAATAACGCGAATATCCTGCGTCATGGCCATCATCATTTTACGGAAGTTTTCCGCCTGAGCCTGTTCTTTAGATTGGAAATCAATCTGAGTCAGTTTACTGACACCTTCCACCAGATCTGCAACCGTTTCACCAAACTCAGTAGTCAGATCCTGCTTTGTCACATCGCAGTCCTCTATCACATCATGCATCAAGGCAGCCATGATGGTTTGATGATCAAGGTGTAGCTCAGCGAGGATATGCGCAGCGGCGACAGGATGTGTAATGTAGGGGTCACCGCTGGAGCGCATTTGTCCGTCATGTGCACGCTCCGCTAGCTTATAAGCGCGCTCAATATCGGCAACCTGGTTTTGTTCAAGGTAGCCGCCGAGCACATCCCGTAAACTTTCGAAATGCGACATATCGGACATCAATAATAAACCTTAATTTTCGTGCTTATTAAAACAGAACTGGTCTTTGTTCACGCTCGCGCTTTGCTGCGCGCTCGTCTGCTTCAACCGTTTCACGAGTTGTTAAGCTTTCTTCAATTTCACGTAAAGCAACAACCGTTGGTTTGTCGTTATCCCAATCCACTTTTGGATCGTGGCCACCAGTTGCGATCTGACGAGCGCGTTTTGCCGCTAACATAATCAAATCAAAACGATTACCAACTTTCTCAACAGCATCTTGTACCGTTACACGTGCCATAATTTACCTCTTACACTCAAAATGTGGCTAATTCGCCAGGGGGTTAATTCAGTGCTTTAAGTCGGCTTTTAGCAAAAAACCAGTGAATAAAGCGTAAAAAAGACTGTATTAATGCGTATGGAATAAGTTTACCGTAAAAAACCGTCTACTCCATAGTATCTGATAGCAGGTTATTGATTAAATGATGCTGACGGATCTTCTGACTTTCAATGCGCAGGCGACGTGCGGTGAAAATGGCCGCCAGTTCATCACAGGCGATATCAAAGTCATCATTGATCACCACATAATCGTATTCGTCGTAGTGTTTCATTTCTGCAGTAGCAGCCGCCATTCGTCTGGCAATTACTTCATCACTATCCTGACCGCGGTTGGTTAGGCGACTCAGTAATTCTTCACGTGATGGAGGCAGAATAAAAATACCGCATGACTCAGGCATTAACTTGCGAACCTGACGCGCACCCTGCCAGTCAATTTCCAGAATCACATCATGACCATCGACCAGTTGTGCTTCCAGCCAGTCGCGGCTGGTACCATAAAAGTTATCGAAAACTTGTGCATGCTCTAAAAAACGGTGCTCAGTCAGCATCTGCTGGAAAGTGGTCTGATCGATAAAATGATAATCAACGCCGTCCTGCTCGCCAGGTCTTTGTGGGCGAGTCGTATGCGAAATCGAAACCTTTAGTTCGGGCAATTTTCGAAGAACAGCCTTCAATAGGCTTGTCTTACCTGCCCCAGAAGGTGCCGAAACCACATAAAGGGTACCTTTAGCGATGGTGTTGATAGGCGTCATAGTCGTCATCAAATCCTGCTATATCCAAATCCAGAGAATAAAGTTCAACCAAGCCAAACCTTTATAGCACAAGGCCTGCAGGGATAATAGGGCTTGGAGGGTCAAACGGAAAACACAAAGGCGCGATCATAACACAAGACAAAGCTTGCGCGGTATAGAAAGTAGGCAATTATTCCTCTAATTGCTTCGGACCTCTGTTGAGGCAAGCTAAGGTACAAATTTAAACTAAAGGACAACCCATAGTTTGAGGAATAGTCGAGTTAGCACCTACTGAGGAGCGTTAGTAGTGTGCTCTAAAGCTTCAAGCTTCATGGGTGACTGGCTTTCCAAAGCATAGAACAATGAAATAATTTTCCAGTGTTTACCATCGTAAGCCAGCTGAATCGAGTTAATGCCCTTGAAAGTATCAGTTTTACCATCCTGAGTTCTTTCGGATAACGCAATGCTTTGAACAGAAGCCCAGTTGTCATAGAGGTAGGTTATGCGGTCAAGTTCTATCTCGGTAAACGAGTAAGGATTAACTTTATCGATTCGAGTCAGAAAGTCTGACTTTGTGAGTTGTGACAATTCACTTTGGTTTGACTCTTGTCTTATCCCTGTAATGACAGCATTGTCATGAAATAAATCATTTAATACTTTTATGTCGGGACCACTGTCGGCTTCGTGGGATAATCCAGTCCATAACCGATTTACTGCTTCGGTCAGTTGATTGGCTTTTTCATCCTGTGGATAGTGCTCCTTGGCTACAAGAGTGCAAGCTGCCAAGGACATTAGTAAGACGAGTATTCTGAATAGGTTAAACTTCATTGTCAGCAGAACTTATTGATTTTGTTAGAGCATAATATACCAATAGCATATTTTGTTTAGCGGGATTTTGTTTCTAAATATAACTGACAAAATCAAATAGTCAGCTTACTTCTGTGCTGCGCGGGTTAACCGATCCCAGATATCCAGCCAGGCTGCGTCGGTAGGTGGTGCTTCAATCCACAGTTCGTCGCAGCCCTTGCCGTCCATTTCGAATAATGCCGAAAAGAACCGCTGACGGTAGGACTGGTGGTCACTTGGCATTTGGATCAGGTGGTGACCGCGGAAACTTTCCAGCGAATTTGAATATAAGATCGCGCCAACAGTTTTACATTCTGGCAGTGGGTTTGAAATGATCTGCTCACGATTTAGGATCTTAATTCTGGCGCTGGGCTGGTAGTGCTTTTTCTTGTTGCCAGAGACTGCATGTTGGTGCTTTTTGGGAGTCACAACAGGCACTGTCAAATAGGGTGCGAGATAGGCAGCGGATATTGGCCCTGAACGTAATATCTGGGCTCTGTCTTTACCCACTTTCAATATTGTGGACTCGGTGCCTACCGCACAGTTCCCACCATCGAGAACCGCAGCAATTTTGCCATCAAGACCAGCGAGAACCTGTTCAGCGCTGGTGGGGCTGAGTTTTTGATAGGGGTTTGCTGATGGTGCCGCAATTGCGAGATTAAAATCTCTAAGCAGTCCAAGTAACACGGGGTGTGCCGGCATTCTTATGCCAATGGTTGGCAGGCCGCCGGTGATAACATCAGGTGCGTTTGAGTGACGCTCAAAAATCAGAGTCAAAGGGCCTGGCCAGAATACTTTTGTCAGACTCTCGACCCACTCTGGAATATCTGCTGCCCATCGAGATAATTGCTCGAAGCTGCCAATGTGAGTGATTAATGGGTGATCCGTCGGACGTCCCTTGGCCTTGAATATTTTGGCTACTGCTTCAGGGGTGGATGCATCGGCAGCCAGTCCATAAACGGTTTCAGTTGGGACGGCAACAAGCTCGCCAGCCTGCAGGAGTTCTCCTGCAAGCTGAACATCTTTGGGCTTGTTTGCATCAAGTCGTAGCGTTTTCATAGCTGATTTCATTTAGCCTGCGGGTCGTCATCAGAAAACGACTGGGCTTGCCAGCTGCCTTGGTTATAGAAATAAAGTTGGCCTTTCTCAAATCGAGCCAGGTGCATCCATTGATTGTTGATTAGAGAGGCAACAAGGGGCTGCTCATTGATGACCTTTTCAATGTGTTCCTGTGGTGCGTCAATCACTACGGTGGTGCGTAATGGCTCATGGCGCCACTGTTGTCCATCATGAACGGATTGCATGGCCAGGCCGATCCGTAAATCGCCACCATTGCCTTCGAATACACCGATGCGGCCGCCGACCACATTGTGTAGTGTTTTGTTACCGCTACCATAGCGATGATTATCAACGGTCGAGGCAAAGTACTGCATATTGATCCAATTAATAACGACCATCGGAGCAGTCATAATTTGTGTTAACAGACCGGCATCAGTATCTTGCGAAGCATCATACTCGTGCAGAAATGATCGCCCCTTGAAATCCAGGTTTCGGGTCAGAGAGCGTCGTCCCACGATAAAGCAGGCATTGTTGGCCAGCCCCCATTCGGGACGAGTTTGCGCCCAGTCATTGGCACGTTTGATAACCGCCTTTTGCAGTGCTTCAGGTTTTTGAGTTAACTTGCCAAGTCCAAGCGCCGGAGCACGTTCGGCTCGACAGGCTTTGCCAGCCTCGCTCAAGGCATCTTTAAGAGTTGGTAGAACTTCCTGTGCTTTTGCGCTGAGATTGTCTGCGTCAAACAGGCTGACCTGGTCTGTTGTGGTGTTATGCAGAGCGGCAACAAACCGAGTGTCTTCGGGCAGCTTAAGCCCTTTATCATGCAAACCTTTACGTACCTCGGGATCATTGAGGATATCGGCTAAGGCTCGAGCATTGACCTCGCCAGTCTGGCCACAACAGGCGCCACAGTCCAAGCCTGCTTTCTGCGGATTATTGGCTGTCTGGCTACCGTGGCCAACCAATAAAACAACCGGTGCAATGTTTTGCGTTAACCCCATACCCCGGAGGACGCCCTCGGCTAGCTCAATGCGTTGCGACAGCTCCGCCTGTAAGCGCGGACGAAGTTGCTGCGCCTGGCGTTGGTTTAAACCCAGTGCCGGTTTGGCCTGATGAGTATTGCGTGCTCTCGAACGATTGAGCAGGGTGTTCACATAGCTGATACCAAGGCTTTCAACCATGTTAAATGCTGAGCCTGGTAAAGAAAGGAATGATTTCCAGCTCGAAAGACTGCGCAGAGTTGTTTGTCGTTGACGACTGATAACTTCATCCACAGAAGCAGAGCCGCTGGTGTCTGTGACCACCATCTGTGGAGCCAGCAAACCTGGAAGTTGCGGTCGAACAGCATTGGTACCTAGCGGATGGTAGCTGACTGGAAGGCCAAAAAAACCGGCAAAACCAATCGTCTCAATATCATCTGACTGATTTTCCAGGTGGCGTCGGAAAACTTCCGAACGCACATCAATGCAGAAAGCTGCTTGAATCTTCACTGCTTGTGATTGTTGATTGTTTGAAGCCGAGTACTGCTGGAGGGTTTTGGCCAGTTCCTGCTGATAGCTGATTTCTTGTGCTCTTTGCCATACCAGCTTAGTGGTGGTGTGTTGAGCATTATAGTTTTCAAAATGGCCTTGCCACTGTGTCTGCCAGAGATGCCAGATTGAGCCTTCTTCACGCTCTCCATCATCGATCAGCATTTCCCAGGTCAGGCGAATAGCCAGTAATTGAAGCAGATTATCATCATCGTTACCCTGTAATTGTGCCTGCCATTTCAGGTAAGCACACCAGGCAGCCCAGCCACTGATGCGGTACATGACCGCCTGCAGATAATCCGCCCAGTTTTGTTTGGGAATATCTAGCTTGAGCAAGGCAATCTCAATTTGCTTGCGAGGATTTTCTTCGAGTTGTCTGGCGGCTCTAGGGATTCTGCTGGCCTGCATCAATAAACTGATACTGTGATCATCGCTTAAGGTATGACACCAGCTGGCATAGAGCGGAGCTGGGTCACTTGGATTCCAGTCGGATTGATCCTTATCGAAGTAAGCTGCACAAAATTGCGCTACCTGATGGGTGATGGCGTCACACCAGGCGGGTTTATGCTGTAAATCGCGTTGGCTGTCCAATGTATCGCATAACAGTGGCACGGGAGTGAGCAGTTGATCATCGCCATTCAGGGAATCAATCAATTGCTCAATCGTTAGATCGGTATCCAGCTCCTGAGCTGCCTGCTGCAAGTGTGACCGACTGATCTTACCTTCAGCCCATAACTGCTGGTAGTAAAAAAGTGGCATGGCCATTGGAGACCCTGCCAGGGTCGCCAGGTGATGCGACGTCTCGCTGAAGGTTTGCTCAAGGTGAGGCCAATAGGGATTTACAGCAATCATCTTATCCAGTGGCCAGCTCGGTGCTATGCTGCTGGTCGCAATCTGAATCGCCTCGTCCAGTTCGCGCTCAAAGGTTTCACTTTGCTGTTGAAGATTATTCATGCGCTTTCTCCTGAGGAATTGATGCGACGGTTCACTTTGGTTTCGGCCTGCACCGGACTGAGTTTTAACGGCCAGATTTTGAAGGTCAGGCGGGTAAAGGTTTCATCAAGATAGAAGCCGTTATAAATCCACGGGAAGCAGACTCTTAATAACCGACTGTTTGAATACTTGATGACCGCAATCTGGGCGAAATAAAGGAGTCCGAAGCTAAAAATAATCCAGATTAACTGCGGTAAATTATCGCTGGCCGCTGACGGCATGATCTGGCTGAAAACAAGGTGCCAGGCATAATATAGGTTTGCTATACCTAAGACTCTCACTGTTCCGAGTGTAAATAATTTTGCGGAGAAAGTTTTTTGATACCAGAGCAAAGGTGCCAACGCAAAGACCAGAATTACGATGATTTCCGAGGCCAGTAAAAAGGTTGGTAATAGCCATTGCCAGATCAGTAATGAGGCAATAATCAAAGCAGTCGCCACCAGTAAAGACATAATGATGCCTTTTGGCTCAGCCCAGGAAGGAAGGTAATCTTTGTGTTCGGCCTGTTTTACCGCGTCGCCGGCCGCCAGAAATGCATGGCCTTTGTAAATAGAGTGAGCGATGAGGTGAAGGAAGGCCAGTTCATAAAGACCAAGACCGATTTCCATCAGCATGAAGCCCATCTGTGCGCAAGTTGACCAGGCCAGTCTGACTTTAATACTGATACGAGTCATCATGACCCAGCCAGCCAGTACTGCCGTAATACTGCCTACCACCACCAATAGTAGCTGCGCCGGGATCGACATATTGATTAGAGTGGCCATGGTAATCAGAACATAACCGCCGATATTGACGACACCCGCATGCATTAATGCAGAAACAGGCGTTGGTGCTTCCATCACCTGAATGATCCAGCCATGAAGCGGAAGCTGTGCCGTTTTAAGAACCGCTGCAAGGGCAAACAGCACTGCCGCAAACTGTAATGGGAGCGTCAGTTCATTCATAACCGATAGAGATGCTGCAATCGTATTAATAGAAAGAGTATCAAGCTCAAGATAAATCAGAATCAATGCGACGCCTAAGGCAACTTCGCCAAGACGACTGACAATAAATTTTTTATGTGCGACCACCTGTGCCGCTTTGCGCTCACGATAAAAGGTTAGCAGGTAGTGCAGACTGATGCTGGTGCCCGTCCAGGCGACGGCCAGAATGAGAAGGTGAGTGGTTGAAATCAGAGTAAAGACACAGGCGATGGTAAAAAGAATCGCGTGGACAAACATCCGCTCTCGGGATTCTCCCTCAAGATAACGGGAGGAGTAACCAATAATCACCCAGCCCAGCAATGCTACCAGCAACCCCATGAGAACCGGAATTAGAGCAGGCGTTTGGCCGGTTATTAGCCATTCGATAAGGGGGTAACCAATACTGACCAATAGAGCCAGAAAAGCCGTAGCTCTAGCAATAAGCCAATGATGTCTGCCAGGGAGATAGCTAACAATAAATCCGATAAAGAAGATTGCAGCTAATGCTAACCCGCTGGCTACAAAAAAAGACATAACGACTCTCTTATTGGTTGCTCAAATCAAACGGTGCGTATTTTTGCATCCGTTTATGTGTTTTGTAAAATATATAGATGTGATATAAACGTTCTATAAAAAAGAACGATTGATATATGCGAAATCTAAATTTTCATCATCTACACTACTTCTGGACTGTGGCGAAAGAAGGTCATCTGACTCGCGCGGCAGAAAAACTGAACGTTTCCCAGTCGGCGCTTTCCTCACAAATTCGTCAACTTGAAGGTCAGCTTGAACATGATCTCTTCTTGCGTCAAGGTCGCAGCCTACAGCTGACGGAGGTCGGCCACGTTGTGTTGCAATACGCGGAAAGCATATTCAATTTGGGCAGTGAGCTGATGTCGGTGATGAAAAGCGGTGAACATCAGCAGGTACAGCAAATTAAAATTGGAGCGGTGGCGACTCTCTCGCGGAACTTTCAGGAGAACTTCCTGCGGCCGGTATTTGGTAATGCAGATATTAAGCTGGAGTTAAAGTCATCGAATCTTGAGGATCTATTAAATCAGCTTGAAGTCCACAAGCTGGATCTAGTGTTATCCAATCGACCGGTGGTGTCGGATTCAGTAACTCCCTGGCGCTGTAAACTGATCGATAAACAAAGAGTCTGCCTGGTGGGGCCTAAGGATAGTTACCTCGAAAGTCTGTCTTTCCCGAAAGATTTGGATAAAGTAAAAGTGCTGGTTCCAGGACCGGACAGTGAGATTCGTACGCAGTTCGATCTTTACTGCGAGGAACACGGAGTTTTAGTAACCCCTTATGCAGAAGTTGATGATATGGCAATGCTGAGACTTTTAGCGAGGGATTCAGGAGGTGTATCGGTTGTGCCAGAAGTTGTGGTACAGGATGAGATAGTCAGCGGGAAATTGAAGAAATACACAACATTTTCGACAGTGACAGAGAGCTTTTATGCCATAACAGCTAGACGACATTTTGATTTGCCGATCATTAAATCATTGCTTGGCTTGTAACTGTGACTGGAGCCGTGATTGTAACCGTAACTAAGACAATGACTCCGCAAATTGCAGAATCATTGTCTTACTAGTTTATTCGATATTCTGAACCTGCTCACGCATCTGCTCAATGAGTACTTTGATCTCAACGGCGCTGGCAGTAATGTCTGCATTTATGGATTTTGAACCAAGCGTGTTCGCTTCACGGTTAAACTCCTGCATCAGGAAATCCAGGCGTCGCCCAATTGGCCCACCTTTCTTGAGCATACGTTGAGCTTCTATGACGTGGGTTTTAAGGCGATCAAGTTCTTCTGCAACATCCAGTTTCTGCGCCAGGAAAACCAGCTCCTGCTCGAGACGCTCAGGATCTAATTCCACTTCGGCTTCTTTAAAACGATTGAGTAATTTATCACGCTGCCATTGCATGACCTGTGGCATCTGTTCGGACACTTTATCCACTTCAACACCAATACCAGCCAGACGCTGCTCAATCATCTCTGCTAACGCCGCACCTTCACGTTCACGAACGGTGATTAGTTGTTTCACTGCCTCTTCAAAGGCATTGCGCACGTCCTGCTCCATGGTATCTGTGTCAGCTTCTTCCTGCTGCAAAATACCAGGCCAACGAAGTAGCTGAGTCAGATCCGGCGATTGATTGTCCTGCGCCAGAACCTGAAGTTCCTCATGAGCGGTAAGCAGCTGTTGGGCCATTTCCTGATCCAGTTTGATCTTGCCGGCACTTTTCGAGTCCATTTCAACGCGCAGAGTGCAGTCGAGCTTGCCACGGCTGAGTTGTTTACGCAGTACTTCACGTAGCGAGAACTCAAGATGACGGAAGGTTTCCGGCATCCTGAAATTAGGTTCAAGGAATCGCTGATTTACGGATTTTATTTCCCAGGTTACGTTGCCCCACTCGGTCGCCACTTGCTGGCGAGCGAAGGCTGTCATGCTTCTAACCATGTAACTTAATGACCTTTTGCAGTATGTTCGGCTCAATTTACGAGCGAAAGCCCATTATTATGGGCGAAAAGGGCAATTGTACCTATCTTTGGCGGGATTGGCGATAGCGTATCAAGCAGGGTAAGTTATAGCGCTTTAACACTAAAGCGCTTTTCGTCTTCAAGCCGTAGCGCAGTGAGCTTATTGCCCCAGACACAGCCAGTATCAAGAGCGTGTAAGTTAGGTATCGGGCACTTTCCATTCAGTGCCGCCCAATGGCCAAAAACCAGTCGGGTTTGATGGCCGATTTCTGTCATCTCATACCAGGGGAATAATCCCTTGGCCTGTTTACCTGGTGAAGATTTGCTTTTGAAATCCAGGGTGCCATCGTGATGGACAAAGCGCATTCGAGTCAGTGCATTGGTGATATAACGGAGGCGTTCGATACCTTCAAGCTTATTACTCCAAAGAGCTGGCTTGTTGCCATACATATGTTTGAAGAAGTCTTTTGCGCTAGCTTTTTTAGCCAATACTTCTTCCAGCTCATAAGCACAGGCAAGCGTTGTCTTAAGTCCCCATTGTGGCGGCACACCAGCATGGGTCATCAGGGCATTCAGGTTCTTGTCGTAAATTGCCATCGGCTGTTTACGCAGCCACTTCATTACTTTCTTGATGTTATCGGCAGCGAAAATGGTATGCAGATCGCTTTTCTTCGGTAGTTTTGCTTTGGTGTAAAAACTGGCGAGCATGCTTAAGTCATGATTGCCAAGCACCAGCTGACAAACATCCTGATGCTCGTATGCGAATTGCAGCACTTCGAGTGATTTGGGGCCGCGATTGACCAGGTCACCGGCTAACCACAGTGTATCGTGTGCTGGGTTAAATTGAATTTTCTTTAGGAGCAGGCGGAATTCGTCGTAACAACCTTGAATATCACCGATTGCGTAAGTCGCCATAAAATCTAGTGCAGTGCTCCGGGAGCCGCAAGGCTAAATACAGGGATCGGTGTATCAAATTGGGTGCCGCTATCGGTTTCCATCTGATAGCTGCCCTGCATGGTGCCGATTGGAGTATTAAGAACTGCACCACTCGAGTATTCGTAGCTTTTGCCGGGGGCAATATAGGGCTGTTCGCCGACTACGCCCTGACCTTTGACTTCGGTGACTTCGCCGTTGGCATCGGTAATTACCCAGTGGCGGGCATTCAATGTAGCACCATGAGAGCCAGTATTGGTGATCTGGATGGTGTAGGCAAAAACATAGCGTTCGTTCTCTGGCTCGGACTGTTCTTCAATATATTGTGTCTGAACGCTAATCTGAAATTGGTATTCTTGAGTCATTATCTATTCTGTGTCTTATTAATTTACGAGAATGTGAAAGTACGAATGAGCAATGTGGGATTACTCATTATAACTGCATTGTCTATGGTTCATGGGGATGGCGCAACCCTCGATCAAGAGTTCCGTTGCCCTTAGGGCGGGATTTGCCGATGTGAAAGCTATAAGCCTGTGCTAATATTCGAGCAATTCAATGTGGCATTAGAAGAGTAGTAAACAATGAGTCATCTGAAAGATAAAACGGTAATGGTTACTGGGGCAAGCTCTGGATTTGGCCTGGCCTGTGCAAAATCATTTGCTCAAAAGGGTTGTAAAGTGATTGCAGCAGCTCGACGAAAAGAACGACTGGATGATTTGAAACAGGAGTTAAAGCAGGAGCTTGGCGAAGATAGAGTAATTGTTCTGCCATTGGACGTGACATCGGAAGAACAGGTTAACTCCATGTTTGACGCTATTCCTGAAGAGTATTCTAAAATTGATATTTTGGTTAACAATGCAGGTTTGGCATTGGGACTTGAACCGGCGCATCAGGCTGATTTAACTGACTGGAACCGTATGGTGGACACCAATATTAAAGGCCTGTATCTGATGACTCGAAAAATTCTGCCTGGCATGGTGGAGCGCAAGTCTGGACACATTATCAATATTGGTTCAATTGCTGGCAACTATGCTTATCCCGGTGGTAATGCATACGGTGCAACAAAAGCATTTGTAAAACAGTTCAGCCGAAACTTGCGAGCCGACTTACTGGGCACTCAGGTTCGTGTCACCAATATCGAACCGGGCCTTGCCGAAACTGAGTTTTCTTTGGTGCGCTTCCATGGTGACAAAGATAAGGCTGACAATGTTTACAAAGGGGCGAACCCATTGACTGCTGAAGATATCGCGGCATCAGTTTTGTGGGCTGCTGAGCAACCGCAACACGTCAATATCAATAGTATCGAATTAATGCCAACCTCGCAGGCTTGGGCTGCACTGGCGATTGATAAAGTGCTTGGTTAAGTAATCTAACTTAAGGAATTTAAATGACCCAACCTATTATTTTGCCATTAGTTGCAATGGTTTTTTTAACGATCATTGTTGCCATCGTGATGTACCGTCGTCGCGTCAGCTACATGAAAGCAGAGCGAATACATCCGCAGAAGGTGCACTCTAGAAAAGGTGGTCTTGAGCATTTCGACGATACTCGCGCGTCGGATAATTACATGAACTTGTTCGAACTGCCTATCCTCTTTTATGCAGCCATTTTTACCAGCATGCTGACCAACAACAGCTCAACCTTGATGGTTGCCCTCGCCTGGGCTTTCGTCGCTTTTCGAATCGCTCATAGCGTTATTCATTGTAGCTACAACAAAGTTATGCACCGCTTTACTGCATTCATTCTAAGTTTTATAACGTTAACTGCTTTGTGGCTGGTGCTGGCATCAAACCTAATTTTTGGAACCCAGTTTTAGCTATGAATATTGAAAAAGATACCGTTGTTGAATTGGATTATAAGTTAATGGATCAGGAAGGGCAGGTCTGGGAAAGCTCCGCAGAGGGTGGCCCCTGGATATACTTGCATGGATATGGCGAAGTGATGCCTGGGCTAGAAAAGGAGTTGACCGGCAAAGCAATTGGGCAAAAGGTTAAAGTAGAACTACCGCCTAATGAAGCCTACGGTGAGTACGAAGATGACCTGCGAACAGAGGTACCACGGGAAGCTTTTGCAGAAGTACAGAACTTGTGTGAAGGCATGCGTCTGGCTGCAGAAAGCAGTGATGGTGTTCATGCTGTGGTGGTTCGCGAAATCCATGATGATAAGGTGGTGATAGATGCTAATCACCCGTTGGCGGGTCAAACCGTTAAAGTTGAAGTGAAAATCTTGTCCGTTCGCAAGGCCTCAGATGAGGAAGTGGCACATGGTCACGTCCACCATCATGGTCATTGTGGGGAGTAGGAAAATTATTATTTGAATGAGCTGGTAAGGGCGGACCTGTGTCTCTGCCCTTTGTTAATCAGAAATTATCGGGATTTAATTTATCAAGATGCCAACGAATTGGATTGGTTTTGATGTAACCTCGGTATTTATCCAGTTCTT
Organism: Kangiella profundi; assembly: GCF_002838765.1. Taxonomy (NCBI): domain Bacteria; kingdom Pseudomonadati; phylum Pseudomonadota; class Gammaproteobacteria; order Kangiellales; family Kangiellaceae; genus Kangiella; species Kangiella profundi. The sequence continues at coordinate 2,419,610 of NZ_CP025120.1, read as the reverse complement.
CCTCACTCCTAATTACTCGTTCCCAATAGTTTCTCTGCCATAATCGACTCTTAAATGGTGGCCAACCTTTATTTTTTACGCCTCGAATATAGTTGTTTGTAGTCATTGTTTTGAACCACTGGACAAGTGAGCATAAATTGGTAGGGGCAGACCTGTGTGTCTGCCCTAAGTGGACAATAAAGTGAACATGGTTTGGCATACAGACGAATACATCTTTAGTGCAAGCTTTGAATTTATTGGCAAGTTCTTTGTACCAATGCTCTAGCATAAAGCCCGCTGAATTAAGCAACATGTCGCCCTTATTATTGATATTTCCAAATAAACAAAGGTGATCTTGAGCGCAAATAGTTACAAAGTAAGCACCGGGAGTGGAGTAATTATAATTTGATAAGCGGATAGAGCGACTGTTTCTTTCCTGAAACATTGTGTTGTCCTTAGGTGATTTGGGCAGACACACAGGTCTGCCCCTACCGATTATTGTGAGAAATTAAACCGCTACGGCCTTGCGCTGCAGGTCAAATATTTCACGAATACCCTGTTTTCCTAATTCCAGCATTTGCATTAATTCATCGCCAGTGAAGGTTTCACCTTCGGCTGTGCCTTGAATTTCAATGAAGCCACCATTTTCATCCATAACCAGGTTCATGTCGGTTTCGGCAGATGAGTCTTCAATGTAATCCAGGTCGAGGATTGGGGTGCCTTTATAAATGCCTACCGATACTGAGCCAACCATATGACGAAGAGGGTTGGTTTTAATCATGCCTGTTTTACGCATATGGAATAATGCGTCATGAAGGGCAATGCTAGCGCCGGAAATGGAGGCTGTTCGGGTGCCGCCGTCGGCCTGGATTACATCGCAGTCTACATAAATGGTATTTTCACCCAACTGTCCCAGATCAACTGCTGCGCGCAGAGAACGACCGATTAAACGCTGAATCTCCAGAGTGCGCCCACCCTGTTTACCACGTGAAGCTTCACGGTCCATGCGAGAATGAGTTGAGCGGGGAAGCATACCGTACTCTGCGGTGACCCAACCCTGCCCTTTGCCCTTCAGGAAACGAGGAACGCCTTCAACCACACTGGCATTACAAAGAACCTTGGTTTCACCGAACTCGATAAGAACAGAGCCTTCTGCATGCTTGGTGAATTGTCGCGTGATGGTAATTGGACGAAGTTGATTGCTTGTGCGGCCACTCGGTCTCATGTGAATCCCTATATTTGGATGGAGTTAAGAGGCGCAATTATACGAAAAAGCCAGTGATATTCCTATGGTAAAAGGAGTAAGGTATAGACTTAAGGGAGACTATTACAGTGATATAAGTTTTTGTTTTGTGAGGTTGATTGTCAGTATTTTTGACATTGCTCACAGTTTTAGTGACAACCTCGGCGAGCTCTGTTGGCTTTGCGATTTGTATCACAATGTATCCAAACCTGTTGCGCTAACCTAGCTCTCACTCAAAAGTGGAGGTAAATAACTATGAAATTTAAACATGGCTTAGTACTAGCCAGTGTTTTATTAGCGTTGGCTGGTTGCAAATCTGATGATGATCCCGAGAGCGGTAAATTAGCATTAGCAATTACTGACGCACCTGTGGACGGTGCAGAAGCTGTTGTTGTTGAGTTTACCGGTATTGAGGTTCAAGGCCCAGGCGAGCGCTTGAATTTCGATTTTGATACGCCGAAAACCATCGACTTATTGCAGCTTACAGGCGATGAATCACTTGAGCTACTGCCTGAAACTACGGTTAATGCAGGTCAATATCAGTGGATTCGACTGAAAGTGAACGCTAATCAGGGAGTGACTGACTCCTATATCGATATTGATGGTGCAAGATATTCATTGTATGTCCCAAGTGGGGCGCAAACTGGATTAAAGCTTAATCGTCCGTTTACCGTTGCTGCGGGCGGTATTACAGACTTCACCATTGATTTTGATTTAAGAAAGTCTGTGCATGAACCTCAAAATGGTAGTGGTGATTACTTCCTGCGTCCAACGTTACGTATCGTTGATAACTTAGAAGTTGGCCATATCAATGGCTTAGTTGACGAAAATCTACTCAATGCAGAGGGCTGCTCTGAAACCAGTGGTGTTTATCTGTTTGCTGGCTATGATGCTGAAACAGACGACATCGACGCTAACGAACCAGAGCCAATTACCACTACAACCGTTGAGATGAATACCGATGGTTTGTATGAGTATGAAATTGGTTTTGTTCAGGCCGGTGATTACACTCTAGCCTTTACCTGTGAAGCAGCTAATGACAATCCGGAAACGGACGACACAATCAACTTTAGTGTTACACAGAATGTTACGGTTACTGTGGATGAAACGGCTACTGTTGACTTCTAATTAGTCGCTGTAAGTATAAAAAAAGGTCGGTTTTTACCGACCTTTTTTTATGGATGGATCTAACTTTAGTTTGATGGAGTTGAGCCTTTTAGTAGTCCACGCCCGGAGCGATAGATAAGCCAAAGGAAAAACAGTGGAAACAGAATCGTTTGCACAATAAAGACAGTGATTAATTCAATCACATTCTGACTGGCGCGTTCAGCAGCAGCTTGGTAGGCTTCGATCTGTTTTTTGATGTCCAGTTGGCTTATCGCATTACTTAACCACTCTTTTGCACCTTGATAGGCCGACTTTTCCTGATGACTTGCGGCATCCTGTTCTGGCGTATTGTTCTCAATGGTCTGGCTGACACCCTCTAACTCAGTTGTTGCCTGCTGGTAATTAGTTGCCAGAAATAACTGATAAAGTCCTTCATTAGTCAGCGCCATGGCCGGTGTAGCAAATCGAACCAATATCAGGAAGATAACCGTTTTATGCCATAACGGGTGTAAGCCTTTGGGTTTGTTTCGTTTGACGATCAGCATGACGCCATAAATGATCCAGAAGCCTATCACCAGATAGTTGAACAGATCCCAGGCGGAAATGGCGAGCAGAAGTTTTTGCACGCCAATGGCTGATGCGGCCACCAGCATAACCAATGAAAAACGCTCGATAAGATCGTTCACCGGATCAAGAATTTCCCCGGGTGACACATTCAGCCCAACACCAGCTGGCTGCATGGCAATTTCAGCCTCCTGGGCTACCGAAATAAGGCCATTGAGAGTTCGGGCAACCGCAAAGGAAATTAAAGCGCGTTTTAAAGCCTCATTGGCATATTCTTCGCCAAAATGGTCCAAAGCTTTGCTGCCAGCCAATAAGGAAGCCAGCAATAAACCTAAAATATAGATAGAAAGATTTAATTTTTTCATAGAGTTACCTCGCTATGATTAGATTATCCTAGCAAGAGGTTATATAGAATTCCTCAAAAAGCTTTGTAGATTGAGCAGCAGTTTTGATTTGAACAAAAGAAAAAAGAGCAACTGGGGCCGCGCTGCTACCCATCCTGCCAGAGGTTTGGAGGGGTAGGATTTCCAGCAATGGATAGCAGCATAATGCGGCGCTTCCCAGACTTGCTCCTCCTTGAGGAGATGTTTACTGTGGCATAAGTTTCCGTCTTAAGCCGAGCAGTGTTAATGCTAATAGTAGCCACAATGGCGTCGAGCCACCGCCACCACCGCCTGAATCGGGTTCTGGCTGAGGAGTAGGTGGTGTTGGGGGGACGGTGTCACCAAGCTGACTATTATCCTTCAATACGAATAAGCCATTGGAAATATCGCTGACCAGGATATTGCCGCTGGGTAAATATGGATAGGCTCCCCAGGCGCCGTCAAACTGTGGGTCATTGGCCTCAGGAATTGGATAGGTATCGAAAAAACCTATCTCTTTAGGTTCAGTTGGATCCGATACATCAAGAATGGTTAAACCACGCTTGTAGTTAGACATATAGTACTTATCGCCAAGAGTGAAACCATTATGGTCAATGGCTCTAGTTGAACCTTCATACCAACCAATGGCTCTTGGAGCGGTCAGGTCTTGAATATCCATGACATAAAGTCTTGAGTTGACTCCAAGATTCCGTTCATCCAGCTCATCCTGAATAAATATGTAGTTTTTATCCTTGGAGTACCAGCCGGAGTGGGTATAACTTGCCCCAGCATAACTGGTGCTGCTGATTTTGAAGGGAGCAGACTTATCTGTGGTATCCCAGATATCAACCGTGTTCTCATTGAAGTCCACGAAAATCTCGCAGGGGTTATGGCCGTCTGCACATTGTGCGGTACGAGCATCGTCAATGATTAAATTGGTTGCATCATGGACATAACCAGCAGAACTTGGAGTAGTGACAAGAGTTGGATTGACCGGATCAGTTAGGTCAAACACCCGATAGGAGCCGTTGTCAAGATTGGAGCCTGCGATATATAGGTAGGCTGCATGACCATCAAGCGCAGTTCCGTCAGCGTAGTTGATGTTACCCAGGTAAACGTTATGCGCGGTCTGGAATACATTAATAGTATTTACCAGCTCAATTGATTCAGGCGCATTACTGAGATCGATAATCTGCAACCCACCCTGGCCTTCGGTAGTGACATAGGCGTAGGCTTTATATTGTTGGGCAGCGTCGTCGAAATATTGATAGACCTTAACGTCACGCCAGGTGCTGTTTGCGCCAGTTACCGTACCCACCTCGATCGGATTAACCGGATCAGTAACATCAATCAATACGGTTCCGTTGAATAGCCCCATTACCGCATATTCACGATTATTGTTTAAATCCACATAACCCCAGATATCACTGGCACTGGAAGGGGTGGAGCTCAATTGGCTTAAGGGCAGGTGTGACTCAAGATCGACATTGCGGCAAGGGTATTCACCAGCCTGACCACTTGAGCAGGTTAATTGTTTCTCAAAAGTGGTGGTAATTTTCTGATAGCGGTCCAGTAGCTTGAGGTATTCGGGCTTGAGACGTTGTTCTGGAAGACCCTTGGCATCCTGCAGTAAATGAAATCCTTTACTGTCTAGCTTTTCGCGATACTCAGCAGGTATGCCAGTTATGGTTGTCAGGTGTTTTTCAGGATTCTGTTTGGCGAATTGATCTTTAGTAGAAAAACCGCCTTTCACTGCGACCATGTCATTAAGCAAATAAAAGATATCCATCTCGCCGGCATGGTAAGTGCCTGATGCGACATAAATCTTATCGCCTTTGCTGGACTGATTGACCGCATAAGCAATGCTGGCGCAAGGTGCAGAAGGTTTGGAACAATCACCCTGGTCGGTGCCGTTGGCTGCAACATAACGCACCGGATGCGAGCCGCTATGGGCCGAAACTGGTGGGTGCAGTAAAGAGATGAGTACTAACCCAAGACTTCCTGTGACTGTAATTATTGATTTCATGTGAGCTACCCCGCTTCTATCATGTGAATCTATCGGAGAAACGTTATCCGAACTTACGACAATATCACATTAAAACAATTAGACGCTGAACAGTTACAATCTGTTACAGAAATCTGCATTAAATCAGAGGCTTAGTACATAGAATGAGGACTGGTACAGAAGTTCGGAGTTAGCCATGGTGCGCATCATATTTTTAGTGTTGCTTGTACAATTAGCAGGGCCGGTTAAAGCTCAATTAACCGACAAAATAGAGGTTTTACCTCAGGGTAGTGAGCTGATAAATCTTAATGGCCACAGTCTACATATTCGGAAATTAGGAAATCCTGAAATTTCAGAGTCTTATCTACTGTTATTATCAGGTCCAACCGACAACTGGCATAGTGATAGTGGCTGGTGGGCGTTAGCGCAAAATGTGCTTGCAGAAGATTATTACACGGTTGCCGTAGACCGAGCCGGACACGCCTGGTCAGATCCCGTTGCTAAACCTTCTTACCAACAGTTTGGCAAAGACATATCAAGTTTCATCAGACAACAGCGAGAGCCGGTGATTATTGTGGCTTTTGCAAGTTCAAACCTGTCACTGCATACCACCCTGCAAAATTCAGAAGCAGCACAATACATCCAAGGTGCAGTATTGATTGACCCTGATGTATTAACCGAACACTCCATAAAACACTACTCCACAGAAACTGAACGTTATCGAGAAGGCTGGGAAGAGATAGAGCAGTACATAACATCGGGTCAGTACGATGAAAATATTCAGCAAAAGATTATTGCTGAGAGAGAGCATGTAAAAACATTAATTCCTGAAAATCTTGAGGAATACATGAATTGGGATTATTACGACGCCATAGAATCGATCAGAAACACCCGAAGTTTTCAGCTGGAGAAATTTCGAGAAACAACTCATTACCGCAACGATCTTTCGCAAGCAAAAAAACACCCTTTGCCAGAAAGCTTACCGCTGGTGGTGATCGATAGTGACTTTGAAACAGCGTACCTACCCAAGATTGAAGATGAATCAATGAAAGCCTCAATCGTTCAGTGGCGAGATGAAGGACGTGACTGGTTTTTTGCATTAGCGCAGAAAAGTCAATGTGGTGCTTACTGGCCATTAGAAAGCCAGGAGCATTTGATAATGATGGAGCAGCCCGAGCTGATTACTCGGGCTGTCGAGAAATTGCTGAATTGTGAATAAGGGTTATAGCGGACGCTGAACGCCATCTTTGATGGCTTGCTCTCTGACCGCTTCGGCAACTTTTTGTGCTACGTTGCGGTTGAGCGGATCAGGCAACACATGGTCGGCTGCCAGATGATTCACTGCATCGGCTAACGCATAGGCAGCGGCAATTTTCATGGCCTCGGTAATGCGGGTAGCGCGCGCTTCAAGTGCACCTCGGAAGATCCCCGGGAAAGCCAGTACGTTATTAACTTGATTCGGGAAGTCACTGCGACCTGTACCAACCACTGAAGCGCCGGCGGCTATGGCTTCGTCAGGCATGATTTCTGGAATGGGGTTGGCCATTGCCAGGATAATCGGGCCTTCATTCATTAACTTGATATCGTCTCCGGTTAGCAGGTTACCTTTTGATACGCCGATGAACACATCGGAATCTTTCAAGGCATCAAGCAGCTTGCCACCGCGGTTGTGACGATTGGTGTAAGCCAGAAGTTTTTTCTTCTCTTCGTTCAGGTCAGAGCGATCCGGAGAAATGATTCCTTGAGAATCACAGACCAGAACATCTTCGACAGGAATACAGGCTGCTTCATCATGACCCACGCAACGCAACAATTTGGCAATTGCAGTTCCGGCTGCACCAGCGCCATTGATGACCACTTTAAGTTCTTTGATGTCTTTGCCAGTGACTTTGCAGGCGTTGATTAAGGCTGCCAACAATACAATCGCGGTGCCGTGTTGATCATCATGAAAAACCGGAATACCGATATCCTGCAAGGCCTCTTCAATTTCAAAGCACTTGGGAGCAGCGATATCTTCAAGGTTGATACCACCAAACGTTGGGGCGATGGCTTTTACTGCGGTAATGATTTCTGCAGCACCTTTGGCATCAAGGACTAACGGCACACCGTCAATATCGGCAAATTCTTTAAACAGAATGGCCTTGCCTTCCATAACCGGCAAGGCAGCCTCAGGACCAATATTGCCAAGCCCCAATACCGCCGAACCGTCGGAGACAATGGCCACCGAGTTACCTTTCATGGTGTAGAGGTAACTGGAGTTTTTGTCTTTGGCGATATGATTAGAGACTGCGGCTACACCCGGAGTGTAGGCAATGGATAGGTCTTCACGGTTTTGCAATGGCACCTTGCTCTTGATGGCCCATTTGCCACGTAAATAACGGTGAATATCTAAAGATTTTTTGAAATAGTCGCTCATAAGTTAGCTTGGTTCGCGATAAATGGCTGCAATGATACGCTTATTGTAAGGGATTTGTGGTCGGATTAGCAGGGAATCATCGAGATTGTGGCTAATTAATTGGGCCAGTTCAAGGTGTGTTTTCACCTTTCGCTGGCCACTATAACTCTGTGCTATTTTTTATGGGGAAATGCTTTGCTCAGCCAGTAGTCGGCTGAGAAGTAACGGCCTGAACCAGTAAAGAACAACGATAGCAACACGATAAAGTAAGTTGCTGCAAATTCGATACCATTTTGCAGGATAACGATATTACCTTTTTCGGTTAACCAGCTGTAATTACCATGGTCTTGCAGAATGGTTCTTGCCCTGGCCAGTCGTTCTGATATTTCAGGATCGGTGGATTGAGCAATCGCAAACCAGCCGTTATCCCAGTGCACTGCAAAAATGGCGACCAGCATGGTTATCATAAGAGGGATGGTAATCCAGCGAACAGCCAGACCGATCAGTAATAAAATTGCTCCAACGGTTTCTGCGCTTGCGGCAAGAAAGGTCATGACCTCAGGAAAAGGCAAACCTAATCCCCATTCACTATTGCCAAACCAGTTGGCAGTGCTTTCGAAATTGGCAAATTTGCGTGTGCCCGCTTCCCAGAACGGAAAGAATAATAAAAGACGAAACATCAGCGGTGGTAAACCATCAAGGTGTTTGACCGAGTTACATACGGCACCGGTAAAACTGTAGTACTTATCGGCTAGAGTTTGCATGGATTAGCTCCTGTTTATAGATTCTTGGTCGGAATCTTGTTTTCTTGATAAGGATGAACTTTATCAATTGGAGTCGAAAGTCCGGATTCTGTTACAACCCGCATATGATGGCGTTTGAGCTGGCGTGGCTCCTTGACCCCACAGGAGTGCGCAATCATGCCCACCGCTTTCACCATATTCTTATGATAATGATAGACACGAACAGATTTGTCTGTGATGTCGAGCCCTTTTTGTAGATCCGGATTATGGGTGGTGACGCCAGTCGGGCAGGTATTCTTATTACACTGCATAGCCTGAATGCAGCCAAGGGCAAACATAAAGCCGCGGGCAGACAGCACAAAATCCGCACCCATGGCCAGAGCCCAGGCGACCATGGATGGGTTTATCATCTTGCCTGAACCAATGACCTTGATACGATCACGTAGGCCTTGCTGTTGTAGAATATCAATTACCATAGGCAGGCTTTCTTTAAGGGTCAAGCCGACATAGTCAAACAACGGCTGGGGCGCAGCACCTGAACCTCCATCAGCACTGTCTACCGTAATGAAATCGGGCGCAAATTCGATGCCTCTTTTATGAATTTCAGCGCACAGCTCAAAGAGAAAATGCTCGCTACCAAGCACCGTTTTAAAACCAACCGGCTTGCCAGTAATCTCACGGATATGGTTGATTAAATCCAATAAGTCGCCGACAGTATGAATTTCCCTATGACCATTAGGACTGATTGAGGCTTCACCTGCAGGGATGCCACGAATTTTAGCAATTTCTTCATTAACTTTCTCAGCTGGAAGAATCCCCCCTTTTCCTGGCTTTGCTCCTTGGGCCAGTTTTAGCTCAATCATTTTTACTTGCGGGTGTTCGGCCACCTCTTTGAGTTTATCATCACTCAGCTTGCCTTCGGCATCGCGAACTCCATACTTGGCAGTTCCAATCTGAAATACCACATCTCCACCACCGGTTAAATGATAGGGAGAAAGACCACCTTCACCGGTATTGATCCAGCAACCGGCACGAGCGGCGCCCCTTGCCAAGGCTTCAACAGCAACTTTAGAAAGTGCGCCGTAACTCATGCCGGAAATATTGAAAAAGCTTTGTGCAAGGTAAGGGGTACGACAATAGGGGCCAATCATCACAGGAGGCGCCTCAACCGCGTCTTCCTCCTGAGTTGGGAACTGGTCATTCATAAACAAAACCGTTCCCACCTGATTGAGATTGCGAGTCGAACCGAAAGCCTGAGTTCGACTAATATCTTTAGCTGCGCGATAAACCCAGGTGCGTTCAGCGCGATTAAAAGGCAACTCCTCCCGATCCATCGAGAAAAAATACTGTCGGAAAAACTCGCCAAGGTGCTCAAACCAATAACGGAAGCGTCCAATAACTGGGAAGTTATGGCGAATAGCGTGTTTCTTCTGAGTCGAATCAATGATGTAAAACACAATGATGGTCAGAAGCAGCAAAATAACCGCGACCACGAAGAATCCGGCTATCCACTCCATAGTGGTTTTGACAAACGACATAAAACCTTCTGTTTGCATACTAGTCCTTTGGCTGATTTGCGATAGGCGCTGACAGGATGATGTATTCAATATACTATTGATAATGAAAACTGCAATTGCCAGCTAAATGTAATAACTGGGCGTATTGTTACTCTAATACCGTTATTGTTGTGTGAATGATTGTCAAAAGTATAAGTCTTAAGCGAAAAGTGGCCCAATGCATCATAAAGATCCATCCACATCCGAGGAACTACCAGAAGAGTCTGAGCTCGTTCAGAGGCTTATTGGCAATGATCAGCAGCTATTCATGGCAGTCGTCAGAGCCTGGTACCCATCGCTGTATAGTGTTGCAGCAGCCATCGTTGGACATTCAATTGCCGATGAAGTGGTGCAGGAAGCATGGCTCTCGGTTATTAAGGCGCTTCCGAAGTTTGAAGGGCGCTCTGCCCTAAAAACCTGGGTCACGCGAATCGTAGCTAACGAAGCCAAAAACCGGTATCGCAAAGAATCGCGTTCTGTATCAATGGAGGCTGTAGATGAGCACTGGGCGACGGACTCAAGAATAGGCACCGATCCACGTTTTGATGGCAGTGGACACTGGAATCAACGAAATCCTTCATGGGATATAGGATCTCCCGATGAATTGCTGGCGGCCAAAGAGCTGCAGGATTGTGTGGATAAGCATTTAAGCCGATTACCAGAACAACAGAAAAACATTATGGAACTGCGCGATTCAGCCGGATTGGAATTTGAAGAAATTTGTAACATTCTGGAAGTCAGTTCATCCAATGCCAGAGTACTATTGCACCGGGCACGCGACAAAATTCAGCAGGTGGTGGCAAAATTTCAGAGGACAGGCGAATGTTGAGTTGCAAACATCTGGTCGAGCAGGCCAGTGATTACATTGATGATGAAATGACCATGGGTAAAAGAATTCAGGTTAAATTGCACCTGTTTGTGTGCGTGAGCTGCCGCCGATATTTAAAGCAACTGAAGCTGACTATCGCAATGATGAGTCGTAAAAATCATCACGAGGCGCCTGAAGCCATGTGTCATCATCTATTGAAAGAGTATCAAAAAACCCTGCCGAAGCAGGGTTCATGAAAGAAATCATTAATGATTATTCCTCAGTTTCAGGCTTAATAGTGCCTTCCATTGATTGCAGCACATCACCATTGAAATGCAGAATCAGACGCTCTTCGCGCTTATCACCACTTGATGGCACCATGTAATACAGATAGTACCAGGTGTCTGAATTGAGATTGGTGTTTAAGGCAGGGTTGCCCAAAACATAGGAAATCTGGTCCTTGGTCATACCGGGTTTTATCTTATTCACTTCAGACTGCTCAAGAATATTACCCTGCTGGATGGTTGGTTTATAAACACAAGCACTTAATAAACTGAAACAAATCAAAAGCGCAGAAAGAAAAATAGTTTTCATGAAAATCCTGATAGTTAGTGTTTTTTGCTGAAATAACCATTCGCAAGTATACTGAATGGCTTTTCATAAATTCTTGGCATAGTATAATCATTTTGCCGCGCAAATCTATTGGAGGATGAGTTTTTGGAAAATCAGCAATTAAAAAAAGCCGGATTAAAGGTCACCCTGCCGAGGGTTAAGATATTACAAATCCTGGAAAGTTCCGATGATCGTCACCTTAGCGCGGAAGACGTATACAAACTATTGCTAGAAGCCGGAGATGATGTAGGTCTGGCAACTGTCTATCGAGTACTCACCCAATTTGAGTCAGCAGGACTCGTCACCCGTCATAATTTCGAAGGTGGCCACTCAGTATTTGAAATCGATGATGGCGAGCATCACGATCACATGGTCAATGTTGATGACGGTACAGTCATTGAATTCTTCAGCGAAGAAATAGAGGAGCTGCAGCACAAAATTGCTGAGAAGCATGGGGTGGAAATTGTGGATCACAGTTTGGTCCTCTACGTCAAAAACAAGAAGTAAAATGGTCTTTTCACTCAATAGCTGTGTTGCAAGTGGCTACAAAATACTCAACGACCTATAAGGTCGCCTCCGCTTTTTCGCCACTTGCGCCTTGCTCTTGAACGAAAATCCACATTTTATATTTTTAATATGCACTCCTTCGATGCGCGGTGAATTTGCCGCGCCCTCTCTAGCAAAATCCTCATTTTAATCTTACTGATATAAAGTTCTGGAAAGAAAATCCTGCGTTTAACTCGTATGAACTACAGGTCGTCTCCGCTTTTTCACCACTTGCGGCTTGCTCTTGAGCGAAAATCCACATTTTAAGCGCTCAAATTTCAAACACTCTTCATCAAGCTTGTCATTCCGTGCTACGACACGGAATCTGCTCTATATTCTTCAAAACCGCTTTACCTCGTGCCCTAGGAGCAAGCGATTGTAAAATCTCGCTTAATTGATTGATTTTTGTACAGTTGTAAGTATGCTATTGGCTACTTTGGTATCGATTTGATACCTGTAGCTTGTGCTTGTCTGGGGATGGACTAAACAACTAACAAGGAGTTTTACCATGTACAAGCAGTCTCTCATAAAGCTAGCGATTATATCGTTCCTGGCATATCTACTATATCCACTAACTGCATTTGCTGCGGAAGAAAAGCCTCCCGCGCTGGTCAGTATGTGGGTTATGGATGTTAAATCAGGCTCGGAAAAAGAGTTTGAGGAAGCATTTAAGGCACACATAAAAGTTCGTCAAAAAGCGGGTGATACCAGAAGTTGGCAAGTTTATACCCCGCATACCGGCTCAGACTTCAATCGTTATATCATTCGTTATTGCTGCTTTAAATGGGCAGATCAGGACGACTATGCCAAATGGGCCAATGATTCAAAAGTTATGGCTAATTGGGATAAAGGAGCAGGTAAATATGTAGAGCGTTATGCGCATCACTACAGTTGGGTCGATATGGAAAATAGCCACTGGAAGGATGATGAAACTTATCGTTATGTTGGAGTCAGAAGCTACCACATCATTCCGGGCTCCGATATCAGTAGTTCAGTGAAAGAAATAAGCGATCTGGCAAAAGCCATAGAATGGGATCGCAGTTGGGGCTGGACTTATAATGTCACTGGTTCAAATGAGCTGCAGGTAGCCTTTCCATTTAAAAACTTTGCAGATATGCAGCCACCAGAACCTAGCTTTGGTGAGCTGGCCGAGAAACATTTAGGTTCGGAAGAAAAGGTTGATGAAATCTTTGATCGGTTCAGTAAAAAGTATAGCGATACTCATTACAGTATCTATCGTCATCATCCAGAGCTTTCAATGAGCAACAAAGAATAACAAGTATAAAAAAAGGAGCGGCACTGCCGCTCTTTTTTATGCGGTCTTCAGCAGTTCCTTGGCATGCTGTCGAATGGTATCAGTAATTTCGATACCGCCTATCATACGAGCAATTTCTTCAATCCGTTGAGTTTCGGTAATTTCCAGTAGCTGAGTTTGCGTAGCCTTTTTGTCCTGCGACTTGCTGACTTGAAGGTGATGATGGCCTTGAGCAGCGACCTGTGCCTGATGAGTGACGCAAAGGATTTGTGCTTTCTTGCCAAGCTCTGCCAGTAATGTTCCGACTATTTCTGCAGTACCACCACCAATGCCGACATCCACTTCATCAAAAATCAAAGTCGGTAGCTGGGTTGTTTGTGCATTAATGACCTGAAGAGCCAGACTGATGCGCGACAATTCACCGCCGGAAGCAACTTTGCGTAGTGGCATCGGTTTTTGTCCCGGATTGGTGCTGACCATGAATTCAGCGGTTTCAAATCCGGTGCTTTTAAATGACACTGCATCCTGTTGATTAAAGGCAACTTCAAAGACCCCATTACCCAAGCCTAGTTGCTGCATTAATTTAACCACTTCCTGATTAAGCTTTCTGGCTGCCGTTTGGCGTTTGGAACTCAGGTTTTTGGCAAGCTCCTGGTAGTGTTTCTCAAGCTTGTTCAATTCTTTTTCCAGATCATCGAAGGTTTGCTCATCACCCTCCAGATCTTCAAGCTCTTGTTGTAAAGCTTGTAAAGTCTGCGGTAACTCTTCCATGCTGACCTGATGTTTTCGTGCCAGGTCATGTAACGCTGAAATTTGCTGATCAAGCTCATGATAAGCCTGTGGATCAATATCAAGCCCTTCCAGATAATCTCGAAGTTCATGACTGGCTTCGTCAATCTCAACCAAGGCCGATTGCAATAGGTCATGAGTATTTTTTAGACCTTCATCAACCGCTAGCATGTCGCTGATCTGATGAACAATTCGGCCAAGATTGGATGAAATATTCTCATCATCTTCGCTTAAAGCGGCCAGGCTTTGCTGGCCTTTTTCCAGCAGGCGGCTGGCGTTAGCGGCACGTTTATGTTCAAGCTCAATATCAGCAGCTTTATCAATTGGTGCCTGCTCCAGCTCCTGAAGCTGAAAGCTGATCAAATCCTTGCGATCATTTTTGTCTTTTAAAGCAGTTTGAAATGCTTTTAACTTGCCAGAAATGCTACTAATTTTGTTGGCGACTTTGGCCAATTCAGCGCTTTGTTCAGTGAGTCCCGCATAGCGATCAAGCAGCTGAAGATGTACTTGAGGTTTAAACAGAGACTGATGCTCATGCTGACCATGAATATCAACTAGAAAGTCACCCAGTTCAGAAACCTGAGCCAGATTGACCGGCTGGCCATTAACGAAGGCCTTTGATCGGCCATCATGGTTGATGACCCGGCGTAAAATGCAGTGGTCATCATCATCCAGCATCTGTTCTTCCAGCCAGTCTTTAACGTGTGGCAACTGTTTAATATCAAAGTAAGCGCTGATTTCCGCACGCTTGGCACCATTGCGCACCACGCCGCTGTCAGCGCGTTCGCCGAGCGCGTAAGACAGTGCATCGACCATGATCGATTTACCGGCACCGGTTTCCCCGGTAATGACAGTCATGCCGGATTTCAGGTCGAGATCCAGTTGGTCAATAATGGCGAAATCTTTGATGTGAATACTGGTTAGCATAGCGTGTTGTCAGTTGTTATAGCTGGTCATGAGGCCTAGCTTAGAGCTTTGAGCCCCAACCTAATTTTGTTCTGAGTAAGCGGAAGTAATCATAATCTTTTGGGTGTAATAACCACAAGTCTTCTTTGCGTTTGCGAACGCAGATTTTCTCACCTGGCTGTATGGGGAAACGCACCTGGCCATCGCAGCTTAATCGTGCTTCATGCGGATTCGATTTACTGAATACAATTTCGACCTTGCTGTCTGCATCTATGGCAATCGGACGGCTGGACAGGGTATGAGGAAACATGGGTACCAAAGAGATGGCGTTGATTGAAGGTGATAGAATCGGGCCGCCAGCGGATAATGAGTAGGCAGTGGAGCCGGTTGGGGTTGATATAATCAGGCCATCGCCGCGCGCGCTGTAAACAAATGAGTCATCAATATAGACTTCGAACTCAATCATTCGCGAAATTTCACCAGGATAGAGCACTATGTCATTCAGTGCATCACTGTAGCGATCATCGCCATCTATATTGGCTTCCAGTAAAAAGCGACGCTCTTCGGTGTAATCACCGGCCAGAATTTCGCTGACTTTTTCGGTAACCTGTTGTGGCTGAATATCCGTCAGGAAACCGAGATAACCGCGGTTCACACCCAGTAGCGGCTTATTGTATTGTGCCATAAGGCGAGAGGCATAAAGCATGCTGCCGTCACCACCGACAACAATGATGAGGTCACACTCTTCGCCGAGTGTTTTCCAGTCGCACTGAAATTCATGTGGGACAGACAGATCATTAGCAACCGTTTCTTCAACCCGCACTGAATATTGCTCCTCCTGCAAAAAGGAGAATAAGGTGACAATGGTTTCGCCAACTTCGTGATGTTTTGGCTTACCCATGATGCCAATGGTTGCAAAATTCAGGTGTGACGGCATGATAAGTGGTCAGTTACTTGTAATTGTCATATTGAGCCACATTTAAGAATATATGGAGCAAATAGGCAAGTCGTCTGCCATAATTTGTGGTTTTATCGACGGGCCATGCCCAGATGCCTTATCCTTATTAGGAATTATGTATTGAATAGCAACTATGTCTAAATTTGATCAACGCGCACAAACACTGATGAAAGCCCTGGTGGAATCCTACATTGCCACTGGCCAGCCTGTGGGTTCTAAAAGGCTGCTTGAACAGACCGGATTGGCGGTAAGTCCGGCCACTGTGCGCAATGTGATGCAGGATCTGGAAGCCATGGGCCTGCTAACGGCGCCGCATACTTCTGCGGGGCGTATTCCGACAGCGCAGGGAGTGCGAGTTTTTGTCGATCAGTTGCTGACGGTTTCCAATGTGGAAGAGGTATATTTGAAGCAATTGCAGGAACAATTGGGACGTGCCTCGGAAACCGGAGAAATGCTGGCCAGCGTCAGTCGAATGCTATCCAACATGACCAATATGGCAGGACTTATCCGGGTGCCGAGCCGTGATGTCACTCGGGTGAAACATGTCGAGTTCCTGCCCTTATCACAGAACAAGATTCTAGTGATTCTGATTTTAGATGATGGTGAAGTACAGAACCGAGTCATTCAGCTGGACTCGGAAGTGTCGCGCGATGAGTTGCAGCAGGCTTCCAATTATGTCAATCACCACTTTGCCGGAAAGGAACTTAACACCGTTAGGCAGGAGCTGTTGCAGGAGCTGAAAAGTGACCGTGCACAGATGGATGCCATGATGGCTTCGATGATGGAAGTAGCCGAAAAAGGGTTTTCCAAAGATGATAATGATGATGAAGTGCAGGTGACCGGTAAGTCTCAGCTCCTGAATTACACTGGCGATATTTCCGATCTGAAATCTCTATTCGACGCCTTCGCAGAAAAAACTCAAATGTTAACCTTGCTGGATAAGTGTCTTAGTGCCGATGGAGTTCAGCTCTTTATTGGCGAGGAATCGGGTTATGATGTCTTCTCACAATGCAGTGTGGTGGGCGCGCCTTATTCGATTGATGGCAAGGCGGTTGGGGTTCTGGCTGTGGTAGGCCCAACTCGCATGGCCTACGATAAAGTCATACCCATGGTTGATATCACGGCCAAATTAATCAGTTCGGCCTTGAAAAAGGACAGCTAAACCCTAATATATCCGCCAATTCCAGAATTCATTGAACGCATAGTCGGAGAGAGTGCTAATGTCTGAAAAAGACAATAAAAATCAATCGGTTGAAGAGAAGATTGAAGAAATTAAAAATGCTGTCGAGCAAGAAGCGACAGAAGCTGAACAGAATGAAACCGAGCAACCAGCTGCGGATGCCGGTCAGGTATTTGAAGATATGACTGAAGAAGACCGTCAGTTAGCCGAGCTGGAAGCTGCACTAGAAGCTGCTCGCCAGGAAGCTGCTGACAATAAAGATTTAGCGCTCCGCACTAAAGCCGAAGCTGAGAATATTCGCCGCCGAGCTGAAAACGATGTGGTTAGTGCACGTAAATATGCGATCGAAAAATTTGCTGCTGAGTTATTGGCGGTGGTTGACAGCATCGAGCAAGGTTTGCAATTAAAAGCAGAAAACGAAGAGAGCAAAGCGATTCAGGATGGCATGGAATTGACATTGAAAATGATGCTCTCAACGCTTGAGAAGTTTGGGGTTGAGCAATTGAATCCGCTAGAAGAAGTGTTTGACCCACAGCTGCATGAAGCCATGACCATGGTGCCAAGCCCTGAGCATGAGTCGAATACTGTGATTGATGTATTCCAGAAAGGTTATACGTTAAATGGGCGTTTGATTCGTCCAGCGCGTGTGGTGGTCGCTCAGTAGTTGACTAACTTTCTAGTCAGCTTTAGTCACTAAAAACCAAGGATTTTTGATTGTTTACCATAATACCTCCGCAACGGTTCAAACAGATCCCTTGGAAAAACGGCAAAGGATTGACCACTGAATTAGCAATTAGCGATGGTGGAGATGTAAACGACTTTGACTGGCGACTGAGCATTGCTGGTGTGACTGAAGATGGCGCTTTTTCAAATTTTACAGGGATCCAACGCTATCTTTTTTTGCTTACCGGAAATGGTATTAAGCTTACCCACCAGCCCAGCTCTGAGATTGCTAATGCTGAAAAAGTAAGCTCTCACAAATTGATAAAACCCTTAGATTTAGCCACTTTCGATGGTGGCTTCATAACTAACGCTACTTTAACTGATGGTCCTATCACTGACTTTAACCTGATGGTGAAGCAGGGTGCTTTTGAGGTTAAGACACAAGTATTAACAGATGATGGGTTGATAGAAGACTTCCCACTAGCAGATGTTAATTTTGTCTACGCGGTTAACGGCGACTGCCAGGTGAGTGGTCTTCAACAAGAAACCGAGGCAGAAAAGATACTGTTACAGTCAGGGCATTTATTAAAAATAGAACCGAAGGTATCGCTTTCAACCAAGCTATCCATTGATGTGGATGGCAAACAAGCCATTGTGGTTGCGTTGAAAAAAGTTTGCACCAATCCCGCAGAGGAGTAAACTTCGGTGCTTCAGGCAAGGCGCAACTGTAAAGCGCCAAGATCCAAGACATTTATAGAAATACAATTTTAGTAAAAGGTATCAATCAATGGGACGCGCTTTCCAGAACCGTAAAGAATCAATGGCTAAAACCTCGGATCAAAATGCCAAGGTTTACAGTAAATACAGCCGCGAAATCTATGTTTGTGCGAAACAGGGTGGCGTCGAGCCGGAAAGTAATTTGGCCCTACGCTCTCTAATGGATCGAGCAAAACGCGATCAGGTTCCGGCACACGTCATCCAGAAAGCTCTGGATAAAGCGCAGGGCGGTGCAGGAGAAGACTTCGCAGTCGCCCGTTATGAAGGTTATGCCCCAGGAAACGTGATGGTGATTGTGGACTGCTTGACTGACAACCCAAATCGTACCTTTGGTGAAGTACGCCAGTGTTTCGTTAAGACCAAATCCAAGATAGGTACTGAAGGCAGCGTCATGCATATGTTTGACCATAGCGCAATTTTCGTTTTCAAGAGTGATGATGAAGAAGGCGCGTTGGAAGCCTTGATGATGGCTGACGTAGACGTAACAGACATCGAACATGAGGATGGCAAAATCACTGTTTTTGCCCCACAAACTGATTACTTCAAAGCCAAACAGGCGCTCCAGGAGCATTTTGGTGAAATCGAATTTGAAGTTGACGAAATTCAGTTTGTCCCAAAAGTCATGACTCAGATTTCAGGTGAAGACCTGGAAATGTTCGAGAAATTTCTCGACATGGCTAATGATCAGGACGACGTTCAGAACATTTATCACAACGCTGAGTATTAATCACATCACCATATTAAGTAATGGCTCCGGCAGGGGCCATTGTTATCTAACTTCTTAGTTACTCCAAAATTAACCCCAAAAAAAGTAAGTTCAAGGGGTTGATCTCCAAAACCCGCACCCCATATATGTTTCAAGCAAGTTTTAACGTCTTTTTTGGAGTAGTAACATGGCCAAAATTATTGGTATTGACTTAGGTACAACAAACTCATGTGTTGCCGTAATGGACGGCGACAAGCCACGCGTTATCGAGAATTCTGAAGGTGCGCGTACAACCCCATCTATTATTGCTTTTACTGATGGCGAGACTTTGGTCGGCCAGTCAGCTAAGCGCCAGGCGGTAACTAACCCGCAAAATACCCTGTTTGCTATTAAGCGTTTGATCGGTCGTAAGTTTAAAGACGACGTCGTTCAAAAAGACAAGGGTATGGTGCCATACAAAATTATCGAAGCTGATAATGGTGATGCCTGGGTAGAAGCCAATGGCAAGAAAATGGCTCCGCCACAGATTTCTGCTGAAGTTCTCAAGAAAATGAAGAAAACAGCGGAAGATTTTCTGGGCGAAGAAGTTAAAGAAGCGGTTATTACGGTTCCTGCTTACTTCAACGACTCACAACGTCAGGCTACTAAAGACGCTGGTCGCATCGCGGGTCTAGATGTTAAGCGTATTATCAATGAGCCAACTGCGGCTGCCCTTGCCTATGGTATGGACAAAGAGCGCGGTGACCGCACTATCGCTGTTTACGACTTAGGTGGTGGTACATTCGATATCTCTATCATTGAAATTGCTGAAGTTGATGGCGAGCATACCTTCGAAGTATTGTCGACCAACGGTGATACTTTCCTGGGTGGTGAAGATTTCGATATGCGCGTTATCGAATACTTGGCAGCAGAGTTCAAGAAAGATTCTGGTATCGACCTGAAAGGCGATGCGCTTGCCATGCAGCGTCTGAAAGAAGCAGGCGAGAAAGCTAAGATTGAATTGTCGTCAAGCACGCAAACAGAAATCAATCTGCCATACATCACAGCGGATGCAACAGGTCCTAAGCACTTAAACTTGAAATTGACTCGCGCAAAATTAGAAGCGCTAGTTGAAGACTTGATTGAGCGCAGCATGGAGCCAGTAAAGCAGGCGCTTAAAGATGCAGGTTTATCAACATCTGAAATTAATGACGTGATTCTAGTCGGTGGTCAAACCCGTATGCCTAAAGTGCAAGAAGCGGTAGCTGGCTTCTTCGGCAAAGACCCACGTAAAGACGTGAACCCAGATGAAGCGGTTGCAGTAGGTGCTGCGATTCAGGGTGCAGTATTATCAGGCGACGTTAAAGACGTATTGTTATTGGACGTAACTCCACTGTCGCTTGGTATTGAAACCATGGGCGGTGTGATGACTCCGCTGATTGAGAAAAACACAACGATTCCAACCAAGGCATCGCAAACCTTCTCGACAGCAGAAGATAACCAGACCGCTGTAACGGTTCATGTATTACAAGGTGAGCGTAAAATGGCTTCTGAGAATAAGTCACTGGGTCGTTTTGACCTGGCGGACATTCCTCCAGCGCCACGCGGAATGCCACAAATTGAAGTGACTTTCGATATTGATGCGAACGGTATCATGCACGTATCAGCGAAAGACAAAGCAACTGGTAAAGAGCAATCGATTCAGATTAAAGCCTCTTCAGGTTTGAGCGACGAAGAAGTCGAGCAAATGATTAAAGATGCTGAGGCGCATGCTGAAGAAGATAAGAAATTCCAGGAGCTTGTCGAAGCGCGCAACCAGGCTGATGGCTTAGTTCACGCAACTCGCAAGTCACTGAAAGATGAAAACATCACTTTCGAAGATGGCGAGAAAGAAGCTATCGAGAAAGCTGCTGAAGAACTGGAAGAAGCTATCAAAGGCAATGATATCGACGATATCAAAGCTAAAACTGAAGCATTAAGCCAGGCATCAGCAAAATTAGCAGAACGTATGTATGCTAATGCTCAGGCGCAAGCGGAAGCTGGCCAGCAGGCCGGTGGTGAGCAGGCTAAAGATGCTGGTGATGATGTCGTGGACGCGGAATTTACGGAAGTTAAGGACGACAAAAAGCAATAAACTCTAACTAGCCCTTTTTGCTTCTGACTTTGTTGCAATGTTGGTTTCGATGCTCAGGCACTATGTGTGCATTCCGCGTCTCAACCAACATTGCGCCGCGTCAGAACCCAAAAGTACTTAGTTAGAGAATGCTAGATGTTAGTTTGAAAGTTATGTAAGAAATTTATTATTTTGCTCTCGAACCAAATATTTCGCTTATTAGATAGCTTAGATTAGCTCTGACTTTGTTGCATTGGAAATGCGTTACGCCGCGTCAGAACAAAAATTTCCTTGCTTTTTATACAGTGAAGTAAGGCTTGAGTTTAGAGCAAAATGGAACAACGATAACGCAGGATAGGGCCCTTTGGGATACCGTCCTGCGTTTGCTGTGGTGAGCTGTTTAAGTCAGCCAGAGCTCATCAAAAGAGATAAACAACCAAAGTAGTTAAGTATGTCAAAAAGAGATTATTACGAAGTATTGGGTGTATCAAAGTCTGCGGATAAAGCCGAGCTGAAAAAGGCTTATCGCCGTTTGGCTATGAAAAATCATCCGGATCGTAACCCTGATGACAAGGAAGCCGAGGCTCGTTTTAAGGAAGCCAAAGAGGCGTATGAAGTTCTAACTGACCCGCAAAAGCGTCAGGCTTATGACCAGTATGGTCATGCAGGCGTTGACCCGAATATGGGCGGCGGTCATGGCGGCTTCCATGGCGCTGACTTCGGTGACATTTTTGGCGATGTGTTTGGTGATATCTTTGGTGGTGGTCGCCGTGGAGGCGGTGGGCGTCGTCAGGCTCGAGGTTCTGACCTACAGTACAACATGGAAATCACCTTGGAAGAAGCTGTGGCCGGCGTAACCAAGACTATCCGTATTCCAACCATGGTTAATTGCGAAACCTGTGATGGCTCTGGTGCTAAGCCAGGCACAGGTACTGCGACCTGTAGCACCTGTCACGGTCAAGGCGCAGTGCGTATGACCCAAGGTTTCTTCTCAGTGCAACAGACTTGTCCCGATTGTCGTGGTACTGGCCAGATTATTAAAGATCCTTGTGGCGACTGTCATGGTCAGGGACGTGTTCAGAAAACGAAAACTCTGCAGGTTAAAATCCCGGCCGGTATTGATACTGGCGATCGTATTCGCTTATCAGGCGAAGGCGAAGCGGGTGGTCCCGGTGCCGCAACAGGTGATCTGTACGTGCAGGTTCATGTCAAAGAACATCCGATTTTTGTGCGTGATGGCGCGAATCTTTACTGTGAAGTTCCGGTCAACTTTGTGACTGCATCTTTAGGTGGCGAGATTGAAGTGCCAACGTTGGATGGTCGTGTGTCGCTAAAAATCCCAGCTGAAACACAAACCGGCAAAATGTTCCGCCTTAAAGGCAAAGGTGTCAAAGCCATGAGAGCTGGTTACACTGGAGATCTGATGTGTCGTGTAGTACTGGAAACTCCGGTCAGCTTAAGCAAAGAACAGAAAGAATTGTTAAAGCAATTCGGTGATACTTTATCGAGCGGAAAAAACAGCCCAAAAGAGAAAGGCTGGTTCGATGGCGTGAAGAAGTTCTGGGAAAACATGACCAGTTAACACATGACTGCTTAATAGAATAAAAAGCCCGCTAGTTAACGGGCTTTTTTGTAGCTAGTATTTAGAACTGAATAAACTGATCAGGAGTCGCCATAAATCGCT
Source organism: Kangiella profundi (assembly GCF_002838765.1). NCBI lineage: Bacteria > Pseudomonadati > Pseudomonadota > Gammaproteobacteria > Kangiellales > Kangiellaceae > Kangiella > Kangiella profundi. Next base: position 2,396,680 of record NZ_CP025120.1, on the reverse strand, counting down.
TCGAGTGTCTGCTTTAATTTTGACTCAACTTTTGATAGCTCAGTATCATTGATATTGATATGGCCAACTTTGCGACCAGGCTTTACCGATTTGTTATACCAATGAACCTGCAATTCGCTATCGCGCATCTGCTGTTCGCTGGGTGTCTCACCGAGTAAGTTAACCATTGCAGAATAGCCTTTATTCGGAGCTGGTGCTACAAACTGACCACTAATGGCTCGGATATGATTAAGGAATTGCGAGGTATTACAACCTATTTGCGTCCAGTGCCCACTGTTATGTACGCGAGGAGCAATTTCATTAATCAGAAGCTCTTCACCTTTCAGGAAAAACTCAATGGTCAGCACACCAATATAATCAAGCTTTTCAAGCATCGCAGTTGCAATGGTCTGGGCTTGCTCAATAACATTTGAACTCAAGTTTCTGGCTGGTGAAATGCTGTAATGAAGTATGCCATTTTTATGGACATTTTCTGTCAGGCTGTAATGCATGACATTGCCGTGACGATCGCGGGCAGCGATCATCGAGACTTCTTTATCAAATGCAATCATGCTTTCAGCAATTAAGTTTTCATCAGGGCCCGCTTTCTCGACAACGGGCTTGGCCTCTTCAAAACTGCTGACGCGCCATTGCCCTTTGCCATCATAGCCAGTAGAGCAACGTTTAATGATTACTGGCCAGCCAAGTTTCTCACCTGCTTTGGCCATAGCTTCAACGCTATCAGTTGCTGCCCAAGGTGCTACTTTAAAACCCAATGATTCAGCAAAGCTTTTTTCACTTTTACGATTTTGTGAAACGCCGACTGCATCAGGATTTGGATGGACAGGGCAAAACTCAGTCAGAGCTTTTAAAAATTCAGTATCCAGGTCTTCTTTTTCGACTGTGATGACATCCGGCTTTCCTAGTAACTGATAAATTTCTTCAGCTGGAAGTTTTGAGTAATCGGTTTGAACTAGATGGCCTAAATGATTTACCGGTGATGCATCATCGGTTGATTCACACAGAAAGGAAAAACTGAAACCCATCGGAATGCCGGCAAGCGCCATCATTCGCGCAAGCTGGCCTGCACCAACAATGGCAATTTTGTACTCGGGTGAGCTTACCAATCTTCCGCCAGTCGTTGTGCTCATCGAGCAACCTCCTCGGCAACTGAAGCAGTCTGGTTTGCTCTCCAGTCCTGAAGCGCGCTTCTAAGTTCGCGATCATGTAAGGCTAATATTTGGGTTGCTAATAGACCTGCATTAAAAGCTCCGGCATCACCAATCGCCTGACAGGCAACGGCCACGCCTTTTGGCATTTGAACCATAGAAAGGAGACTGTCCATCCCTTTGAGTTGCTTGCTCGACATTGGAACAGCGATCACAGGCAACCAGGTCATTGCTGCAGCCATACCCGCGAGGTGGGCAGAACCGCCAGCACCTGCAATAATCACTTCAATACCACGGTCAGCAGCAGCATCACAAAATTCATACAGACGCTTGGGTGTACGATGGGCGGAGACAATTTTTGTCTCGTAAGGTACTTTCAGCTCATCCAGTACCGTTGTCGCATGTTGCATGCTGTTCCAATCGGACTGAGAGCCCATGATGATGCTGACTTTAGGGGATCTCATGTTTTTCTCCTAACTGAAATGTAATGTGTATACCAGGCCGCAAAATATGTTCGTCTAAATGACATTGACAGAAACGTGCCTGTAGGCCGTCAAACAGGGGCATAAAGATACCATATTTGGCCAAAAAAGTACCTCGCTGTTTATTGATTTATCTAGCTTTTAATGGCTTTTTAGCCACTAGAAGACACATTTATCCTGGATTAAACACTTAACCGGCTGGTTTCTGATTTGACAGAGCTGTTAGCCGTCTATTTAATAAGCCACATATCAATGAAGGCTTTGAGAGGAAAGACCCTTGCCAAAGAATAATAAAGGCTTAGATGCCAAAGCATATGTCCCTTTAAAAGAGGGAGAAACCTATAAGCCGTATGTTCCGGCAGAAGAGAATATCGCAGAGTTTACCTTTAAGGCGGTTGGACTGGGCATTCTATTTGGCATTATCTTTGGTGCAGCCAATGCCTATCTGGGCCTCAGAGCGGGCCTGACCATCAGCACCTCGATTCCGGTTGCGGTGATGGCGGTAGCGGTATTTAAGATTCTGTCCAAGTTCGGAATTGGTAGCACTATTCTGGAAACCAATATTGCTCAAACGACGGGGTCGGCATCTAGCTCTCTAGCCAGTGGGGTTATCTTTACCTTGCCGGCACTCTTTATGTGGGGTGTTGCTCCTGACTTATTGCAGATGACTATTCTGGCCATGAGTGGTGGTGTGATTGGTATTCTGTTTATGATTCCGCTGCGTAAGTTTCTGATTGAGCGGGAACACGGCAAACTGCCTTATCCAGAAGGTACTGCCTGCGCAGAAGTTTTAGTAGCGAATGAAGTGGGTGGTAATAAAGCGAAATACATTTTCTACGGTATGGGGGCGGCAGCTCTGTTCAAGACGCTTACTTCCTGGATTAAAGTCATTCCTGATTATGCTGCGGTTAAAATTCCTTTCCTGAAAAAAGGTGCCATTGGCATTGACCTTTCTGCCGCCTTATTTGGGGTGGGTTACATTCTCGGCCCTCGCATTGCCTGGGTCATGGTGGGCGGTGGGCTGTTATCGGCCATCATTATCATTCCGGCCATTGCCTATTGGGGCGATACCCAGACCACACCTTTCTTCCCTGAAACCGTCAAGCTGATTTCCGAGATGTCGACCGGTGAAATCTGGTCTCGCTATGTGCGCTATATTGGAGCCGGCGCAGTTGCCACGGCTGGTATCATTACTCTGATAAAAAGCGTTCCGGTTATGATCGAGAGTTTTAAGGTCGGTGCGAAAAATATCGTAAAGCAGGTAGACGAAGACACTCATACCTCGAAAGAGCAGGTTGCCAAAGAACCGCGTACTCATCAGGACTTGCCCATTAAAGTTGTCTTTTTTGGCATTCTGGCAGTGGTCTTGATGTTGACCTTCATGCCAGGTGTCTTTGGCGCAGTGGGTGGCATTGATACCCGTTTGCTGGCGGCTATCTGTGTTGCCGTGTTTGCATTCTTCTTCGTAACCGTAGCATCACGCATCGTGGGCTTGGTGGGTGTAACGTCCAATCCAACCTCTGGCATGACCATTGCCGCCTTGCTGGGAACGGCAACTATATTCCTGGCAATGGGCTGGACCGATACCAGCGGTAAGGCTGCCACATTAATTGTGGGTTGTGTGGTGGCGATTGCGGCATCAATTTCGGGTGATACCTCACAGGATCTGAAGAGTGGTTATCTGTTGGGTGCAACTCCACGTAAACAACAGATGGCGGAGCTAATCGGTGTACTGACTTCGGCAACATTCGTCTGTCTGTCGGTTCTATTGCTGGCCGAAACTTTTGGTTTTGGCAGCAAGGAATTGCCAGCGCCTCAGGCAACATTGATGAAGCTGGTAATTGATGGTGTGTTAGAACAGAACCTGCCCTGGTTGCTAGTGGTCATTGGTGTTGGTATCGCTATTGTTTGTGAGCTGGTAAAAGTACCATCACTGCCGTTTGCGGTAGGCGTCTATTTGCCGCTATCTACCATGACGCCAATTCTCATTGGTGGTCTGATTCGTCATTGGGTTGAATCGAAAACCAAACGTGATGATGAAAAAGAAAGCCGTCGTGAAAAAGGCATATTGCTGGGCAGTGGCTTTGTTGGTGGCGAAGGACTGCTGGGTGTTGCTATTGCGGCAATGGCCTTCATTGAAGGTAAAAAGCCGGACGGTATAGGTACCGGCTGGATCGGTAGTGATGTGATGGCGATGATTCTGGGCGCCATATCCTTCTCGTTGCTGGTGGTATGGTTCATTAAATTGCTTAAGAAAAGAGACGCAGCTTGATGAAGTTGTTGAAGCAATACCTATTAATACTTGCTGTATTGATTGCAGGGCTGCTGTTAAGCGCCTGCAGCGATCCCAAGTTAAAGCCTTTAAGTTCCGGGGCAACCATTGTTGCCTTTGGTGACAGCTTGACCGAAGGTGTCGGTGCATCAAGAAGTGCCAGCTACCCTAGTCAGTTAGCACAGATTACAGGCCTTAATGTCATTAATGCGGGAATTTCAGGAGAAACCACCGACCGTGGGCTGGCGCGTTTCGAAGACGTTCTTGAACAGCACAATCCTGAGCTGGTGATTTTGTTGGAAGGCGGTAATGATATTTTGCGTAATCATAGCCAGATCCAGACCAAGCAGAACCTGGCTAATATGATCGATATTGCTAATCAAAGAAATGTACAGGTGCTTTTAATCGGCGTACCCGAGAAAAACCTGTTTTCTGCGGTGGCTGATTTGTATGATGAATTAGCTGAAGAATATCAACTTGCCTACATGCGAGGCGAACTGTCAGACTTGCTGAAAACATCGAAATATAAGTCCGATCAGATCCATTTAAATGCGCAGGGCTACCGGCTATTGGCCGAACAAATAGCCGAGACACTCGAAGCAGAAGGCGCTTTAGAATAACCGACAGATTCGTAACAGGAATAAGATGAAATGACACCGATTGTAATTAACGCCTGCACCGGAAGAATGGGACAGGAGTTGTTAAAAGCCGCTATTGACGATAGCCAGATTGAGATCGTGGGTGCAATGGCCCGTGAGCAACATAAAAAACTGGGTACTGATATTGGTTATCTGGTGGGCAAGGAGCCGCAAGGAGTGTTTGTTGGTGATGGCTTGTCTGTAACTTTGAATGAGCGGAAAGTGTTGATTGATTTCAGCCTGCCTGACCACTCAATTGAAACCTTATCTCATGCAGTAAGTGCCAACTCACCCGTAGTCATAGGAACCACAGGCTTTAGCGAGCAACAAAAGGCTGCCATTAGCGAAGCAGCAAAAAGCATTCCGATTGTGTTTGCCGCCAATTACAGTGTCGGCGTCAATAGTTTATTGGGTTTAGTCAAACAGGCGACTCAATTACTCGGCGATAAGGCTGACATCGAAATTTTTGAGTCGCACCATAAACATAAGAAGGATTCGCCATCGGGCACTGCTTTAGCTTTAGGTGAAGCCGTTGCAGATACCAAAGGTCAGGACTTAAATGATGTCGCTGAATGGGCGAGGCATGGCATTGGTGAACGTGAATCAGGTGCGATCGGATTTTCTGTAATGCGCGCTGGTGACATTGTTGGAACGCATGAGGTGGTGTTTGCTTTAAATGGTGAGCTGGTAACATTACGACATGAGGCGCAGACCCGACAATGTTTTGCTCAAGGGGCGATTGAAGCGGCCAAATGGCTGCTCGGAAAGCCCGCTGGGCTCTACGATATGCAGGATGTTCTTGGCTTAAAAGACTAGATAAGTCGGGTTGTTCAAAAAACACTCAATCAGATGTGCATTACGGTTAAGAGATCGTCCATATGGTTTGTGCGAGATATCTCAAGGATCTGTAATCCTGCACCGTAAAATGGGTCAGAAAATGTGCTTTTTACGCTACAGAATTTACCTAGTTGTTTGATTTAATTAGAATTTTTATTGCAATGCAGGCCTGACATCACGTCAGGCCTTGTTGTTATTGCTAAAAAAAAGAGTAGATTAACAAGTGTGCAAGGGACGCACGCAAGGAAATCCAACCGAAGGACATGGTGACACAAGGAAGTAGCAGGGAGCACCTAAGGGGCATGAGGCCAACTGAAAATGGGCGGTTTATCCGCCCTTTTTCTTTTTAGGTATTTGTTATTTGATTCTCCAGTGCTTCGCACTGTATAGATATAGCCTTAGATAGATTATTCCCGCAAAAAAAGGTCGTGAGAACGACTCAGATTTAACATTTCGATCTCTAGCAACTAAAGTCCACTTAAATAGACTTGCCCACCCAATTCCACTATAATGTGCGGAATTTGCCAAAATTTCACCAAGTAAACAATTTGCTGGACTCATATTTCTGAGCCCAAATTTTTTGCGCCCAAAAAAAATGGAGGTTTCTTTGTTAGAACAAGAGTCTCAACTGCTGCTAAGACCCGCCCAGCAGCCCGCCATTTTAGTTCTTGAAGATGGTAGTGTTTTTCATGGAGTTTCAATTGGTTACGAAGGACATGCAGTAGGCGAGGTGGTTTTTAATACCGCCATGACAGGATATCAGGAAATTCTAACTGACCCTTCCTACGCCAAGCAGATGGTAACCCTCACTTACCCCCACATCGGTAATACCGGTGCTAATTCCGAAGATGTTGAATCGACCAATATTTGGGCTGAAGCATTAATTATTCGTGATCTTCCATTACTTCATAGCAACTATCGCAGCGAAGAGTCTTTGTCGGATTATCTGAAGCGTCATAAGAAAGTTGGCATTGCCGATATCGATACCCGTCGCTTAACCCGAATTCTACGTGATAAAGGTGCCTTGAGTGGCTGTATCATTGCAGGTGAAGCTCCCGATGCTGATAAAGCATTGGAACTGGCTAAAGAGTTCCCGGGTTTGAAGGGAATGGACTTGGCTAAAGTCGTTTCAACCAAAGAAACGTATCAGTGGCAAGACAGCACCTGGTCTCTTGAAGAAGGCTACGGCAAGCTTAAGGAAGCGAAGTTCAAGGTCGTCGCCTATGACTATGGTGCCAAGCACAATATCTTGAGAATGTTGGTTGAACGCGGATGTGATTTAACCGTTGTTCCGGCACAAACTCCAGCCAGTGAAGTTTTGGCGATGAATCCTGATGGTGTCTTCCTTTCTAATGGTCCGGGTGACCCGGAGCCATGTGATTACGCCATTAAAGCCATTCAGAAAATTCTGGAAACTAACATTCCTGTATTTGGTATCTGCCTTGGCCACCAGCTATTGGCACTGGCCAGTGGCGGCAAGACAGCAAAAATGAAATTCGGTCATCATGGCGCCAACCATCCGGTACAAAATGTTGAAGATGGTACGGTTATGATTACCAGTCAGAATCACGGTTTTGCGGCGGATGAAAAGTCGCTACCTGATAACCTTAAAGCAACTCATCGTTCCCTATTCGATGGCACCCTGCAGGGTATCCACCGCACGGATAAGCCTGCGTTTAGCTTCCAGGGTCACCCTGAAGCAAGTCCCGGTCCACACGATGCTGCACCATTGTTCGACCACTTCATTGAATTGATGGAACAACACAAAGCTTAGGAGACGATTGAGACATGCCAAAACGTACTGACATAGAAAGTATTCTGATTTTAGGCGCTGGCCCAATCATTATTGGCCAGGCCTGTGAATTCGATTATTCCGGCGCACAAGCCTGTAAGGCACTGCGTGAAGAGGGTTACCGAGTTATTCTGGTCAACTCTAACCCGGCAACCATTATGACTGACCCGAATATGGCGGATGTGACCTACATTGAGCCAATTCAGTGGGAAGTGGTTGCAAAGATTATTGAGAAAGAAAAACCTGATGCGATTTTGCCAACCATGGGTGGCCAGACTGCATTGAACTGTGCATTGGATCTGGCGTCGCGTGGCGTACTCGAAATCCACGGCGTTGAAATGATCGGTGCAACTCGTGAAGCCATCGATAAAGCGGAAGACCGTGAACTGTTTGCCAAAGCCATGTCGAAAATTGGTCTGGATCAGCCTCGTCAGCAGGTGGCTCACAGCTTGAAAGATGCCTGGGAAGTGCAAAAAGAAGTTGGTTTCCCTTGTATCATTCGTCCTTCATTTACCATGGGCGGAACCGGTGGCGGTATCGCCTACAACAAAGAAGAGTTTGAAGAAATCTGTTTACGCGGATTGGACTTGTCACCAACTAATGAGCTGTTGATTGACGAGTCGTTAATCGGTTGGAAAGAATATGAGATGGAAGTTGTTCGTGACAAGAACGACAACTGCATCATCATCTGTTCTATTGAGAACTTTGACCCTATGGGTGTTCATACCGGTGACTCAATTACTGTTGCACCGGCACAGACTTTGACCGATAAAGAATATCAGCGTATGCGTGATGCGTCGTTGGCAGTATTGCGTGAAATTGGTGTTGAGACGGGTGGTTCAAACGTACAGTTTGCGATTAACCCTGAAAATGGTCGCATGACAATCATTGAGATGAACCCGCGTGTATCGCGTTCATCGGCGCTGGCCTCAAAAGCAACTGGTTTCCCAATTGCAAAAGTTGCTGCAAAACTCGCTGTGGGTTATACCCTTGATGAGTTGCAGAACGAAATTACTGGCGGCAAGACGCCTGCGTCTTTCGAACCAAGCATCGACTATGTTGTTACTAAAATTCCACGCTTTAACTTCGAGAAATTCCCGAACGTAGACAAGACGCTAACCACACAGATGAAATCTGTGGGTGAGGTAATGGCGATAGGTCGTAATTTCCAGGAGTCACTACAGAAAGCATTGCGTGGCCTTGAAGTGGGCTCTTCTGGTTTTGAACCTAAGTTGGCGGAAGATGATGAAAGCTGGGTTGATACCTTGCGTCAAAACTTGCGTGTACCTGGTTCTGATCGTATCTGGTACATCGGCGATGCATTCCGCAAAGGCTGGTCACTGGATGAAGTTTTCGAACTGACTGGAATCGACAAATGGTTCCTGATTCAGATACAGGAAATTATTCATATCGAAGAGAATCTTAAAGATAAGTCATTCTCTGAATTAAACGCAGACTTGATGCGCCAGATTAAGCGCAGAGGTTTCTCGGATCAGCGTTTGGCCGACATCTTCGCGACCAGTGAAAAAGAAATCCGTAAACTGCGTAAAGAATTAGGCGTTCTGCCTGTCTTTAAACGAGTTGATACCTGTGCGGCTGAGTTTGCAACCAGCACTGCCTACATGTATTCAACCTACGAAGAAGAGTGTGAAGCTAACCCAACGGATCGTGAAAAAATCATGATTCTAGGTGGTGGACCTAACCGTATCGGTCAAGGTATTGAGTTTGACTATTGCTGTGTGCATGCCGCTTTCGCCATGCGCGATGACGGTTATGAAACTATTATGGTTAACTGTAACCCTGAAACCGTATCAACCGATTACGATACATCGGACCGATTATACTTTGAGCCATTAACGCTTGAAGACGTATTGGCTATCGTTGATATCGAAAAGCCAAAGGGCGTGATTGTACATTATGGTGGTCAGACACCATTGAAACTAGCTCGCGATCTGGAAGCGGCTGGAGTACCAATTATCGGTACATCACCTGATGCAATTGACCGCGCCGAAGACCGTGAACGTTTCCAGCGTGCGATCAACCGTCTAGGTTTATTGCAGCCACCAAACCGTACTGCTCGCAACATGGAAGAAGGTGTTCGTCTGGCTGAAGAAATCGGTTATCCATTAGTGGTGCGTCCTTCATACGTACTCGGTGGCCGGGCCATGGAAATCGTTTATAACGAGGAAGAGCTGCGTCGTTACATGAATGATGCAGTAAGCGTTTCAAATGAGTCACCAGTACTGTTGGATCGGTTCCTTGATGATGCCATTGAGGTAGATGTTGATGCTATCTTTGACGGTGAGAATATCCTGATTGGCGGTATCATGGAGCATATTGAGCAGGCGGGTGTCCACTCGGGCGACTCTGCATGTTCGATTCCGCCATTTAGTCTGAGCAAAGAAGTTCAGGATGAATTGCGTCGCCAGATGTTGGTAATGGCTAAAGAACTTAAAGTTCGCGGATTGATGAATGCACAGTTTGCTATTCAGGGTGAAAGAATCTTCATTCTTGAGGTGAATCCACGTGCTTCACGTACAGTACCATTTGTCTCGAAGGCAACTGGGACGCCAATGGCCAAAGTTGCAGCTTCAGTTATGGCTGGTAAGACTCTTGCCGAAACTGGTTACACCAAAGAAATTATTCCACGTTATTTCTCGGTAAAAGAACCAGTCTTCCCATTCAACAAGTTCCCGGGTTCTGACCCAATTCTTGGCCCAGAGATGAAATCAACCGGTGAAGCTATGGGTGTTGGCAAAACATTCGGAGATGCTTTCTATAAAGCTAAACTGGGTGGCGGTCAGGCAGTTCCGGATTCTGGTCAGGTTATCATCAGTGTCCGGGAAGCCGATAGAGTTGGATTGCCAGCTGTGGCCCGTTCGTTGGCTGAACAGGGTTTCGAGTTGTTGGCAACTGGCGGTACTGCTCGTGCGATTCGCGAAGCGGGCATTCCATGTCAACGCATCAACAAGATGTTTGAAGGTCGTCCACACATTGTTGACTACATCAAAAACGGTGAAGTGGATTACATCATTAATACTACTGAAGGTAAGCAGGCCATTGCGGACTCATTCCTGATTCGTCGTAGTGCCCTACAATATAAGGTGCCATACACGACGACATTGGCTGGTGCAGTGGCATCCTGCGCAGCGATGAAAGAGAATGGTCGCGGCCAGATTCACTCAGTACAAGAACTACACACGCAGGTAGATGAACGATGAATCGAGTACCTATGACAGTCGAAGGTGCTGAAGCCCTTCAGGCTGAGTTAAATGAACTGAAAAAAGTGAAAAGGCCGCAAGTTGTTGCGGCCATCGCTGAAGCACGTGAGCATGGTGACCTGAAAGAAAATGCAGAATACCATGCAGCGCGCGAACAGCAGGGTTTCATCGAGGGTCGCATTCAAGAGATTGAAGCCAAGCTTTCAAATGCTCAGATTGTTGACGTTAAGAAAATGACCAACAATGGTAAGGTGATCTTTGGTTCCACTGTTATCTTAATCAATTTAGATGATAACAATGCTGATGAAGTTCAGTACAAAATTGTTGGCGATGATGAAGCAGATATCAAACAAAACAAATTGTCAGTGAATTCACCGATTGCTCGTGGATTAATTGGCAAGGAAGAAGGCGATATTGCAAATATTCAAACTCCAAAAGGGAGCGTTGAATATGAAATCGCTGAGGTTTTGTATATCTAATAGTGTTTAAGACAGCAAGATGAAAAAAGGCCTCAATAGAGGCCTTTTTTTGGTACTGAAATTATGACCTATGGAGCAACAAAGTCATCGGCAAGGATAACATTTAGTGGTGCTCCGCCGCCTACATTGTCACGAGCAATAATGATGTAGATACCACCGTTAGACAATGTAACAGCTGCTGGGCCTATGGCTGCAGTTTTGCTGCCAGTTGCAGTAACGACAACATCATAGTCACCACCGGCCACTGATAGATAACCCGTTTCAGCTTTAAATGGAACATTGCTTAAGGCTGGTTCAACATCATTTATATCAGTGCCTGGAGCTACCAGGTAAATATCTACCGCACCTGCTGCTGGGGAACCATGCACAATTCGCAGCTGAGCTTCAGTTGAGATAGCGCGACGAGTGTCTGCAAGAACAAGAGGCTCAATATTAGCCAAATCATTCACCGCTAACACTGAATAGGAAGCACCTGCTTCTAAAGCCAGATCGGCATCAATAACAACCGGTGAGTTTGCACCTGTTGGAACAACCTTTGCATTGTAAGTGACTGCTGGAACAGATAAGTAACCGGTAAAATCAGGGAAGGCTAAATCGGTAACAACGGGATTAGCAAAGTCATCATTTACAACTACATCAACATTGGGTGCGTCTGCCGAGACGTGGAATACTCGGAAATCTGCGGGTGTATTGACGTCTAGAATTTCCGTGGCGCCATCATCGGTTATAGCCAATAAGCTGATAGGACTATCGCCAGTGGTGGTGTTGGCTACAGCTGCAACATTGAGCAATACACCAGCTGGTAGACTAACCGTGCCGCTATCGAATACTACAGTGCTCTCGCCAGTTGGGGTTACACGAATCTGGTAATCGCCGGCTGGAATGTCGGTGGCCGATAAAGTGTCCTTAAAGCTCAAAGTAGTAGTAGGAGCCACACCGGAAATATCAGCACCTGGAGCAGTAAGATAAACATCAACCGTTGGGGCATTCGATGCAGCATGAATGACCTGCACGGTTAGCTCACCATCAGCAGGTGTGAAGTCAGGCTGGCTTACTATAAGAGGCTCAATTGAAGCGGTTTGATTTACCGCCAATACGGTGTATAACTGATCGGGAGCGAAGCTGACATCCACAGGACCAATAACGGTTACATCGCCACCGGGAGTGAGCCCATCCACTTGTAGTGAGTAGGTTCCTTCATCCAATGTAATACGGCCGGAAGCATCTTTATAGGCAACATCAGATAGTGTTTCAGAGCCGTTTACAAGAACATTAACGTTAGGTGAGTCTTGTGAGGCGTGAACAACCTGAACCATGAAGCTCTGTGGTTGTAATTCTTCAAAAATATTGTTGTCATCATCGTCATCACAAGCAATCAAAGGTAAAACTAAAAAAGGGATTAAAAGGTGTTTCAACTTCATGGCAATCTCTCCTGTTAGCATCATGAAGGGATAAAAATAAATTTGAGCTTGTGAAAAATGCGTGGAGGAAATTGAGTTTTTCACGAGCTTTTCACACGGAGTTAACAATAATTTAAAAATGAACAAGATTAAGATAGCTATTAGCTCGTGTCTGCTTGGAAATAAGGTTCGATTTGATGGCGGCCATAAGCAATCAAAATACTGCTTGAATGTACTCAGCGACTGGTTTGAGTATACCCCTGTTTGTCCTGAAATGGGGATCGGACTGCCAACACCAAGACCACCCATTCACCTTGTTCGTGTCGGCGAAGACATTCGTGTCAAAAAAGTAGATGATCATAGCCTGGATGTAACTGATGAGTTACGTGAGTATGCCCATAAAACCATGCCGAGAATTCAGGATGCCTGTGGTTACATTGTCATCCGTAACTCTCCAAGTTGTGGCATGGAAAGAGTTAAGGTCTATCATGAAAATGGCAACCCGGCCGGTGAGTCTTTTCGTGGAGTCTATATTGACGAAATTATGAAGTTACATCCAAATTTACCAGTTGAAGAAGAAGGTCGATTACAGGACCCTAGACTGCGTGAAAATTTCATTACCAGAGTATTTGCTTATCATGACTGGAAGCAATCGGTAATGAGTGATCCGAGCATGAAGAAGCTGATCGATTTCCACAGCCGATACAAGTATCTGGTCATGGCCCATAGTTATCAGGCTTACAAAGAACTCGGTAGATTGGTTGCCAATACAGAGCAAAAAGAGTTGGCGAAACTGTTGCGCGAATATGAAGATAAATTAATGCTGACGCTCAAGAAAATTGCTTCGAGTAAGTCGCACACTAACGTGCTCTACCACATACTAGGCTATTTAAAGCGGGATCTGACTTCCGCTGCCAAGCAGGAATTGGTAAAAGTTATCGAACAATATCGCAAAGGAATCGTAACCTTGGTTGTTCCTGTAACTTTGATTAATCATTACTTAACCCAGTTTGGTTCAGACTATATCAAACAGCAGGCCTATCTTGACCCGCATCCTTTAGAGCTAGGATTAAGAAATTACCTGTAAAACAAACTTTAATATTAGTGAGTTTATGAGCAAAGAAATAAATCTTGTATGGTTTCGGAATGATTTAAGAGTAGGCGATAACCCTGCTCTTTTTTATGCCGCCGAACAGGGCACTGTTATTGGTATTTATCTGGAAGCTGTGCAACAGCGTAAGTCTCATGATGATGCAGCCTGCAAGATTGGTTTTATCAATGACACCGTCAAAGAGTTAAGGAAGCAACTGAATCAGCTCAACATACCACTACATAGTTTTAAAGTTAGTGATTATGCTGAATCAGTTGAGAAATTAGAACAATTAGCCAAGCAGTTCAATGCCAAGGGAATTTACTTTAATAATGAATATCCACTAAACGAGGCAAACCGTGACAAGCTGGCTGAAAAAAGACTTGTGGAAAAAGGATTTGAAGTAAAACGTTTTGACGGCGATATTATCATTCCACCAAACAGTGTTTCTACCGGCCAAGGCGAGCCTTATAAAGTTTTCACACCGTACAAAAAAGCCTGGATTGCATTTCATAAAACACAGGGTACTTCACCCTTGCTATTACCTGAAAAGCAGGACTTAAAAATTGATAAGCAAAATGATTTTGATTTCGCGCAGGATTACCGTGATGATTTATGGCCTGCTGGAGAACAGGCAGCTCAGGAAAAGCTAAAGGAGTTCTTGCCAAAGGCCGGTTATTATAAAGAGCGAAGGGATATCCCTGCTATTAAGGGAACGAGTATGCTGTCGCCTTATCTGGCAGTGGGAGCGATTTCGGCAAAACAATGTATCAGCAGCCTGCTGGAATGGCATGATGGTGATGAAGAAGCATTTTATAAAGATACCTGGCTCTCAGAAATCATCTGGCGCGAATTTTACCGACAAATAATTATTGATAATCCTGATATAAGTAAGCACAAAGTATTCAAAAGTGATGCCAAGGAAGTATGGAATGGTGAGCAGGAACTATTTAACTTGTGGTCACAGGGCAAAACCGGATTTCCATTGATTGATGCGGCAATGCGCCAGCTACTGCAAACAGGCTGGATGCATAATCGTTTAAGAATGAATGTTGCCATGTTCCTGAATAAATTATGTCTGATAGATTGGCGGCAAGGCGAAGCTTTCTTTATGCGACATTTGATAGATGGGGATTTTGCATCAAATAATGGCGGCTGGCAGTGGTGTTCATCTACGGGTGCGGACGGGGCGCCTTATTTTAGAATCATGAGTCCAATAACTCAGTCTCAACGATTTGACCCTGAAGGAAAGTTCATACGTAAATTGATACCTGAACTTGAAAGTTTAAGTGATAAAGATATTCACTTCCCAAGTCGTGAGCAGAGAGAAAAGTTGGGTTATCCACAGCCTATCATTGACTATAAGGAAGCGAGGAAAAGGGCACTGGAGTTGCTTAGCTAAACAGTGCCGATTGACACTAATGAAAGAGTTTAATAATTAAGGTGGTTAGTTCAGTGCCTTAATCTTATCGCGTAGGTCTTCGAAGTCGCCGTCCATTGATTCTTCACCAAACCAGATATTGAGATACGGTAAGGCGCAACCGGAGTTATCGGATTGGGCCAGTTGCTGATTGTTGAGATACAGATCAAGGCCCTGCTCAGGAAGTACAAAAAGGTCGTAATAATCCCCATCGGTAACATCTTTATAAACAGTGTTAAACTCATTGAAGTAGGTCAGGCACTGGTCTTTTTCCTGTGGTTCAAGATTGTCTCTTAAAAAGTCATCAGCCCCTTCAGTGAATTGGTCACCAGTTACATCACGTAAATAGGAAAATCTGAGTAGCTTAGGCTTATCATCAAATATGTCTGCAGCTTGTTTGCAGTCAGGATAGTAAACACCAAC
The DNA here is from genome assembly GCF_002838765.1 of Kangiella profundi. Taxonomy (NCBI): domain Bacteria; kingdom Pseudomonadati; phylum Pseudomonadota; class Gammaproteobacteria; order Kangiellales; family Kangiellaceae; genus Kangiella; species Kangiella profundi. Next base: position 2,381,478 of record NZ_CP025120.1, on the reverse strand, counting down.
ATCAACCACATCAAATAGTAGAGCTTTAGTCACTCGTTGTTTAGCACACAGCTGATAGTCAGTCTCTTGATAACGAACACTCGGCTCAAGTTTAGCCTGTACCTGGCTAGAAATAATGAGCAAGCTCAATCCCAGCAAGGGAAAGCTGAGCTGAAGCATCAGTTTTCTAACGGACAGGTATTTACAGGCGGTTTTGCACATAATTAACAAAGAACCCTACGATAGGTAAACGTGAATAAAAACCTTCTGCACCATCCCAGTAATCCTGGTGAAGAACAATCTTGCCTTCTTCATTAAAGCGCAGCTGAGTCATACCAATAGACTTTGAGTCAATTTTTTTGCCGGCGGCGGAGAATTTCATATGCATTACCCAGCGTAAGTAGTAGTCGGTTTCGGACTTGGCAACATCAATGATTTCTACGGTAGTCAGCTCGGTTGCTTCCGCAGTTTCTGGCATATACTTCAAGAGCTCATCGATATGACCAAAGGTTTTAAAAGTGTCATTAAAGTAGAATTGCTCCGCATACAGCTGGCGGATAACTTCTTCTTTGGTGCCAGCCTTAAAGTCACCAAATAAGGTTAGAAAAGCTTTGTCCGGTGACTCGACCGTTTCGGTCGGAGGCATCTTGCTGGAAACCTGTAAAAAATTCTCTACGCGTTGATTATTCATCTCGCTCCTCGAGTGGCTACAGCCAGAAAAAGTTAATGCTATAGCAAAATATAATAAATAACGGGAAATCATCATAAAGCACTGCTAGAGTAGAAGACATGATGCCACTGTAGCTAATGACCCGTAAAGATTGCGTGAAGATTTGGCAAAAGAAATTCGGGGTATATAAAAATTAAAAATAGCTGCCTGGCCGTCCATTCAGCTTCACAGGGATTTCACAAGAATAAAACTAGGATTATGAAAAATGCCAGGCAACTTAAATTATGAAAATGAAACAATGGTTTGATAACAGTCAAATCAATACTAATGGCAATCAGCCTGAACAGCTTGAAGGGGTTGATTGGCCACGTGTTATTCCTTACATAGGCTTGCACCTTGTCTGCTTATTCGCGTTTGTAACAGGTGTATCCTGGACTGCAGTAATTATCTGTGTTGCTGCTTACCTTATTCGAATGTTTGCGATTACGGCTTTCTATCATCGCTATTTTTCGCATAAAAGTTTTAAGACTTACCGTTGGGTTCAGGCCGTATTTGGTTTCCTGGGCGCCTCTGCTACTCAGCGCGGGCCATTATGGTGGGCAGCCCACCATAGGCATCATCATATTCATGCTGATACTGACGAGGATGCGCACTCGCCAAGACACGGCTTTCTAAAGAGTCATATGCTGTGGTTTCTAAACAAGAAAAACTTCCCAACCCAGGAAGACAGAGTTAGAGACCTTGCCAAATATCCAGAGCTTCGCTGGTTAGATAGATTCGATATTTTCCCGCCAATCCTTTTCGCTGCTTTAATATTTGGCCTTGGAATTTACTTGGAAAAGTTTCATCCTGAGCTTGGTGCAGACCGCTGGCAGGTACTGATCTGGGGATTCTTTATTTCAACCATACTGTTATCGCACGTTACCTACTGTATTAACTCACTGGCCCATCGCTGGGGTAGCAAGCGCTTTGAGACCAATGATGACAGCCGTAATAATTTTTTACTGGCTTTGTTGACGTTAGGCGAAGGCTGGCATAACAACCACCATTTTAGTCCGGGCTCAGTAAAGCAGGGCTTTTACTGGTGGGAAATTGACCTGAGTTTCTATGTGCTCAAAGCAATGGAAAAGCTGGGGTTAGTATGGGATTTGAAATATCCCAATAAAGAAATAATAGAAATAAAGGCTAAATCATGAAAGTTGCTGTGATTGGAGGCGGGATTTCTGGATTGACCGCTGCTGAGCGATTGGCCTCAGAAGCCGATGTAACCCTATTTGAACATGCCAACAAACTAGGTGGACACGCAGACACTCAATATATTGAAGTTGAAGCTAAAGCTGGTGGTAAGAAAAAAATAGCAGTGGATACCGGTTTTATTGTATTTAACCCGGAAAACTATCCAACATTTTATGGGTTGCTACAAAAGTATCAGGTTCCTTATAAAGACAGCGATATGAGCTTTGCTGTGTCTAACAAGCTGACTGGCCTCGAGTATAATGCCGGAACCTTGAATGGTCTTTTTAGTCAACGCAAGAATATAGTCAGCCCAAAATTTTATCGGATGTTGCGTGATATATTTCGCTTTTATCGTGAAGCGGGAGAGTTGTTAGAACCCAGCAGTGAACAAGGCGATATTACCCTGGGAGACTATCTAAGGAAAAATGGCTATAGCCAACAGTTTATAGACGAGCATATCCTCCCAATGTCTTGCGCTCTATGGTCTGGCGATAGTCAGGTGATTCTTGATTTTCCAGCACGATACCTGGTTGCCTTTATGAACAACCATCAAATGATGCAGGCATTCAATCGCCCAATCTGGAAAACCATTCAAGGTGGATCAAAAGCTTATGTCGAAGCGATAGCCAGCAATGCGGGATTCCAGGTGAAACTGGGTTGCCCCATTAGCAAAGTAATTCGTAATCACGAAAAGGTCTGGCTACATACGGCTGAGGGTAAACAAGAATTTGATTATGTGATCTTTGCCTGTCATAGCGACCAGGCGCTAAAAATGATTGAAGGTGCCAGTGAGGCTGAACACCAAATTCTGGGAGCGATTCGCTACCAGGAAAATCAAATCACTTTGCATTCAGACACTAGTTTATTGCCAAGCAAAAAACGTGCCTGGGCCAGCTGGAATGTAATAATAGATGAAAAAACTCGTCAGGAGTGTACAGTAAGTTATTACATGAACTTACTGCAGTCATTGGACACCCCGACGCCAGTCATTGTCAGTCTGAATATGTCGGAACGAGTGAATCCCGAGCTGGTTTGGAAAGAGGTGACCTATCATCACCCTGTCTATACTCAGGCGACGATTGATGCGCAACAAAACAAACATCAGATTCAGGGGAAGCACAGAAGTTATTATTGTGGCGCCTACTGGGGCTGGGGCTTCCATGAAGATGGTGCACGAAGCGGACTGGAGGCTGCAGAACAACTTCTGAAGGATTCAGGATATGCTTAATCAGGGTTTTATGGTGGGAGAGATTCGACATCGTCGCTATCGACCCAAACCGCATGAGTTTACCTACAAAATGTATTGGAGCTTACTCGATCTGGACAAGCTCGAAGAGACTTTTTCTGAAAGTAAACTGTGGTCTCTGGAAAGATGGAATCTGATTTCCTTTCGCAACAAAGATTTCCACCAAAATTCTCTTATCTCAGAAAGCGGTATCAAAGATAGCGGTATTAAAGAAAACGGTATCAATGAAAATAGTATCCCCGAAATAAACAAAACCAGCATAAACAAACAGGCCATTATTGAGACCATCCGCCAGCAAACTGGCAAAAACTTTTCTGGCAAGGTTTTTATGCTTTCCCACTTGAGATATCTGGGCTTTAACTTTAACTCCGTCTGCTTCTATTTTTGTTATCAGAATGACAACTTGAAGTATATCGTTTCTGAAATCACAAATACCCCATGGGGGGAGCGCCATAGCTACCTGCATCTATGTGATGAAGGCAAAAGAGGTGGCAAAAATGGAGACAACCTTTTTCAGTTTGAGTTCGATAAAGAATTTCATGTGTCACCATTTCTAACTATGGATATGCATTATCAATGGCTGTTTAAGGTTGAGGATGACGAGTTACGAATTCATATGGTAGTGAATCAAAAGCGGACTAATCATAAATTCTTTGACGCCACCTTCACAGCGGATTACTTACCATTAACTAAAAGCAATATGCGAAAGCTTGTCTTAAGCAGACCTTTGCAACCTTTAAAAATGGTCGCCGCGATTTACTGGCAAGCTTTGAAATTATGGTTAAAAAAGATTCCCTTCGTACCTCACCCAAAGTTTGATAAAGATTCTCGTAGCGGTGATGTCGGAGCAGAAGCAGGCAAGAGGAACCAGGGTCGTGAATGATTTTACCGAAAAGCAGGCCATAACCGGCAAAAAGCAGCAGCAGAGTGAGTCTGTACAACTTCCCCTGTCTGAAAGGAAACAAGTGTCAGGATTCGAGAGACTGATTCGTAGTCAGGTGTTAAAAGCCTTGAGCCGTATTAAAGGCGGTCAGATCATTATCAGTGACCCAGTTGGCAAGCAGTTCTGTGGCACCGCCAGTGGTAAATCTGACCTGTGCGTCACTATTAATATTAGTCAGCTAGACTTTTATCGCCAAGTAGCCATGCACGGCAGTATTGGTGCCGCTGAGTCTTACATGAAAGAACAGTGGTCAACCGATGACTTAACTGGCTTAGTTCGTCTATTGGTTATCAACCGGGATATTCTGGATGAGATGGAAGGTGGTCTTGCCTGGTTGAAAAACAGTATTCTAAAATTATGGCATTTCTTTAATCGCAACAGTGTTGAAGGAAGCCGAAAAAATATTTCAGCGCATTATGATCTAGGAAACGACTTCTTTAAATTATTTTTAGATGAGCACCTGATGTACTCATCGGCAATTTTTACAGAGCAGGCCAATACCCTCGAACTGGCTTCAGAGTTAAAGTTGAAAACCATCTGCGAAAAACTGGATCTTAATGCAAACGATCGCCTGGTCGAAATTGGTACGGGCTGGGGCGGCTTTGCCATTTATGCTGCCAAGAACTATGGCTGCCATGTAACAACCACAACTATTTCTGAACAGCAATATCAGCACGCCAGACAGCGCGTCAAGGACGAGGGTCTTGAAAGCAAGATCACTATCCTTAAGGAAGATTATCGCAAGCTGAAAGGCCAGTTCGATAAGCTGGTTTCTATTGAAATGATTGAAGCAGTAGGACATCAATACCTCGACACCTACATCAAGCAATGTAGTGATCTATTAAAGCCTGATGGCATGGCTTTGATTCAGGCTATTACTATCGAGGACTCTCGTTATAAACAAGCGTTAAAATCAGTGGATTTTATAAAGCGTTACATCTTTCCTGGCAGTTTTATTCCATGTGTATCAGTAATTGTAGATTCCGCAAGAAAATCCTCAGATTTGCGACTTATTAATTTAGAAGATTTTGGTGATAGTTACGCCAAAACCTTAAATGAATGGCGTAAACGTTTCTTTGCACATATTGAGGCAGTCAAGGCGCAAGGATTTGACCGGTCATTCATCCAGATGTGGGATTTTTATCTGTGCTATTGCGAAGGTGGCTTTATCGAAAAAGCCATTAGCGATGTTCATCTACTGTTTGCCAAACCTGGCAACAAGAGGCAGCAATGGTTAGCACTGCAAAGTTAAACAAAGTACTAAATTTTGTACTGCTTCAAACGCTGTGGTTTGCATTGGTTGTAGGTGCAGCTTATAAGCACATCTTATTAGGCCTTGGCTTGTTTACAGTCTTTGCCATCTGGCAGTTACACCCAGCGAATCGAAAACAGACGGATATCAAGCTCGCAATAACACTGGCGGCACTGGGTTTGGTGCTAGATAGTCTATGGTTACAGCTTGGGCTCATCAGTTATGAGATGCAGTGGCCATATTCGTTTTTAGCGCCATTCTGGATTGTGATGCTTTGGTTTGCATTCGGCCTAACCATAAATCATTCACTGGCCTGGATTTTTGATTACAAAATACTAGGAGTTATTGTCAGTGGTATTGGCGGTCCAATTTCATACTTGGCTGCTGAAAAACTCGGTGCAGTCACCTTAATCGAACCGGTATGGGCATTCGTGGCTCTGATAGTTGGTTGGACCCTGATCATGGTATTGATTGTTTCATTATTTTCCCACTCATCCGGATATCAACAGAATTTATCAGGCAAGAGAGAAGCATCATGGAATTAGATGCCGCAATAATCGTTGTCGCAGTGTTATGTTTTGTGGGGCAGCTGATCGCGTGGGTGTGGCAATTTCATACAAAAAACACAGATATCGTTGATATAACCTGGGCCCTGTTGATCGTACTAAGCGGACTGATATATGTAGCCATGGCCGAAGGCAGCGGTTTCCATAGATATATTGTTCTGCTGATTCCAATTGCCTGGTATGCCCGTTTGGCCTGGCATCTTATCGATAGATATCAGGTAGATCACGAAGATGGGCGCTATCAACAGCTTCGCGCACACTGGTCTGAAAATACTCAGATAAAACTGTTTGTCTTTTTCATGTTTCAGGCGCTGTTGGCATTTGCATTCAGTTACCCTGTCGCTGTCATTGTATCCAGTAGTCAAGGTTTCGATATATTTGATGGTATTGGCATTACCATAGCTGCCCTATCTTTTGTTGGAGTAACCTTGTCTGATTATCAGTTACGACAATTCAAAAGAAACTCAGATAACAAAGGTAAGGTCTGTAAGAACGGATTCTGGCGCTATTCTCGTCATCCCAATTATTTCTTTGAATGGACCCATTGGTTTGCCTATCCATTAATAGGCTGGCACGCGGATCAGGGATGGCTGTTGTGGTTATATCCTGTATTAATGCTTCTGTTTCTTTTGAAGTTAACCGGAATTCCATTTAATGAACAACAGAATATTCGAAGCAAAGGTGATGCCTACAGAGAGTATCAACGCCAGACCAATAAATTTTTCCTGGGCCCAACGAAGTAGTTTTCCTACAGGTCCATTGATATTGAATTATGAATAAAGCGGAGAGCTTAAATGATTGCACAAGCTATTAACTTAATTGAGAAAGGATTGCTTCCTGATCGCCTGGTGCGCCTGGGTATTCGTAAGCTCTGCGAGCAACGCCTGACAGAAGAATCAGCGTACGACTGTGAAGAGCAGGCTGAGCGTTACCATGCATTCCTGCAGGAATTAAAATCCTCTGAAGTAGCCATTAAAACTGATAAGGCGAATGAACAGCATTACGAAGTTCCGGCTCAGTTTTATCATTATGCGCTGGGCAAGAATCTGAAATACAGTAGCGCCTATTGGCCTGAAAATGTCAAAAACCTGGATCAGGCTGAGCAGGCCATGCTGGATCTATACGCTAAGCGTGGCGAATTTGTTGATGGCCAGGATATTCTGGAGCTGGGTTGCGGATGGGGTTCTTTAACTCTTTATTTGGCTGCAAAATATCCGAACAGCACTATTACCGGAGTATCAAATTCGAACTCGCAAAGAGAACATATACAGCAGCAGGCCAAGGAACGTGGTTTAACTAATATCACCATCATTACCCAGGACATCAATCAGTTTGATCCTGGCCGTCAGTTTGACCGAATTATTTCAATTGAGATGTTTGAGCATGTAAGAAATTATGAAGTGCTATTTGAGCGAGTCAGTCAATGGCTGAAAGATGAGGGTAAAGTTTTTCTGCATGTGTTCTGTCACCGTTACCTGATGTATCCATTCCAGGAAGAGGGTGACGATAACTGGATGGGGCGCTACTTTTTCAGTGGTGGCCAGATGCCGGCAGCTGATACCTTTTTGAATTTCCAGCAGAAGCTGCAAATTGAGCGTCGCTGGCTGGTTAATGGTCAGCACTATGAGAAAACCTCAAATGCCTGGCTTGAGAACATGGATAAACACCAAAAAGAAATCATGCCACTGTTCGAAACAGTTTATGGAAAGGACTTCGCTAAAATCTGGTTCCAACGTTGGCGAATTTTCTTTATGGCTTGTGCCGAGTTATTTGGTTATGCTGACGGTAATGAATGGATGGTAGCTCACTATAGATTCGTTAAGAAATGATTATTTTCAAAAATCATTAACTTTGTAGAAATGATCAACAAGGGAAGCGACTGTAGTTTTGGGAAGTTATGAAGGAAGGTCAATGACACAAAAACGTCGTGGCATACATTATAAAATTATTAAAGCTATGGCAATCCAGTTGTTGCTGATTAGTGCTGTGACTTTATTAGGTGTCTATGGTGCGGCAAAAGTTGTTGAAAATGTTCTAATTAAGCAGGCGCTCGAAGGCGAAGCCGATTTCTTCTGGAAGAACTATGAACAGGACCCTAATTTTAACTTACCAAGTACCCTCAATCTAACAGGGTACATGTCATCTTCCCAACCGTCGGATGATGTTCCAGATTATCTGGAGTCTTTGCAACCCGGTTATCAAAGAGTCGACTTCAATAATAGACAGCCATTAGTCCACATCTCCGAACAATACGGCAAACGTTTGTATCTGGTATTTGAAGAAGGCCAGGTTGCACGCTTGTCGTTTTATTTTGGTATTGCACCATTGGCCTTCGTTCTTTTAATTATTTATCTGCCTGCCTGGATCACTTACATGCTTTCACGAAGAGCCATTTCGCCGGTAGTGAAATTGTCACGACTGATGGACAGTGTTGAGGTTTCAGAGCGTGCTGATCTGAAAATGGATTTCTCAGACATTGAAAACAATGCCGATGCTGAAGTGATGACGCTTTTGCAGGCGTTCGATCAGTATGCAGAGCGAGTTAATGAGTATGTGACTCGTGAAAAAAACTTTACCCGCTATGCCAGCCATGAGCTCAGAACGCCATTAGCGGTATTGAAAGGTTCTATCTCTTTATTGGAAAAGCAACAGCTTAACGATTCTCAACAAAAAATTGTCTCGCGCATGAAGCCAATGGTAAAAGAAATGGAAGACTTGCTGGAAGCACTGTTCCTTCTTTCCAGGGATCAGGAGCCAGATATCGGCGAGGAACCAGTGAATGTTAATGGCATAGTAAAGCAACAGTTAAGTGCTATAGAGCGATTATTTCCAGATAAGAATATTGAGACTCACCTGCATAGCAACGTTCAGTTACAGATGCGTATTTCAGAGCGACTGTTAGTCATTTGTCTGAACAATATTATTTTTAATGCATTTAACTATACCGAGCAGGGATCGATACAGGTCTTTGTTGGACGTAGTTTCATTAGAGTCTCTGATACGGGAATTGGCATGGACGAAAAAAGTCTGCAGCGGATTTTTGAACCATTTTATCGCGCCAACCGTGAGCAGGAGCAGGTAAAAGGTTTTGGTCTTGGCATGGCCATAGTTAAGCGGATCTGTGACCAGATGGACTGGCGCATTTCAATTGATAGCCAGCCCGGAAAAGGAACTCAAATTCAGCTAACGCTGAAAGAGCATGCTAAATAATAGATTACTCTTCTGGAGGGGTTATTTTAATGCCCAGCCCCGGTACTGTTTGTAACAGTTGTTCCGGAAATGGCTTGTCGATAACTTTGCGCAGGTTATACAGATGACTTCTAAGAACATCACTATTCGGAACCAGGTCACCCCATAACTCTCGTTCCAACTCTTCGCGAGTAACCACTTCGGGTGATTTACGCATCAATAATTTCAGGATGTGCAGGCCAGTCGGAGAAAGTTTTAATTTCTTACCCTGACGCTTAACCTGTAATGTTTTGGGGTCAAGCTCAAGATCATGAATCACCAGTGGTTTAGAGTCCAACTCACCTTTATGACGACGAATAATGGCGTTGAGGCGTGCATCAAGCTCTTCAAAATCAAAGGGCTTAATCAGGTAGTCATCAGCGCCTGCATCAAAGCCGTCAAGCTTATCTTTCAACTGGTCACGGGCGGTCAGCATTAGGACAGGAATATCGGACTGCACTTCCTGACGAATACGCTGACAGATAGTAAAACCATCCATGCCAGGCAACATCACGTCCAGGATCAGGGCATCATACTGATTGCTTTTGGCAAGATTAAGGCCGGAAATACCATCCATTGCATAATCGACAATATAACCACAGGCCTCAAGGTATTCGCCTGTTGTGGCTGCTAACTCTTTATGATCTTCAACCAGTAAAATGCTGTAAGCCATAATAATCCTAAATAATTAAGAGCAGTTCATACGTTAGCTGAAATTGCTTATTTAGGCAAAATGATTTTTGGGCTTGCTGATTTACGATAAATCGACAGATTGTGGCCAATAACCTGAATCTTTGCCGCCTTGGTTTGTTGGCAGATATAGTCAATCATTGCCTGCTTATCTTCGCGCTCTTCGGCACGGACTTTTATCTTGATCAGCTCGTGGTGATTTAAGGCATTATTGATTTCTTCCAGGACGTTTTCGGTAACGCCGTTAGCGCCTACCATGACTACTGGCTTCAGGCTGTGTGCCTTGCCGCGTAAGAATTTTACCTGGTTGTTACTTAATTGATTCATTACATCTTTCTGATAGTGATTATTAGCGGTCATTTTACCTGAAAAAAGGTACAATAGAGACTTATTTGAGGAAAAAAGACGCATATTTATTTATGTCACGAAGTAAAAGCAGCCACCGCTGGATGAAAGAACATTTTGACGATCCTTACGTAAAAAAGTCACAAAAGGATGGCTATCGCTCCAGAGCGGTGTATAAGCTGGAAGAGCTTGATCAAAAATATAAGCTGTTAGGCAAAGGAGTTACCGTTGTCGACCTTGGAGCAGCACCTGGTGGCTGGTCGCAATATGCTGCATATAAGATGGGGAATCAGGGAAAAATATTTGCACTGGATATACTGGAAATGGACCCTTTGCCCGATGTGGACTTCATTCAGGGTGATTTTCGCGAGGAAGCGGTGCTCAATCAGCTTTTAGACAAAATAGGTGAGCGCAAGGCAGACCTTGTTTTATCGGATATGGCCCCCAATATGAGTGGTGTAGATGCTGTCGATCAGCCGCGCGGTATGTATTTGTGCGAACTCGCTCTGGAGTTGGCGCAGACGGTGCTGACAAAAGGCGGGAACTATGTGGTCAAAGTTTTCCAGGGAGAAGGTTTTGATGAGTATATCCGTCAATGTCGTCAGCTATTCAATAAAGTATTAATTCGTAAACCCGATGCGTCCAGAGGACGTTCACGCGAAGTTTATGTAGTTGGTTTAGGATATAAGGGCTAGGTGCTGCAAGTTTATACAAAAAGCACGAATCGGATAGCAGTGTTTGTTACGTTTTGTTAAGCTTCAGGGCTTTCGTAAGTGACAAAGCATGGCATAATGTGTGGTCATTATTAAAGGCAAAGCGTTGCCAAGATTGAGGTTCAGGTTTTGAACGATTTAGTAAAAAACATTCTATTTTGGGCCGTAGCAGCGGTCATCTTGTTTATTGTGATCGACGCCATTCAGGAGCGTCAGACAGACAATAGCCAGGTCACATTCTCGGAATTTGTTAGCCGCATTGAAGCTAAGGAAGTAGACGATGTGGTAATCAACCCAAACAATAATCTTGTGACTGGTAAAGATTTGAACACCAATAGTGATATTAATGCTGAGATTCCTGCTGGTGGCCACGAGAAACTGAATGAGTTGTTGCTAGCTAACGATATCAATTATTCGGGTAAAAAACGTGAGGGTGGCGGTTTCGGTACCTTCCTGTTGAGTTTCGGTCCAATACTTCTATTGATTGCGGTCTGGATCTACTTCATGCGCCAGATGCAGGGCGGTGGTAAAGGTGGCGGTGCGCTATCTTTTGGTAAAAGTAAGGCCCGTATGCTCAGCGAAGATCAGGTTAAAACAACCTTTGCTGATGTGGCTGGAGTTGAAGAAGCCAAAGAAGAAGTTGGTGAGCTAGTCGATTTCTTACGTGACCCTCGTAAATTCCAGCGTCTGGGCGGCAAAATTCCACGTGGTGTTTTGATGGTTGGCCCTCCGGGAACCGGTAAAACGCTTCTGGCACGAGCCATTGCAGGCGAGGCCAAAGTGCCTTTCTTTACTATTTCTGGTTCAGATTTCGTAGAAATGTTTGTTGGTGTTGGTGCTTCGCGTGTTCGTGACATGTTTGAGCAGGCCAAGAAGCATGCACCATGCATTATTTTCATCGACGAGATTGATGCGGTAGGCCGTCATCGTGGTGCAGGTTTAGGTGGTGGTCACGATGAGCGTGAGCAAACCTTGAACCAGCTACTGGTAGAAATGGATGGTTTTGAAGGTGGCGAAGGTGTGATTGTAATCGCTGCTACCAACCGTCCTGATGTACTTGACCCTGCCTTATTGCGTCCGGGACGTTTCGACCGACAGGTTGTGGTAGGTTTGCCTGACATTAAAGGCCGCGAACAGATTCTTAAAGTTCATATGCGTAAAGTGCCAATTGGTGATGACGTTGAGCCTGGCGTGATAGCTCGAGGCACACCTGGTTTCTCAGGAGCCGATCTGGCCAACCTGGTTAATGAGGCAGCATTATTCGCTGCACGTGACAATCAACGCATTGTTGGCATGGAGCAGTTTGAAAAGGCTAAAGATAAGATTCTGATGGGTACTGAGCGTCGCTCTATGGTGATGACCGAAGAAGAAAAGCTCAATACAGCCTATCATGAAGCAGGACATGCGATTGTTGGTTTGAAAGTGCCGAGTCATGATCCGGTGTATAAGGTGAGCATTATTCCACGTGGCCGTGCCTTGGGTGTAACCATGTATTTACCAGAGCAGGATAAGTACTCACTATCCAAAGAAGCACTGGAAAGTCAGCTATCTTCATTGTTTGGTGGCCGAATTGCTGAAGAAATCCTCAATGGTCCAGATAAAGTTACCACTGGTGCATCAAATGATATTGAGCGTGCCACCAGCTTAGCCCGTAACATGGTGACCAAGTGGGGCTTGTCAGATAAGTTAGGTCCACTTTCTTACGCTGAAGATGAAGGCGAGGTATTCCTCGGTCGTTCAGTGACTCAGCATAAGAATATTTCGGATGAAACAGCACGTGCAATTGATGCTGAGATTCGTGACATCATTGATCGTAACTACGACCGAGCTAAAACTATCTTGCAGGACAATATGGATAAACTCCATGCGATGGCGGATGCACTGATGAAGTATGAAACAATTGATGCGAATCAGATTAAGCAGATTATGGATGGAGATGACCCGAGCCCTCCGGCAAATTGGTCGGATAAAAAGGGCCCAGGTGGTAACGGTGGCTCAGGACCACAACCTGAAGCGCCAAAAGATTCACCAGTGACAGAACCATCTGTTGACTAGATAAAAAGGGCCTTTCTGGCCCTTTTTCCATTTTGCCATAGATAAAGACCATGAAAGATTTATTTCAATCAAACTCTCCTCTGGTGATGGGAATATTAAATACCACACCTGACTCCTTTTCTGATGGTGGCAGTTATGTGCGTAAAGATATTGCCCTGAGACGTATTGAGACCATGATAGGTGAAGGCGTTGATATCATTGATGTCGGAGGAGAGTCTACTCGGCCAGGCGCACAGGCAGTTTCTGAGAGTGAAGAGCTGGATAGGGTTATACCGATTGTTGAGGTAGTTGTCGCAAGTGGGATACCGGTTTCTGTTGATACCAGTAAAGCTCGGGTAATGCGGGAAGCTATCAGTGCTGGTGCTACAATGATTAATGACGTGCGTGCATTGCAGGAAGAAGGTGCGTTAGATGCGGTTGCAGCAAGCGATGAGGCACTGGTCTGCCTGATGCACATGCAGGGACAGCCCAGAAGCATGCAGCATAACCCACAATACGATGACGTTGTTACAGATGTAAAAGAATTTTTGTTAGAACGAGTTGCTGCTTGCCAGGAGCAAGGAATAGAGTCAGACCGTATTTGTCTCGACCCAGGCTTTGGATTTGGTAAGACTTTGCAGCACAACTGTGAACTGATGAAGCATTTAGACAGTTTTAAAGAACTTAATTTACCACTGCTAGTCGGTGTATCGAGAAAGACAATGATTGGCAATATTCTTGATGTTGATGTAAATAACCGAGTAAATGGTAGTGTTGTAGCTGCTATGTATGCTTTAACTAAGGGTGCAAATATTGTGCGTGTGCACGATGTAAAACCAACGGTTGAAGCCGTTAAATTATTTTGCGCATTTGAGCAAGGCAAATAAACAACAATAAGGAACTTATTAGAATGAGCGAGAGAAAATATTTTGGCACTGATGGTATCCGCGGTACGGTTGGGCAGTTCCCCATTACGCCAGAGTTTGTGTTGAAGCTTGGTTGGGCTGCGGGAAAAGTTCTGGGTAAGAAAGGCAAAATAGTAATAGGAAAAGATACTCGAATCTCAGGTTATATGTTTGAGTCGGTGCTTGAAGCTGGCCTAACTGCCGCTGGCGTAAACAGTTTTCTGGTAGGCCCTATGCCAACACCTGCCATTGCGTATCTGACGCGTACATTCAGAGCCGACGCAGGTATTGTTATCAGCGCATCACATAACCCTTTCCATGATAACGGTATTAAATTCTTTTCATCTGAAGGCACCAAGTTACCTGATTCAGTTGAGCTGGAAATTGAGGCCTTATTGGAACAAGAGATGACTTCTTTACCATCAGACCAGTTAGGAAAGGCTTATCGAATTGAAGATGCCGCAGCTCGTTACATAGAATTCTGTAAGGCGAGTGTGCCAAATGATTTTAATCTCGACGGCATGAAAATTGTATTGGATTGCGCAAATGGCGCCACTTATCACATCGCTCCATATGTGTTTAAGGAGCTTGGCGCGAAAGTCATAAAAACTGCCGTAGAACCAGATGGTTTAAACATCAATCGTGATTGCGGGGCGACACACCTTGAACCGCTGGCAAAAGCCGTCATTGAGCACCAAGCTGATATTGGTATTGCGTTTGATGGTGATGGTGATCGCTTAATGATGATTGATAAAGGTGGCAACGTTATCAATGGCGACCAGCTGATGTTTATGATGGCCAATCATCTGAAGCAGAAAGGAACACTGAAAGGTGGTGTGGTTGGAACATTAATGACCAATATGGCTATAGAAAATGCGCTGAAACAATCTGAAATTCCATTCGAGCGTAGCAAGGTTGGTGATCGTTATGTCATGGAAAGTCTGAAAAAGAATGACTGGCTAATAGGCGGTGAATCATCAGGCCATCTGATACATTTAGATTATAACTCAACTGGTGATGGGATTATTGCGGCGTTGCAAGTGCTTCGAGTGATCAAGGAAAGTAATAAAGGCATCGGCGAATTAGCTGCAGAAGTGCCACTATTTCCACAGACTATGATTAATGTCCGTGTTACCAATGCAAAGTCGATTATGACGAATCAAGAATTGCAAAACCTGGCTCAGGAAGTTGATAAAGAATTGGCGGAGCATGGGCGTGTATTACTTAGAGCATCTGGCACTGAACCGTTGATTCGAGTCATGGTTGAAGCGGATGATGCAAAAATGGCAACAAAAATGGCCGAGAAGTTGGCACAAAAAGTGCGAGATCTTGCCCAGAAAATGTAAAATTCTGGCAAAACGAGCTTATGTTTTGTATCTAACTTATTGTTTCCGCTATAATGCGAAGCACCATGGAACATAAATGGATAACTTAAGAGGGTAATACAATGAAGAAGAAATTATTAACCGCAGCTTGCTTGTTGGCATTAGGTTCAACTGCGTTTGCTGCAGAAGAAGTGCAAGACCGTCATGGTTTTTATGGCCATGTAGGTTGGTATGACATCGAGCTTGATTCTCACTGGGATTCAGGTAGCACTCAATCTGGTGGTGTTGGTCTAGGTTGGTTCTTTAATAAGAACGTGGCTTTAGAAGTTGAATATAACTACTTTAACCAAATCCCTAATTATGCAATCGGTGCACGCACTGATGTTGAAAACACAGCGTTAAACCTATTACTAAACGACACCAGCTGGATGGGTAGCGCTACAACACATCCATTCATTAAATTAGGTTACGGTGAGCTAAGCGATAAGTATGGCGTTTATCATCCTGATTTGGAAGATGGCTACTACAAAGTAGGTGTTGGTATTGAACACTTTGCTTCTGACAACGTCTTCCTTCGTGCTGGTTATGACTGGTTAGATTCGGGCGAGCGTGGCGATCATCAAGTATGGTATGTCAGCTATGGTTTCTTCTTTGGCGACACAGTGAAATCTGGTGCTGCACCAGCTCCAAAGCCAGTTGAGAAAGCAAAAGACTCTGATGGTGATGGCGTATTAGACGCAAATGACCAGTGCCCAGGTACTCCAGCAGGTGCTGCAGTAGATACTAATGGTTGTCCTTTAGATAGCGATAACGATGGTGTTTATGATTACCAGGATGCATGTCCAGGTACAGCTCCAGGCGTACAGGTCGACGAGAAAGGTTGTGAAGTTAAAGTTGCCGAAGAAGTTGTAGTTGATATGCGCTTAAACTTCGACACTAATAAGTATGAAATCAAACCAGAAATGGTTGCAGAGATTGCTAAAGTAGCTGAGTTCTTACGTCAATATCCTGATGTTAACGCTGAGATACAAGGCCACACAGATAGCGTTGGTTCTAGTGCTTATAACCAAGGTCTATCAGAGCGTCGTGCTAACTCTGTAAAAGATTACTTAGTAAGTAACTTCGGCATTGATGCTTCTCGCTTAACTGCGAAAGGTTATGGCGAAGAGCAACCGATTGCTGATAACTCTACAGAAGAAGGTCGTGCTCTGAACCGTCGTGCTGAAGCACACGCAGAGACTATGACTACTAAATAAAATATTTAGATAGTTTGACCTCTATCAAAGCCCGGCATTTGCCGGGCTTTGTTTTTTAAGGTAAATAAGCTACTATCAAAGTGAAAGATAAGCGAAATAGCTGTTCAGTTCTTACAATAAAATCAAGGAGTAGCTTTATGATAAAGTCCGTTCATGTCAGAGATTATATGACCTCGGCAATGATCACATTAAAACCACAAACAGATATAGTAGAAGCTGCTCAGACAATGCTGGAATACCGTTTAACAGGAGCACCAGTATTGGATGACCATAATCGATTAGTGGGTTTCATTTCAGAAAAAGACTGTCTGCACACCGTTCTAAGTGCAATCTATCATGGGGACTTGGGACACCGAGTCATGGATTTAATGACTAAAGAGGTTAAAACGGTTCACCCGGATGATAATATTGCCGATGTTGCAGAGCGTTTCTTAAAAGATAATTGCCGCATGTATCCGGTAATGGAGAAAAGTCAGTTAGTAGGAATGATTTCTCGTCAGAGTATTCTTAAGGCAATTCAATTTGTAGGTCGCAAAGACTAATCAGATAACCAATTAGTCTTCTAGTATTTCAACATTAAGGCGTCGCTCGTTTCGCAGGCGAGCACGCTTTTTTGCACAAGGCTTGTCGCAATCACAGGCTTTCTCAATACCCAAAGCATCCAGCCCACCACAGCTTCCGCTAATACGTTTCTGCTGAACAAGATAGCCAACCGCCATTACGATTATGACAGCTATGAATAGGAAAAAGGCGAGCAGTAAAGTACTTGTCACGATTGAATACCAATAATTGCTAAAAACAGGGCTATTTTATCATAGGATGTTTATAAAATAAGCTATTTCTTGCCTATTCACCATTAGATTGACTAGGGTCAATTATCATTTTATTGAACAGTTCGTTGGCAAATGTAGTCAAACGGTCATCCTCATTCTTAACCAGGAAAATTGGTAACTGGTGCTGTTGAGCAAATTGCTGGGTACGATCATAACCCATGACACTAAATGCAGTTGCATAAGCATCGGCATACATATTACTCGGATGAATAACCGAAACAGAGGTCAGGTTGTGCGTAATGGGGTAGCCTGTTGCTGGGTCGATAGTATGCGAGAACCGCTGGCCATTGACTTCAAAGTAATTGCGATAGTCACCTGACGTTGCAATGGAATTATTGCTCAATGCGACGATTAGTAGCTGCTGTTGATGGATGCCGGAGGCTGGCTTTTCAACGGCTATGCGCCAAGGAAAACCGTGAAGGTTAACGCCGTGCCCTTTTGTTTCACCACCAATTTCTACAAGGTAATTGGTAATTTCAAACTGCTCCATGATATTGGCAATCTGATCAACCGCATAGCCTTTTGCTATTGCTGATAGGTTGATTGTTAATTCAGGAGAAGCTTTAGAAATACACTGTCCTTGATAATCAAATCGTAGTTTTTCTGTGCCAACCGACTGTTTGAGTGCGATGACTTCTTCTTCAGCAGGAACCTTATCGTTATACTCTGCCGCGTCAAAGCCCCAACGTTGAATTAGGGGACCAACTGTAATATCAAAAGCACCGTTGGTTTGATGATAAATATCTTTAGCGGCAACTAACACCAACCAGGTAGCATCAGAAAAGGCAAAGCACTGATCGTTAGTTAGAGCGTTAAACTTGTTGATTTCACTATCAGGAATATAAGTGGACATCAATTGATTGATAGTCTCGAGTTCCTGAGTAACTGCCCCTTTTAATTCCTCAACAGAAACATTATTGGATTCAAAAGTCAGGTTATAAGTTGTGCCCATGGTGTTACCGGACAACTTGGTATATTGACTTTCCTGCTGGCAGGCGGTGAGAGTTAATGCAAACAATAATGTGCTGAACAGTAGTTTCATACAGGCATAAAAAAAGGCAGTCATAAAGACTGCCTATTTTATAGAACCTTCAGTTATAACCCAAGGGGATTAACCACCGAAGTCATCCAATAAGATGTTTTCGCGCTCAACACCTAAATCTTCAAGCATCTGGATACAGGCGGCGTTCATCATTGGAGGTCCACACATATAGAACTCACAATCTTCTGGAGCTGGGTGGTCTTTCAAGTAGTTCTCATATAGAACATTATGAATAAATCCAGTATAGCCTTCCCAGTTATCTTCAGGTTGCGGATCTGACAAAGCAACATGCCATTCAAAGTTTGGATTTTCTTTTGCCAGCATGTCGAAGTCTTCTACGTAGAACATTTCGCGAGAACTACGTGCACCGTACCAGAAGCTGATCTTACGGTCAGTTTTAATGCGACGTAGCTGATCGAAAATGTGCGAACGCATCGGAGCCATACCAGCACCACCACCAATAAAGACCATTTCTGCGTCAGTATCTTTAGCGAAGAATTCACCATAAGGACCAGAAATCGTTACTTTATCGCCCGCTTTAAGGCCCCAGATATAAGAAGACATTTTGCCTGGTGGCAATGACATATCACGTGGCGGAGGCGTAGCGATACGCACGTTCAACATGATGATGCCTTCTTCTTCTGGATAGTTAGCCATTGAATAAGCACGGATAGTTTCTTCTTTAACTTCTGACTCAAGGTCAAACAGCTTGAAACGCTCCCAGTCTTCACGGAATTTTTCAGGAACATCAAAGTCGCTGAACTTAACTTTATGCGGCGGAGCTTCAATCTGAATGTAACCACCAGCACGGAAAGGTACGCTTTCACCGTTAGGAATTTTAAGTACTAATTCTTTAATGAAAGTTGCTTTGTTATCGTTAGAGATAACTTCACAATCCCATTTTTTAGTACCAAAAACTTCTTCAGGAACTTCGATTTTCATGTCCTGCTTAACTGCAACCTGACATGACAAACGGTAGCCTTCTCTGGCTTCACGACGAGTAATGTGGCTTTCCTCGGTTGGTAGAATAGAACCGCCACCATCAAGCACTTTACACACGCACTGACCGCAGGTACCGCCGCCGCCACAGGCTGACGACAGGAAGATGCCGCTATCAGACAATGCATTTAGCAGCTTACTACCAGCAGGTACGGTTACAGCCTTGTCAGCTTCACCATTAATATCAATCTTGACATCACCTGTGCTTACGAGTTGTTTACGGGCGAATAAAATCACCAGAACTAGTCCGAAAATCACTACCGTAAACAGGGCAACGCCTAATACTATTTCACTCATTAGTTAACCTCTCTACTCGTTTACAGTTTGATGCCTGAGAAAGACATAAAGCCAAGGGCCATCAAGCCAACGGTGATAAAGGTAATACCTAATCCACGTAAACCATCTGGTACATCTGAATACTTCATCTTCTCACGGATACCGGCCAGGGCAACAATCGCTAAAGCCCAACCGAAACCAGAACCAAAGCCATAAACCACTGACTCAGGGAAGTTGTAATCACGCTCAACCATGAATAATGAACCACCCAGAATCGCACAGTTCACAGTAATCAATGGTAGGAAGATACCAAGTGACTGATACAGTGCTGGGAAGAATTTATCCAAAGTCATTTCAAGAATCTGAACAAGTGCAGCAATAACGCCGATATAAACGATAAGGCCAAGGAAGCTAAGGTCAGCTTCTGGGAAACCAGCCCACGCTAAAGCGCCTTCTTTCAATAAGCCGTTAAGCAACAGGTTGTTCACTGGAACAGTAATCGTTTGTACGATAACAACCGCAATACCAAGACCAATGGCAGTTTGAACTTTCTTTGAAACTGCCAGGAAAGTACACATACCCAGCAAGAATGCCAGGGCGATGTTTTCAACGAAAACCGCTTTTGCAAATAGGGAAATATAATGATCCATTATTCAGCATCCTCCACTTGATCGGTTTTCCAGGTACGCAGTGCCCAGATTAACAAACCAATGATAAAGAAAGAGCTCGCTGGCAACATTAATAGACCATTAGTGTGATACCAGCCGCCATCTGCGATAGTCGGGAAAATGGTGAAATCTAATAGTTTACCTGAGCCGAATAGCTCGCGAATAATACCAACGATAATCAGTAACACAGAGTAGCCAAGGCCGTTACCCAAACCATCAAGGAAACTCATGGCTGGACCATTTTTCATGGCGTAGGCTTCAGCACGACCCATCACGATACAGTTGGTGATAATCAAGCCGACGAAAACCGAAAGCTGCTTAGAGACTTCATAAGCGTAAGCTTTCAATACCTGGTCAACCAGAATTACCAATGACGCAATGATGGTCATCTGGACGATAATACGGATGCTTGATGGAATCTGCTTACGAATCAAACTGATTAGCAAGTTAGAGAAAGCCACAACCGTAGTTAGTGCCAAACTCATAACCAATGCGGTTTCAAGTTTACTGGTTACTGCCAGCGCAGAACAAATACCCAATACCTGAAGGGCAATTGGGTTGTTGTTAAAAATCGGTGAGAATAAGACCGATTTGGCTTCTTGTTTATCAAATGCCATTTTACAATTCCCCCGCTCTTACTTTAGCCAGGTAAGGTCCGAATGCATCGTCGCTTAACCAGTAACGTAAAGAGTTCTCTACGCCATTACTGGTCAAGGTAGCACCAGACAGGCCGTCTACCTGATGTTCGTTTTTGGCTTCGCCTTTAACGATTTGAATCACAGGCTCGCCCTGCTCGTTGAGCACTTCTTTACCAGGCCAGATTGCACGCCATTTTGGGTTTTCAATTTCGCCACCAAGACCGGCAGTTTCCGCCTGATCGTAATACTTCAAGCCAACAACGGTTGTCGTATCGGTATCAAGGGCCAGGAAGCCATACATGGTTGACCAAAGACCATAGCCATGGAAAGGAAGGATGATGGTATCCAATTGACCGTCTTTCTTTACCAGATAAACATTAGCCAATTTAGAACGCGTTCTGATACCAGCAATATCATCTTCAATACGAACATTCATGCTTGGATCTTTAGCAGCTTTACGTTGCTCGAAACCTTGAGGAGCTTCTACATACTCACCAGTTGATAAGTCAACAACGCGAGTTTCAACTTGCTTGAAGGTTTCTTCGATTTGCTTTTTGGTCGCTTGCGCCTGACCATCGATCAAACCGGCAGCAATAAGGATGTTGAGCTTACGGTCAAGCTCCTTATTGGTTTCCTGTAAAGGCTTTAATTTAATCGCAGCAACAGAAACAACAACTGAACACACCAAGCTCAGAATGACTGCCACTACAATGGTTTTCATTGGACTTTCTTTCTTAGACATGACGACGAGCCCTCCGCTTGATGTTGCCTTGAACGACGAAGTGGTCAATCAATGGTGCAAACAGGTTAGCGAATAGAATCGCAAGCATCATACCCTCTGGGAATGCAGGGTTGACCACACGAATCAATACCACCATGACACCGATTAATGCACCGAAATACCACTTACCTTTATTGGTCAATGACGCTGATACAGGGTCGGTAGCCATAAAGAACATACCAAAGGCAAAACCACCCGTGACTAAGTGCCAGTACCAAGGCATAGCAAACATAGGATTGCTTTCGCTGCCCATTGAATTAAGGATAAGTGTCATACCGATCATGCCGAACAATACACCCAGCACGATGCGCCATGAAGCGATACGGGCATAGATGATGAACAGACCACCAATAATGATCATCAGCGTTGATACTTCACCTATTGAGCCAGGGATACGGCCCATGAAAGCGTCCCACCAGCTCTGAGTAATACCATAGTCAGTAATAGCACCCTGAGCGGCAGCGGCCAACGGAGTTGCGCTGGTGAAACCGTCAACAGCAGCCCAAACTTCAGCACCTGAAATTTCGCTTGGATAAGCGAAGAACAGGAAAGCACGACCTGCCAAGGCAGGGTTCATAAAGTTCTTACCAGTACCACCGAAAATTTCTTTAGCCACTACCACACCGAAGGATATACCGAGAGCAACTTGCCATAGCGGAATTTCTGCAGGCAGGATCAATGCGAAAAGAATCGAAGTGACGAAGAATCCTTCGTTGATCTCATGACCGCGAACGCTGGCAAATAATACTTCCCAGAAGCCACCGACGATAAAGGTAACTGCATAGATAGGGATAAAGAAACAGGCACCATAGAACATCAGTCCAAGCACACCGGTTTCAGGCGTAATAGCACCGCCGAAGAACTGGAAGAAGTCTACTTGCCAAGCGTCAGGTAGTGTTAAACCTGAAGCCAGACCAAGCTGTGCTTGATAACCAACGTTCCACATGCCCCAGAACATGGCTGGGAAAGTAGCAAACCAAACCATGATCATGATGCGTTTCAGGTCAATGTTGTCGCGAACGTGTGTGCCACCTTTGGCAACGTGACCTGGTGTATAGAAAATGGTAGCTGCAGCTTCGTACAAGGCATACCACTTTTCCCACTTGCCGCCTTTCTCAAAATGCGGCTCGATTTTTTCAATAAAGTTTTTTAAACCCATGGTAGCCTCTCTTATCCTTCTTTCTCAATCTTAGTCAGATTTTCGCGAAGAATGGAGCCATACTCGTATTTGCCAGGGCAAACATAAGTACACAAGGCCAAATCTTCCTCGTCCAGCTCCAGACAACCCAGTTCCTGTGCCAGTACAGTGTCATTAGTCACGATAGCGCGTAACAGCTGAGTTGGCAGGATATCCAAAGGCATGACACGCTCATAGTTACCGATAGGCATAATCGAACGCTCAGAACCACCTGTAGTAGTCGTCATGTTGAAGCGCTTGTTACGGAACACATGACCAAAGAAGGCACGAGTCACTGAGAACTTGTCAGAACCAGGCATCGCCCAGCCGAAGAACTCTTTATCACGACCTTCGCGGATGACAGTGACCTGATTGTGGTAACGGCCAAGATAGGCGCGAGCATCAATAGCGTTAAAGCCACTCAACACCGAACCTGAAATATGACGGTTATCAGCATCGTTTTCTTCATCAGCTAACAACTCGTCCAGGCTGGCACCGATACGGGTGCGGATCAGGCGAGGATTCTTAATCATGGTACCGCCAAGCGCGATAACACGATCGGTATGAAGCTCACCATCAATAAATAGCTTAGCCAGAGCAATCACATCCTGATAGCCAATGTACCAAACAGGACGGCTCATAGATGCCGGGTATAAGAAATGAATGTGAGTACCCACTAAGCCTGCAGGATGTGGGCCAGAGAACTCTTCATACTTAACCTTGGCATTGCTGCTCTTGGTAAGAGATGAATTAGGGCGAGTCGCCACAAAAACCTTGTCACCGGATAGCTGAGCAAGAATATCCAAACCAAAGTTAAAGGCTTCATTCTGCTCGCTGATAATGACTTCAGGGTCAGCCGCTAGCGGATTAGTATCCATGGCTGAAACGAAAATGGCCTGAGTCTCACTATCGATTGCAGGAACTTTTGAATAGGGGCGTTTACGAAGAGCAGTCCACATGCCTGACTCAACCATTTGCTCGACAATCGCTTCGCGACTCAAGCCAGATAGCTGTTCAGGACTAAACTTATTAAAGCTAACCGCTTCTTCTTGCTCGGCAACTTCAACCACTACTGACAACAGCTTACGTTTATTACCACGGTTAATGGCTTTAATCGTACCAGCTGCTGGAGCAGTGTATTTTACTCCGGGGGTTTTCTTATCTTCGAAGATTAGTTGGCCTTTCTTAACTACATCACCTTCCTGCACATGCATGGTCGGCTTCATACCAACATAGTCTTCGCCTAATATGGCGACGGTTTTTACCGTAGCACCAGCTGAGATCGTTTGCTCTGGTTGCCCTTCAATTGGCAGGTCCAGGCCTTTCTTAATCTTAATCATAGGTCGCTACTTTTATTACCTGATGGTTGTCACTTCACTATGGATTCTGCAAAACCGACCCATAACAAAAAGACCTGGTCTGTAGCTAGCTACAACCAGTCATATCTTGTTGTTATTACGGGTTTTCAGGTGCCATAGTTCCAAATTAAGGTCAAAATTTAGCCAATCGACCTTAAACGGCGCGTATTATACTTGGATCAATAGCTCAAAATCCATGCTTTTTCTGGGGAAATCGGCCCAGAAAAGCCAAAAACTGCTGATCAGAGTCAACAGAGCTTGTTTTAATCTCAGCCCTCGGTTAATATTTGCGCCCTTTTGTTAAAAGGGGCGATTGCCGCTGGGCGTTTGATGTCAAAATCGCTGGCAAAACAGGTAATCGGCACAGGTTTTAAGCGGTTATAAAGAGGAGTCATCCAAGTGCGCACTAAGCTGATCGCAGGCAACTGGAAAATGCACGGCAGTAAGTCATTCATCGAAACATTAATGAACGGCATGACTGGGCAGTTGAATGCGGCAATGAAAAGCGACGTATTGGTTTGTCCTCCCACTATTTATATCCCCTTAGTTAAGAACCTGATTGGCGACAAAGCCATTGCTGTTGGCGGACAAGATTTAAGCGAACAGGAACAGGGCGCCTACACCGGTGAAATCAGTGGTGATATGCTGAAAGACAACGGATGCCAATACGTTATTGTTGGCCACTCGGAGCGCCGCAGCTTATATTGCGAAACCGATATTTTGGTGGCACACAAGACCGGCAAGGCTATCGAGTGTGGTTTAACACCGATTCTTTGCGTTGGGGAAACCCTTGAACAAAGAGAAAAAGGCACCACTATGCAAGTAGTAGAGCAGCAGTTAGATGCTGTGATCGATACCCTCGGTATTGATGCATTTGCTAATATAGTAGTGGCCTATGAACCCGTATGGGCAATCGGAACCGGCGTAACAGCATCGCCAGACCAGGCTCAGGAAGTTCATTCAGCGATTCGTGCGCATTTACGTAATAAGAGTGCTCAAGTCGCTGAATCAATTAAGATACTTTATGGCGGCAGCATGAAAGCTGCGAATGCCGAAGAATTGTTGGCCCAGCCCGATATCGATGGTGGATTGATTGGCGGGGCTTCTTTAAAAGCAGACGAGTTTATCGCGATTTGCAACATAGCAGGATAATACGATGCAATTATTTTTAATGATTAGTTTGTTAATTGTTGCCTTACTTCTAGTTGGCATTATTTTGATCCAACAAGGTAAGGGAGCAGAAATTGGCGCTTCATTTGGCGCTGGCGCTTCTAACACATTATTTGGTGCGCCTGGTGCGGGTAACTTTTTAACCAAAAGTACCACAATACTGGCCATTATCTTCTTCGCACTGGCATTGACCATTCATGCCATTGGCCAGGAAGAAGCTGCCGAGTCAGGATTACTGGATGACCCAGAAGCGACTCAGGTAGAAGAAGTTACAGCACAGCCAGCTGAAATCCCAACAGAAGCTCAAGCAGAAATTCCTTCTGAGATTCCAACTGAAACTCAAGAAGACATCAGCACAGAAATTCCAACAGCTGAAGAAGAGTCAATTTCTGAGACGATTCCAGAAGCGACTGAAGAAGAAACTAAAAAAGACGATCAAGATCAGTAATTGATCGTCCCTCTATGCTCAGGTGGTGGAATTGGTAGACACGCTATCTTGAGGGGGTAGTGGCCGTAGGCCGTGCGGGTTCAAGTCCCGCTCTGAGCACCAAATTCAAAAAAGACCCTTCTATTCATGAGACCCAACGAAAAACGAACACTAAAAACTCGAATACTGGGTCTCATAGTATTCATATTATTACTCGGTCTGATCTACCTTCCTTTCTATCTGATTATTTACGGTTTTGCGCTAGGTATTGACTGGCTGATAACCGATATCAACTTCTCCAGCACAATTACGCACACAGTTATCGCCATCAGCGCCCTGATAGCCATGATATCGAGCCTAAGCGGAAAAGATGCCAGCTCTTTTATCAGCAGACTATTCGGCAAGTGGTAATCAAACAACCACCCCCCCAATATTCGCTTCAAAGACAGCACAGCGAACACATAATAATCAACGCTTCCCCCAACTTATTGATTTTGCTACTATCGATTAATGCAAAAATACAGTGATGTCTTGTTTCATATGGAATTAACCGGAAAAGCAGACATTAAAAATAAACAATCTTAAATAAGGGGTTCCGGAGTTGTCCGGTAATATAATGCTAGGCTAAAGTATCGCTTGTTCTAGGAGATTAAATGAAGGGAAAAGTTAAATGGTTCTCCAATGAGAAAGGATTCGGATTCATCACCGGTGATGATGGCGTCGATAGGTTTGTGGGAGTACGCAAAGTAGTAGGATCTGAGCTTCCCAAAATCGGTAATGTTGTAGAGTTTGATCACAAAGATGCTAAGAAGGGTCCCCAAGCCATCAATGTCAAAATTCTGGAGAGCACGTCTTCAACTCGTGCCGACGATGAACAGGTAACCTGTCCATCCTGTTCAAAAAGAATGATACCTCGAATTATTACTGGCCCTCCGTTAGTGCATGGTAAGGGAAGTTGGACGCCGGTACCCAAGCGCTCAATCTGCCCATTCTGCAGCCAGACCTATAAAGAGTTTCCGGCTTCAAGCGGAGAGGTAGTTGGTGCCATTATCTTTGGTATTATAGCATTGGGGTTTATTACATTTTTCTTTAGCAGCTGAAAATAAGCCTAACAAATCATTCAACTCGGACACCAGCAAAGCCGCACCGGGTAATACAAACGTTAGGCATACAAATAGTACGATTGGTAACTATGAAAATTGACCTAAACTCAAATCCCTTATCTTTGGTAAGAAGTCTTCCTACAAGGAGTATGCACACCGATAAAATTAAGGTCAGGGACGATATTGAGCACGATGATATTTTTCTCGATAAATACAACAAGTACCTTAAAGGCAAGCTTAAATCTTACGCAACAAGATTGTCTCTAAGCAATGTGAAGCCGGGATTCTATCAACCTAGCCGGAATGGATTAATTCACAAATGTGATGAATATATCAAGGAGAATGTCGAGTATCTTAAAGGTCTAATTCGAATGGGTCACAGACCAGCTCTTTTTGTCTATGAAAACATATGCAAGAAGGACGAGCAGTTATTTTTATGCCCCGACGATGTTAGCTCTTACCATGCTTATAAAGAATTGAACATAACCAAACCCCCGGTAATCATTCTCGGCTGCAAAAAGAATTTAGAAGAATCCTGCTATGTAATCAGAGCTATGAAATGCACATATAATGATAGGACTGAGCATTTTGAAAGCTTCATAGGTATTGAGCATAAGTTACAACCATCATTGCTGGGTGTAGAAAAGCCACCTTACTCAGATTGCTTTAGCATTCTCTTAGAATCTGTTCGAGAGACGAAGAACAGAGTCAAGGAATTTCATAAGGGTGGCGCAGTAAAGCTACATTATCACCATACTCTCTATTCTATTTTGAAGCGGGCGGAAGAATCACTTGAGTCTATGAGCTTGTTGCTTGATAAAGGCTTATATGTCAACGCTGGCGCTGTGGTGAGGTCTCTTTATGAGCTGGCGCTGACATTTTATATTGATTGGTTAGGCCCTGAACAAATATATAGATACCTTCAAATAGCAAGTGTAACCAAGCTGAACGAGTGGGAGAAGTATTGTGATGAAACACTTAAGGAGCAGGTAAAAGACGGATTATCCAGAAGTGATGCTCAGTTGCTTAAAGATGCAAAGATGAGAAGCTATTTATTGGCAACAAAAGTTTCAGAAAAAGCCAGACTCTTCCCTTTTGGAGAAGAGCATCATCAGGATGTATATTCGTTTTTATCGAAAATTGCTCACCATGATTTCAGTATGACAGCAAGGTACACTCATACGTTGGAGCATGGAGATGAATCTGTGTTTAACGAGGATATATTAAATACGACAATTTACTGCGCTGATTTTTTTGTGGCTGCAATCATTACTAGAATTAATGATGATGTGGGATATAGCGGGGAAAAATATATTGAATCTAGAGAGGGATAGTAAAATGCTGCTGCAGGACAAATTTTCCACCACGTGCGGCGTTAATCGATAATGATAGATCACGATAAATTTCAAAGCTTAGTTATGCAATTGTATTCGACTGTAAATGAGCTGGAGGCGATGTTTCCGGGGCGGCATTTCACGCCAGATGGTCATCTAGTCGGTAGTTTAGGAGAGTGTCTTGTTGCTGATGCTTATGGTTTAAAGCTTAAAACAGCATCCAATAAAGGATATGACGCAATAACCCCCAATGGACTGAGAGTTGAAATTAAAGCAACTCAATCAAACTCAGTTTCTTTTCGTAGTGAGCCTCAGCATACAATTATTATTAAAATAATGAGGGATGGAACATTTGAAGAAATTTACAACGGCCCAGGAAGCGTTGTTTGGCAGCAATTTAAAGGCAAACGACTGCCTAGTAATGGCCAGTATCAAATCTCGCTCAACAAACTTCGGCGGTTGAACGAAAAAGTCTCTCAAGCAGACCGCGTGTCTAGAGTCATTTAATGTCTACCGCTACTCCTTGATAACATAAATCTCACCATCAAAGCTTCCTTGAATAGTTAAGTTCTGATTGGTCAGTGCTGCCAGATAATCCAATTGTTGGCGTCTAATAATTTGGCCGGGAACCAGTAAAGGTATGCCTGGTGGATAAGGGGTGACTAATCCTGCGCAAATTCGATTTTCGGTGTCAGAAATTGGGATGCACTCACGCGCGCCAAAGAAGGCTTCGTTGGGCAGGCAGGCCAGTTCAATGGGTGGCAGGTTGTCCGGTATTTTGGAACGGCGACTTGAAGTAGTGAGTTTGACACGGCCACTGTCGAGTTTTTTCAGTGCGTTATAAAGGCGAATGATTTTGGAGCGTGTGCCGCCCAGTGTTAACAACACGAGAATGGTACTGTGGGTGTATTTTTCTATTTCGAGCCCGACTTCGTCCAGCAAGTATTTGTGAATGTCTTTGTGTGAGTAAGGGAGCTCGCTGATATCGATCAGGATCTTCAGTGGGTCATGCCCCATGTTGTCTGACTCAAAGTGTGGGAAAATATGTTTGAAGTCTTCGCCATCGAGCACTTTTATTTTATTTAAAGTGGCCATCTGTTGTTTGAATTCTGCAACGTGGTTGAGTAGCGAATTTAAGATCTTATAACCTTCCATCTCCAGCTGTTTATGGCACACATCAAGCGAAGCTATCAGCTGATACTTGGGCGAGGTGCTGGCGTAGATGCTGAAAATCTCGCGGAAGAAATCTTCATCAAACTCTGGATCATTGATGTGGATATAGGATGCCTGCGAGAAAGCCGATACAACCTTGTGAGCAGAGTGAGTGACGTAGTCAGCGCCTGCGTTAATCGCAGAGTAATAACGAAACTGCGGATGAAACAGCGAGTAGGCAAACCAGGCCTCATCGATAAACACTTTAATGTTATGGGCGTGGGCTAACTCAACCACCTGCTTTAAATCACTTAACAGTCCATCGTAGGTGCAGCCGGTCAACACCAGTAGTTTAGCATCGGGATTTTGTTTAATAGCCTTTTTCATATCTGCCAGCGACGGCGGTGCAAAAATACCATACTTTGGATTGAGAATACTGGACAGGTAAATCGGCATACTGCCTGATTGCAAAATACCGTAATGAACTGACTTGTGGCAGTTACGATCAATGATGACCTTGTCGCCTTTGCGCAGCAGGGTCTGCAGAATGATTTTGTTTGAGGTAGACGAACCATTGGTGACGAAATAGGTGCGCTTTACTTCAAAGGTAGTTGCTGCGGCCTGTTGGGCACGACCGATATAATTGGTACTGTCGGATAGCGAGCCCAGGGAGTCTACTGAAACGGACAGATCGCCGACAAAAACATTACGACCATAAAACTGATAAAAATCGCGGATGTAGGGTGAGTTTCGGAAACTGGCACCGCCACTGTGCCCCGGGGTATGCCAAGAGTCGTTGGATTCGGCAACATAGCGCTTGTATGCGGTCCAGAAAGGCGTTTCACAGCGATCGTCAAAATCATTGATGATATAGCCAAGGATTGACTCGGGATCGGATAGTACATCATCCTTAAAGAAGAAGGATTCGATATCTTCTGATTCATTGACGATATCCAGTCCCTTGCTGTCGTCTCCTAATACATATACTGGTAACTCAAGGCGAATAGACTTTAACTCGCCGATAAACTGGGCATAGCGGTTAGCAATACTATTCTCACGGATCTGCCAGCTTAGAATAACGGCCTGGATATCCCCATCGTCATGAATATGTTCAAGGCCTTTTGCAAGCGTGTCGCACTCAATGACCTCCAGGGTTACATCGGTACGCTCAAAGTTATCAATGGTTTTTGACAGGTTATGAGTTAATTCAGAGAGAATAGGTTTGTCGTCTTCAATAAGAAGAATTTTCAGTAAAGGGAGCACTATAAGTTCCAGCGGTTTTATGTCTTGCGATTAGCATACATAAAAGCGGGACTAGAAAGCAAAGCAGGAGTTATTGTTCCAGCAATTTTTTAAAGGTAGTCACCTTGATTAGGCTTGGAGATAGGCAAAGCTCGAGTTGCTGGACCCATTCAAAAATAACTTCAAGATTGTTCCAGCTGTAGTAGTCGTAGTCTGCATCATTTAGTTTTGGGAAGTTATCCAGAAATTGGCTCAAGGTTTGTTGGAGTAGTTCTTCAGGCACAAATACATTGGGATCAGAAATGCTCAGTCGCGCAGATGCCTGTAGATTGCGTAAAATCGTAATAGGGATACCTGTAACTTGAGACAATTGTTGAGGTTTGGCTTCTGATAATTCAGCAAGAGTTTTGATCCCTGACTTAGTCAGAGCCTGTTGGAGTTTGTTATTGGCTAATTTAAGGTAACGAACAGCAAGTTGAGACAAGTAGTTGTAAGCATTGATGCTGGGTACTCCAGTTTGCTTGAATTGCTCAAGAGATTTACGATTCTTATCAGATTTTGCGTCATAGATGACTTCTAATTGCCAGCCGTCCTTTGCTAATGGATATCGCCTGGTATCGAGGTTAAGGTTTTGAGCATTGGTGGAATCAGGATGCTGTCCCATGCGCACCTTGATGGATGAAATCTCCACCATCGGCGCGTCATAAAATGTGCTGGTGCTGGCTAAAGCAGAGGTCAATTCCCCATGTAACATATGCACCATATCTTCCAGATCAACGCTAGGCATAATGCTTACCTGATTGACTTAAAGTTGAGTTCGATTTCACTATAGATATTGGCAGTGGTTGTCGAAGCCTGGGGATCACGATTATTAGCAGGCTTGATGGCAACCTTTATATCCTTAGCTAAGGTAGGCTTTAAAATTGTAGCCTTTAAATTAGGATTGGAAACTAAGCGACTGCGCGTATCGAAAGTTTGCTTATCAATGATGGACTTACGAAGTGAGTCTTTCAATTTGATGCGCTTATCAAGCACCGCTTTTTTGGCTTTAGGTTTCGGCTTAGGTTTGGCAGCGTTGCCGTTTGAAGGAGTAGGGTCTTCTTCTGTTTCTTCGCGTTCTACTGAAGTATTGAACGTAAACTTGGCATTAATTTTTCCGCTGTCGACAATGATATTGGAAAACCCATGTTCGATAGCATTGATCATGGCTTGGCGCTTTTGCTGAGCAAAAGGTCTTGCCGCAGCACGGTAGATAGCCAATACGTCATTGTTAGTAAATTTATTCTTTTTGGCAGATTCACTGTCACTTAGATCTAGCCCCAATTGCTCAAGGATAGCCGGTGATTCCGAGCTATTACCCTTTTTGACTTTGTAAGGAGCCCCTTCGAAAATGGCGTGAATATTTTTATCATTGTCCGCTGGAAAATAACTGCTTAGCATACGATCAATCTGATCCAGAAAGAGGTCATCCTGCAGTAAATTATCCACGAACAATTCTTCTGGTTGGTTGACCAGTTCTTTAATTTCTAGCAGTTTTTCTTCTTGCTCCGCTTGTGAAGTGACAACTGCATCGAACACTTCGGAAATGAGCTTCGCCACAAACTCGGCGAAGCCCATATCAGCGGGCGTCAAAATTTCTTCTGACATGATGATCTCCCGCTTAGTCTTGATCTAGTGGTAGGTAATCAGTTTTAAAGTTCAGGTGTACACGACCATAGATTTGCACGCTGCTGCTAGAGCGATCGATATCAGTCTTGGTAGCTGTTGAAACTTTAACACTGTTGTAAGACGTTGAAGCAGAAGCTTTAACCCAGCCTGATAACAGACCACCGGTTTTTGCCTTTGCTCTGAAGTTAAAGTCTTTACGGTTGTAATCGGTAGAACGATTTTGCAGGTAAGATGAACCGTAGGTGTTAAAGGTCAGACGCGTTTCGATTTCACCTTGCTCAATAACCAGACGCAATAAACCTTGCTTAACCATTTCTTTAAGAAGAGTATATTTATCAGCGGCAAGACGATTGGCAACAGCATCCAGAATTTTCTGGAATTTAGCATCATCAAGTGAACCATGAGTGACAACTTTATTATCGGAGTCGATTCCGGCATCTTTGACTTCGACGGCTTTATTCAGATCGGCTGCCTGCGTCTGTGTTAGAGAGCCGCCAGGTTTTACGACAGGATTACCATCATTATCAGCGCCTACAACTTTTGAAAGGAACTGTAATAGCATATTTCCATCAATGTCATCCTTGGTGTCATTGATAAATGCCTGCAGGGATTTGCCGGTTTCTTTTAACAGTTCAACGTAAGCTTCAGTTTGACGTAAGTTCGATGCAATTAATGAATCAAATACATCGCTTACCAGTTTTGTGGTGAATTCGGGAAAACCGATTTCGGGTAGGTGGGTAGCCAGTTCAACGGCTTCATTGCTTCCAGACATAACTTTCTCCTTGTCTTTGGTTTTGGTTAGTAAAACTGATTACAGAAAGCCACTTGCTCATCATGAGACCTGTGTCCTTTCTGTATTTGAGTAACCATTTAAAATTCCCTTTGTCAGTGATGCTAGTTAATGGCTTATACTTTGTCAACAGTCATAGATAGTCAGATTTGCATTGCTAACACTATGAAAAGATTCTAAAAATTCTATACATGACAACTGAGCATAGTCGTTCTATTATGAAAACAGCGACAGGTTAGTTTGTGATAGTAAATTAAGAAAAGGACCTATATTGAAGGCTTGTAAAGCAATTATAGCGATAGCAAATCTGATGGTGTTGGCAGCCATGCTGACGATTACTGCCACCATTGGGCAGGCTGAAGAGCAAGTCAAAATTGAAAAAATTCAGATTACAGTCAATCCTATTTTTAGTGAGGAAGAAAGAACCGGATGGCTGTATGAAACCGCAGATAAACTGCACATTGATACCTACCCCTATGTCATCAGCCGATTGTTACCTTTCAAGGAAGGTGATTCTGTTAGTCTTCGCAGCATAGATGAGGCGGAGAGGATCTTAAGATCTAAATCATTCTTAAGAGATGCTAGAGTGACCTGGAAACAGTCAGCAAGTGATAACGGCATAATCGTTATAGTTAACACCTGGGAAAACTGGACCCTGGTGCCCAAGGTCGATGTCAGTCGCAAAGGCGGTGTTACCGAATATTCATATGGTATAGAAGACGACAATTTACTGGGGCACGGACTGCGAGCTACCATGCTCTACTTCAAGGAGCAGCAACGTAGTGGCTATTCACTCGTTTTGTCTTCTCAGGTTTCTACTGAAAATCACCTCCAAGCCTCTCTGGTGTTGTCTGATACCTCAGATGGTGAGCAGTATTCTGTGGGCTTAAGCAAACCTTTTTATACTTTGGATGACGAATGGGGGGCTGAGCTTTACGTAAATACTGAGCGTCGAGAGGACACCATATACAGTAATGATGAAGAGGTTAATGTCTTTGGTCATGAGATTGACCATTTTGAATGGTCTTATGGGATATCTGAAGGGCTAATTAATAATCGAACTATTCGCTATGAGTTTGGTTATACACAACGAAAAGATACTTTCATGGAGTCGCCATTAACCATAGGGCTTCCACAAGAACGTGACTTCAGTTACCCCTGGTTCGGGATGGAGTACATTGAAGATAACTTTATCAAAACTCGGAACCTGTATCTGATTGGCCGGGTTGAGGATGTTCAACTGGGCTGGCGGCATAATGTCAGATTGGGTGTTAATACCAGCAATTCTGAATACCAGAAAGCACTGCATTGGTTTTGGTATTCACGTTATACCAATCAAATTAACGAGGAACATCTTTATACCACCTGGCTGTCTGGCGAGGGCGTTGAGCCTGAAAATGGACTGCTCCCTACTTACTACTATTC
Source organism: Kangiella profundi (assembly GCF_002838765.1). Lineage (NCBI taxonomy): Bacteria > Pseudomonadati > Pseudomonadota > Gammaproteobacteria > Kangiellales > Kangiellaceae > Kangiella > Kangiella profundi. The sequence continues at coordinate 2,347,007 of NZ_CP025120.1, read as the reverse complement.
GTTGGGATATGAATATTTCCATCACGCTTCGGATACTCGAATCTGGTATGGCAAAGTGCAGTTTTGGGGGGCAGAGAATCCTTTCATTGATAGACCCATATCAATAGGTGGAGAGTCTGGCTTAAGAGGCTATCCGTTACAGTATCAGCATGGCGACCAAGCTTATCTTCTCAATCTGGAGAAGCGATATTACCCCGGGATTAATCTGTTCAAACTGGTTGATGTTGGGTTTGCGGCTTTTACCGACATTGGCAGGGCAAGAGGAGATACTTTGTATCCTAATCAGGAGGAGGGAACTTTGGTGTCAGTAGGGCTGGGTATCCGATTATTCTTCTCACGATCAAGTGGCCGCAATTTGGTGAACATCAATTTTGCCAAACCAGTTAATTCTGATTTTCTTAATGAGTGGGATTTTAGTATCACCGCTACCACTAGTTTTTAGTTTTACTCCCCAATCACTGCAAAAGTTTCTGCAAAATCTATTGAGATGTGTGTCTGCAAACATAATTTGTCATACATTCTTCGCGCTTTCCCAAAAATGGTACAGTTATTTGAGCAGCGAAATGTTCGGTTACATTTACTAACAACGGTATCGCTCTTTTTCGTGTCTGATAAGTAGAAACAAGTTAATTGTTTAGACACTGAAAAGGAGTAAGGATATGAACACTAAAACCCATAAAACGCACGAATTTGATGTACAGGATTATGTACTGGATGCTTGCTGGGCAATCATTGCGGTTTTACTGGTGGGGATGATTATTTTCAGTATAATTTAACTTAGACTGGTAACTTTTGATGACTTTTGTGGTCAAAGGATTCGAAGTCCGCTATTAAAGCCCTTAATATTTTAGCCCGTCGAGAGACAAGGAACTGGCTATGCCTCACACTGAGCGATGCTTTAATCTTGTTGACTGGCAGGTTGACCCTGCCCTCAACAGGCTTACCATCGACAACCAATCTTATGATCTTGAACCAAGAGTAATGCAGGTTTTGGTTTGCCTGTATGAACATGCCGAAGAGCTGGTTTCAAAAGACGATTTACTTGGCGAGGTGTGGCATGGCGTATCTATTACTGATGATGCTATTTATTGCAGCATCTCAAAATTGCGTAAAACATTTCGACAGGTCGAAGAGCACCGAAGTCCTCAACTGAAAACTATCACACGCCAGGGCTATATGTTATGTCTTGAACCTGCCTATTGTATCTTGCAGGGAGATAATGAGTTCAGACATAAATCTAACGGCCATTTTAAATATGGGCGGCGCCATGATGACAGGATAGCGACTTCAGAAAACGGCACAAATGGTCATTCGTATCCTACCTCGGACAACTCCAAGCTTTTGAAAAAAGCTAAACGAATGGTTAGCCCTGCAGAACTGAAAACCATCAATTTGCGTATATTTGTTGATAAGCAGAAAGCTGGTGATTATCAAGACACAGTAAATAAGCATAAAAAGCTTAAACTTGTGTTGTTAATACTATTGTCTGTTCTGTTGGTGCAGTCCATTATTATCGTTTTTTCGTAACACCTGCATTATTTTTGCACCATTTGTCTTAAGAAAGTCTGACGAATAGCTGAACAATACTGTGCGACTTGATCTAAGTCATTGCTTTTGAAGGATGTAAAAGCTTCAGCATCCGAACAGGACATTCAAGCTGGTTTGTCAAATACTATAAGCTCATTGGATAACAGCGAGAGCAAGGAGAATCCATGAAACCTAGAGCAGTTAAGCCGAAACATGAGCACGAGTATGATGCAGAAGATGTCTTTTTAAATGTTTGTCAGGGTGCGGTAGCAGCCTTATTGGTTACCATTCTGGTTTACAACATTTTTGTTTAGAACATTCTCTATCACTTGATCAATTAATCGGGTCACCTGTTCAACAGATATCTGTTGCATCAGGTTGTCCCCTTTTAAGCGATAGCCCCAGGGAAGGTCTTCCACATTACAATTAAGTTGCTCAGTCGCATTCTGAGTATAGGCATCGGCAACATAATCCAAATACAGATAGGGGCCTGTTCGTCTGGGATTACTATGAGCGTATAAACCAATGACGGGTGTGCCTTGAGTGACTGCCATATGAGCAGGCCCTGAATCTGGAGCAATAACACATTGAGCAGCTTTAAGCGTTGCCAGCAGTTGTTTTAAGTTGGTTTGTCCAATCAGGTTAATAATCGGATTTTTGCTGTGACTTAAAATGCTATCACCCAGCTCACGCTCCATAGAGCTCGGCCCACCAGTCATGACCACTTCAAAACCTTTACTATGGCAATAATCTGCTACTTTTGCGTAGCGCGCAGCCAGCCAGTTTCTTTCAGCCTTACTCGCTCCAGGCGAAATAACGATAAATGGTTTCTGTGGTAATTGATTCTCTGCCCATAACTCAATTTCCCTGGGAAGCGGTATGTTCCATAACGGTTTGCTATCCGGTACTTCTATGGCGCGAGCAAAATCACGAAAACCTTCCAAAACGTGCATGCCTTTGCTGTCGGTTATATGTTCATTAACAAACAATGAGTGCAGTTCTTTGCTGCGCTTTTTTTCAAAGCCCAGTTTGATTTTTGCAGGAATAAAGTAGGCCGCCAGATTGGCGCGGAAGGCTAGTTGCATGTGGAGGAGAATGTCGTATTGACGATCTTTCATGGCCTTGCGCAATTCAGCGTAAGCTTTAACGCCTTTGCTTTTATCAAAGACGATAAACTCAACGCCGGGTAAGTTTTTTAGCAGCTGGGCTTCTACCTTTCCAATGACCCAGGTGATTAGAGCTTCAGGATATTGGCGCTGAATTGCCTGTACGGTGGATACTGCATGACAGACATCGCCAATGGCAGAAAGACGCAAAATGCAGATAGCCTGCGGCGATTGAGGAAAGTCTTTTAACACAGTATGGCCTTGAAAATTAGGGACTTGCGACGATTTTAATGTATAGTAGGCGATAAACCAACCATCAGTCCCGCTTACGTTTCTGTGAAAATTGAACAAGTTGACAGAAATCGGTTCCTGGTGACAACGAAGCGCTATCGCGGAAAAGTTACTAGTGACTGGTTTGATGCAAAACTATTAGCAGAGCAGGGAGCTATCATCGGACATTCAACCGGACGAAATACAACCTGGTTTTTTCAGAAGCGGGACGAACAGTTCGTGCTTAGAAAATACTACCGGGGCGGTATTTTATCTAAGTGGGTTGAAGATTCTTATCTATTTACTGGTCTAAAACGGACACGAGCTTATCGTGAACTTTCACTATTAAGAAAAATGCAGAAGATAGGTTTGCCAGTACCCGAGCCAGTGGCTTTGATGGTAGAAAAAAATGGTTTTACCTACCGCGCCTCGATCATCATCGGGCTGATCAAAAACACCCAGGACCTTTTTCATGTTTTGAGACAGCGTTCACTATCTGCTGATGAGTGGCAGGCGGTTGGTGCCCTTATCAGACAATTTCATGAACAGGGCGTCTACCATTCCGATTTAAACATCCACAATATTCTACTGGATGATCAAGGCCAGTTCTGGTTGATTGATTTTGACAAAGGCCGTCTGCTTGCCAATACCAGCGCCAGGCTGGAAACTAATCTGGCGCGACTGCAGCGCTCACTTGGCAAGGAGCAAGATAAACATTCTGAGTTCAACTGGCAGGAGAGCGATTGGCACTATTTGGTAGAAGGCTACAATGGCTGATGTCGGCTTAAATGATTAAGCCGACATTAAACCAATCAATAACGCTATCAGCATCATAAAACTGAATATCACCATATACAGCAGCCCATAAAGCATGAAACGCCAAATGGTTGCCCAGTAACCCGTCTGATAAAAGTTTTTCTGAGTGTAGAACAGATAAACGATTAAGCCGATAAACACAAACCAGCCCAAATGCAGTACCTGCAACTGGGGAACGATCGTGACCAGCTGATACCAGCCAAGATAAAGCAGAATTATGGCGAACATGAAGCTGTGACTGTGAATCAGTAACACCAGATGCTCCACATAAAGGCGCTTTTTAAACACATAAAAAAGGCTTAGCAACAAGGCGAATAACGGCAACGCAAATAAGACCGTCTGAGGAATCACCTCAATCATATTTTGGACAATAGAAAGTCCTAATGCACTGCGAGCGGCTTTCTGCTTTTCTTCAGGCAGATAGGATATGTCGTGGTAGGTATCGCACAGTTTATCAATTCGCTCTTCTAACGCTTGATCAAGCCACTGTGGCCACAGATGGAAAATATCTTTTGCATCGGATTTGCAGTGAAGAGCCAAAACAACCGGATCGGTTTCCTCTGTGTCAGCTTGAGCTTGGGCATTGTCGATTGCCTTCAATACTTCGGGGCTGAGAGCAGAGTTATCACCCAGTTGTTCCTGTGCATCGGTTAAGGCTTCCTGAACTTCGGCTCTTTCCTGCTCGCTCAGGTTATTGGTGCCAATCTGAACATTACTGACATTGAAGCCGCCAGCTTTGGTCATTAACAGGAAAATGATCGACAGGATCAGGTAAAGCTTGATTGGGGTAACGTAATGGTTCTTGTGGTGCGAGTTGGTGAAGTAATCCCGCGAGAGAGCACCGGGTTTAGCCAGCATGCGCGCAGTTTTAAAAACTTTGGAGTCAAAATTGAGCCAGTCTTCGACAAACTCGACCAAAAGCTCTTTGATGGTTCGCTGTGGGCGAAAGGTCTTTTGCCCACATTGATTACAAAATTTTTCAGGTTTACCAGTTTTTGGGGTATCTGGCATCGTGTTGGGCTGATTCACTGCTACTTCCTTGAGTTGAGGTTTCTACCGGCAGAACACTATCTCTAAATTCTAAAACTCCAAAGTAATGTAGCAAAATTACGATGATAAACAACAAGATAGATAGACCAATTCGCCAGCTAAGCGCCTTGACCAGTTTTTTACTGGACTCTTCGTCGCCTTTGCCCAGAAAAAACAGACCTCTAAAAAGGCTGAATAATATGGCCAGCATCAATATAATAAGTACAATTTTAATCCACATAATGTCATTCTTTTGCTTTTAACCAATCGAAAAGACCGGCTTTCTTGAGTGAAAGTTTGAGTAACAACTCGTGTCGCATTATACGCTGATTGGCGCTAAAAACAGAAGCAGTAGAATGTTAAGGGCTTGTTTTGTCTAAACCTTTATTCAAAATCTCAATAGGCTCCCGCAGCTTTGCACCGACCCTGATTCCCGCCATTGCCTTTTTATTGTTGTTGCCGGTCTTGTTGAGACTGGGCATTTGGCAGCTGGACCGTGCTGAAGAAAAACGCCAATTGATTGCTAATCTGCAGGCGAAATCCAATCAGCCCAGTATAGCGCTGGAACAGGCATTGCAGCTGGAACAGCCGGATCAGACCAAGGTTGAAGTGGCTGGGCAAGCGGTGCCTAACCTGCATCTGGTGGTGGATAATCAGAAGCGCGATGGGCGCCTGGGCTATGAAGTGTTCGCCCTGTGGCAGACTGATTCAGATAAGTCGTCACAACAACCAAATTATATTCTGGTAAGTAGAGGTTGGTTACCTCGACAAGATTTTTACGAGAAGGTCCCTAAAATTCCCCCTTTCGAGGATCAGAGCCTTGAAGGTCAACTCTATTTCTCTAAAGGTTCCAATCAGGTTGTGGCGCAAAATGCGCAATGGCAAAAGTTCGATGATGCCTGGCTGATCGGCCAATTTGATCTGGAAACTATTGCAGAAAAAGCAGGCGAAATAGGGTATCATACCGCTCCTTTTGTGGTCAGGCAGCAGGCAGACCCTAACTCGCCCTTTGTCAGGCAGTGGGAGTTGGTGGCAAGCCCTCCGGAGAAGCATATTGCTTATGCCATTCAATGGTTTGGTATGGCTTTGGTTCTGATCATTTTATTCATAGTGTTAAATCTTAAGCGAGAGAGACAAGATGAGTCAGCAAACGGTTGACCCGAAAGTACGCAGCCAGAACCGCAAAGTGGTTTCGGCGTTAGTTCTGGTTTTTGCCGCGCCAGTAATTCTGGCCTATGTGGCGATGCATATGGGCTGGTTCCAGGTAGCCACTAAAAATAACGGTACTCTGCTGGAATCCCCTTACCCGCATTTTGAGCAGTTTCAGTGGTATGGCGTGGATGATGAGCCTTTACACTTTAAAGACTTTGAAACTCAATGGTGGTGGGTTTACTTCCCAGAACAGAATACCTGCGATGAAGCCTGTGAGCTGAATATTCACTGGTTAACCCAGACCCACGCCACATTAGGCAAAGAGTCTGAAAAGCTGACTCGCCTGATTGTTTTCCCGGATGACATTATTTACGAAGATAAGGTGCAGGACAGTGAGCAACTGCAACTGGCACGTGGTAATGGTCAGCCAACAGTGGGCGAAGGCGCTCAGCTGGAAAGCGGCAAGATTTATTTGATGGATGTACACGGCAATATTTTTATGCGTTACGAGCCGGTAACTGATGAGCAGGAAGCGATAATGCGCAGTAAAGGTCTGCGTGATGATGTGCGACGTGCCATTAAGGCCACAGGTTTGTAAGTAGGTACTTTCAATGCAAAAGAAAACATTACGTAAGTTCGCTATTTTCGCCAGCATTCTGGCGCTGTGTGTGATTTTATTGGGAGCCTGGACTCGTCTAAGCGATGCTGGTCTAGGCTGTCCTGACTGGCCGGGTTGCTATGGTCACTTCACCGTTCCTCAGGATGCTGATTACATCAAGCAGGCTGAGGTGGAATACAATCAGGTTTTCGAGGCTGATAAAGCCTGGCCTGAAATGATTCATCGTCACTTTGCCAAGGCAATTGGTCTTGTCATCATTATTTTATTTGTTGGCGCCTGGAGAGGTCGTCGCAAAGACCCTAGCATTCCGGTTTTACTCCCTTCAATTCTTTTACCATTGGTTATTTTCCAGGGATTGCTAGGAATGTGGACAGTGACGCTAAAGGTGCATCCGTTTGTCGTCATGCTCCATCTACTCGGTGGTTTCTCAATTTTATCCTTGCTGTTTTTATATATCTTACAGCTTAGACCGAAAATTGTTTCTTTATCGCAGGTTGTTGCTAAAAAGTTCAAGAAGCTGGCGATGGTAAGTTTTGTGTTGGTGATTCTGCAGATTGCCCTGGGTGGCTGGACCGCGGCCAACTATGCGGCCACTGCCTGCACGGAATTACCATTCTGTAATGATGGCTGGACGCAGAATGTCGATTTCAAAGGTGGTTATGACCTATGGCAGAAAGGCTTTGAGTTTGATGAATTCAAGGCACTTGAGCAGGAAAAGTTTGAAGCTGATCTAGCTAAAGCGCAGGGCGAACCCTTTATCAATTATGAAGGTGGCGTGTTGAGCCACGAGCAGAAAGTGGCGATTCATGTCAGCCACAGAATTGGTGCTTATATTGTCTTTTTAGTGGTCGGTTTGTTGGCATTCTTGATGATACGTGAGAAAGACAGCGTCCTGATCCGTCACTTCGGTCGAGCGTTGGCATTGGTGCTGATTGGACAAATGCTATTAGGCTTCAGCAATATCATTTTTGCTCTGCCGCTATATGTTGCAGTGGCACATAATGGTGGCGGTGTCATTTTATTATTGACGCTGATTGCCGTGAACTTTTTGGTTAACTGGCAATTTAGACAAGCCAAGCAAGTGGGAGGAAAACATGGCTAATTCGAATCAGCAAACCCCAACAACTGAGGGTGAGCCGAAAAGCCAAGGTCGCCCAATCACCTGGCGTGATTATTACGAGCTAACTAAGCCAAAGGTCGTCTACTTATTAGTATTTACCGCTGTGGTCGGCATGTTTTTAGCTAACGATGTCACCCAAAGCTGGTTCCCGCCAATAAGCGCATTAATTTTCGGTACCTTGGGGATCGCTTTTGCGTCCGGTGCTGCAGCAGTGGTCAATCATGTGGTGGATGCGCGCATTGATACTATGATGGCGCGCACCATGCAACGTCCGGTTGCTCAGGGTCGCGTAAAGCCACGTAATGCGGTTATTTTCTCGACTATCTTAGCGGCGGTTGCCATGGCCATGCTGTGGTTCTTGGTTAATCCATTAACGGCCGTGTTAACTCTTGGCGGATTGGTTGGCTATGCTTTCGTTTACACCATGTTTTTAAAGCGTGCCACACCGCAGAACATTGTGATTGGTGGTTTATCAGGGGCGATTCCACCACTACTTGGCTGGACTTCGGTTACTGGTTCCGCTGACCCTTATGCCTGGCTGCTGGTGTTGATTATTTTTACCTGGACGCCACCACATTTCTGGGCGCTTTCGATCCATCGAATTGAAGATTATGCCAAAGCAGAAATCCCAATGCTGCCAGTGACTCACGGCGAAGATTTCACCAAAACCTCCATCGTGCTTTATACCATTTTGCTGATTTTATCGACCTTGCTTCCTTACCTGACTGGCATGAGCGGTATTATCTATTTGATTGGCGCGGTAGGACTTGGACTGTGGTTCCTGTATTACACAGTGATTTTGAAATACCGAGAGCGTGAAGGGATTGCGATGAAAACTTTTGGGGTGTCGATTGGTTATCTGACTTTCTTGTTTGCATTCCTGTTAATCGATCATTACGTCGATCCTTTTATCAAATTTTAATGAATACTAGAGGCTGATATGCAGAAGAACACAGCATTTGCCAGATTGATTTTTATTTTGGTTGCGATTTTGTCATTAGTGGCTGGCGTAATGTCTTACCAATTTCTATTCGCACCAAAAGAAATGCAACTGATTAGAACTTTTGGCGAACCTCGAGCGATTGCTCCTTTTGAAGGAAAAACTCACACTGGCGAAACCTTCAATCAGGAAAGCTTCATCGGTAATTGGAGCATCGTATTCTTTGGTTTTACGACCTGCCCGGATGTGTGCCCAACGGCTATGAGCAACATCAATCAGGTCATGCAGCAATTGCCAGAGAATATCGCCAAGTCAACGCAAGTGGTTATGGTGTCAGTTGATCCTGAGCGAGATACGCTGGAGCGATTGAATAAGTATGTACCAGCGTTTAACAAAGATTTTATCGGCATCAATGCAGGGCTCGAAGAAACACGTAAATTGACTGAATCGATTGGCGTGACCTTCTATAAAATTCCTGGCCATGATGATCCGGATAACTATCTGGTCGAACACACTGCTCGTTGGTTTATCATCGACCCATTAGGTCGTCGTTATGCACTGCTTACTCCAGATGAAGTGTTACCTGGCGAAGATTTAGTTGGAACTGTGGCGAGGGATTATGAGATCCTGAGGGAACAGTCGGAATTTTAATTCGTACTTATTTTTTTCAGTGATTACTTACTTTAAGTTTGTAGTATTTTTTTATGCCCTTTTCTTTGCTCGTCCAAAGAAAAGGGCGAAAAGAAAAGACGCCCCAATCGTTAGGTCCTTCGGACTTCCCTCCCTCATTAAAAATATTAACGCGCCGCCAAACGAAACATCCATGTTTCGAATTGGCTAAATTGGCCTTTCCCTGCCCAATTTACGCTATATTTTTTCTTCTGTCGGCTAACTCCAGGGGGAAATTAAGAGCACTACCTGCAATGAATTGTGAATTATGAAACTCTGGACTATTGCTACACTAAAAACTGATTTACAGAGAACTGATCAACATTCGGCGATTTGGCGTATTGCTTTACCGATGTTGCTGTCGAATATGACGGTGCCGCTGGTGGGGTTGGTGGATTCGGCGGTGATGGGGCATTTGCCGGAGCCGTATTATCTGGCGGCTGTTGGGTTGGGTGCCGCTTTGTTTACCTTTATTGTCTGGACCATGGGTTTCCTGAGGATGATTACCACGGGTCTGGTGGCGCAGGCTTATGGTGCGGAAGATCATGTTGCTATCCGGCAGTGGCTGTGTCTATCGTCTTTGCTGGGGTTGTCGGTTGCCTTTTTGACTTTGTTGTTAAACCCCTGGCTGATTGATCTGATTCTGTGGTGGATTGAGGGATCGCCTGAAGTAGAGTCAAGTGTTCTGGCCTATTGGAATACTCGGATCTGGGGGCTGCCTTTCAGTTTACTCAACGCGGTAATGATTGGCTGGTTTCTGGGTATGCAGACGGCGCGTATTCCGTTCTGGATGCTGTTGATTATTAATATTCTGAATGTGGTTCTGGATCTCTATTTTGTGCTGGGTCTGGGCATGACGGTTGAGGGAGTGGCTTTAGCCAGCGTGATTGCCGAGGCTGTTGGTTTTGCCTTTGGTGCTTATCATGTAGTGCGCCTTCTGTCTCAATATCCTATCGCTGAAAAATTCAAACTGGCCTGGCATAAACTCAAACGATTGCTCAGCTTAAATGGCGATTTATTAATTCGTACTCTGGCGCTGGAGTTGGTGTTCTTTACCATTCATGCTCGTGGCGCTGAGTTAGGAGATGAAGTGATGGCTATCAATGCCATTTTACTGAACTTTCTGCTATTAATTGCTAATGGTCTTGACGGTTTTGCCAATGCCGTAGAGGCGCTGGTTGGTAAAGCCATTGGTCGCAATAGTTGGCGAGATTTTCGTTCGAGCATCAATGTGGGTGGTTTGTGGTCTTTAATTGTCAGTGTCATTTTTGCCTTGGTTTTCTGGCTCTTTATTGAACAGTTCATTGGCTTAATTACTACCATTGATAGTGTTATTGCAGCTTCAGAGCCTTACCATCTCTATATCATCTTTATGGCGCTGGTTTCGGTCTGGAGCTTTTGGCTGGATGGGGTTTTTATTGGAGCATCGCAAATTGGCGCCATGCGTAATTCGATGTTAATTGCCGTTCTGGTGGGCTTTGTACCGCTGAACTTTGTGACAAAAAGCCTGGGTAATCATGGCTTGTGGTTGGCTTTCTATGCCTTTATGCTACTGCGAGCACTCAGTTCAGTGCTGTTTTTGAAGCTGGGTATAAAAGCAGGCGCCTACATCGCTTTGGATAAGGTTCCATTGACGAAAGAATAACAACTCAAACAGGTGGAGCATCCATGAAAGTTGCTTTGGTAAGACTTTCCGCAATTGGTGATTGCACACTGGTTTTACCGGTGGTGCGTGCCCTTTTGCGACAGAGGCCAGAACTGGAACTTTATTGGATTATCGGTAAAGCTGCCTATAGCCTATTAAAAGATTCCGCTCACCCTCGCCTGCACTATATTCCAATCGATAAGCCGAAGAACTTTTCAGACTATCGAAAGCTAAAAAAACAACTGGCAGAGCATAGCTTTGATGCAGTACTGGCTATGCAGGCCAGTGCGCGCGCTAACCTGATGTATCCACTCATTCGCAGTCCTCGTAAAATTGGTTTTGATAAAACTCGTGCGCGTGATTGGCAATGGCTATTCACCAATGAGCGAATTGATTTTAGTGACGAACATCTGCATGACAGCTTCAAGCGTTTTGCCGAACTGTTGATTCAAAATAAGCTCGAGGTTAGTGCCGATGATTGGTTGATTACTCTTTCGCATGATAACGCCAGCGCTATTGCCAATATGTCATTGCCAGAGAACTATGTAGTGATTAATCCGGCGGCAAGCAAGTTGGAGCGCTGTTGGTCTACTGCTAACACGGTTCAGCTAATTAAACAGATTAAGGAGCGTTATCAGTTACCAGTAGTATTAACCGGTGGGCCGGATAAGCTGGATCATGAGCTGGCACAGCAGATCGAAAGTCAGGTAGAAGTTATCAACTGCGTGGGTAAGACAAACTTACAACAGCTGGCTGTCATATTACACAAAGCAAAAGTCTGTATCGCACCTGATACCGGACCGGCGCACATTGCTAATGGGGTAGGCACTCCGGTGATAGGGCTATATGCCGTTGCTCCCAGTAAGCTATCGGGGCCGTATCTCAATCAAAAATATACCATTGATAAATTTGAGCAGGCAGTACAGCAACTTCTGGGAAAGCAACTTCATGAAATCGGCTGGCGTATGCGAGTACACAACCGCCAGGCCATGGATTTGATTAGTGTTGATGAGGTGATGGCAAAGTTAAGCCTTATATTGAAAGCTTAATAAAGCTATGGCTTCATCTGGTACTGCTCAATGAAGAGCTCTCTGCATCTTTGACTGTCTTTCAGTAAGGCAATGCTTTCCATCATTTGTTGGCGGTCTTTTTCGCGCAGAGATTCTTTAACCTCACGGTCAAAAAATTCACAGTTGGTCGGGTTCAGTAAAATAAAAGAACCGTTCGGTAATATCTGAATATTGGTCTGTCGAATATCCTTTAGATATACACCCTCGCTGTGGAGATGGTTAAGCCAGCTACCCATTAGAATAGCCGTTGGCTCGTGTCGGTCTGCAGGAATGTGACTTAAACTGACCCCCGGTACTTCAAGGTAACGCAACATATAGGCATTGCGCTCTTCGCACAGGGTAAACTCCTGCGGAGTAATGGTATAAAAGCCGCGGAAGGTAAACAGCGAGCATTTCTCCAGCATCCGTTTCAATTCCTGGCGAGTAATATCAATTGCCAGGCTGGTGCGACGCGGGAAGATATTCAGCAGCTGTCCGTCAAAGGTACGCACCAGTTTTGGTAAGCCGTCCTGTCTAGTCAGTGTTTTGCCCGAACTGATGGCGCCATCATGTTGTTCGCTACTAATGGTTTTCAGTTTGGGTGGTTTCTGTTTATAAATGGTGCGCTGGCCTTCTGGCAATGTTTTGAAGCGGCGATGAACCCAGTAATACTGTTCTGGCGCCTGCATAATACAGGCCTCAAGAATCTTATTGGCCATGGCGCAATCAATATCATCCTGTCCTGTAAACTCAACTTCGGGCAGAACTTCGACAATCATTTTGCCTTTCTTATCCTTGTGGTAACTGACCGGTAGTACGATTGCGTTACCCAATTTGGTAATGCGCATTGGAGAGTTCAGGGTCGCCATTGGGTTACCGAAAAATGGTGCAAACACGGTCGCTTTGCGTCCCATATCCTGATCCGGCATGAACCATAAATTCTTACCAGATTTGAGCCACTTGCCAATCGAGCGAATATCGTTTCGCCCCATGGTTTGAGTACGATTATTACGTCCTTTCTGAATATGGTAGTCCAGAGCCGGATTTTTATTCGGGCGATAAAAGGCTGCAAACTCCAGGTAACGAGACATAATGGCACCTGACAGTTCGAGACTGGTGTTGTGATAACCTAGAAACAATATTCCACGGCCAGTAGCCTGAGCTTTTTCGTAGTGCTCGAGTCCGCGAATCTCATGGTATTTTTCAAGCTTTTTGAAAGGCTTGTACCAGGCCAGAGCTAACTCAGCGAAGCCTTCACCTAATGCCAGAAAGTGTTGTTTGCACATGGCCTGCCGCTCTGAATAGCTGACATCAGAAAAGCAGTAACGGAGGTTGGCTTCTACAATAATGCGACGGCTTTTTACCCGGTAAAGCAGACGACCCAGCTGACGTCCGCAGGCTATGACAAACGGGTAGGGTAGCTTTGCAAACAGTTTGAGCAGACCAAAGGCAAGGCCAATAAAGAAGGCGGATATTTTGCTGGTTTTTTTAGCCAAGGGATTCAAATCATTAAAAAATTTCAGCCATTTTACCCGTAAAGCGGTGGATTATAAAACCGCAGATTTTGTAAACCGCTTTTCTCGTGTAATACTAAGGCCCATTTAACATTGGCGAGCACTAATGAAAAAGCACTTTATTTTACATGGCGCCATGTTCATGGCACTTGGAGTGGCTCTCGGAGCCGTTGGCTCTCATGCGATACAGTTGAGCAGTGATATGCAAAGACTGTTTGAACTGGGTGTTCAATATCAGATATATCATGCACTTGGCTTGTTGGCCGTAGGCTTGATATCAGGCTATCTCGCTAACACTAAAGGAGAGCTTGCCGGCTGGTTGATGTTTGCCGGTATTGTGGGATTCAGTGGTGGGCTGTATTTTTACGCATTGACGGGCAATGAGTTGATCCGTAAAGTGATCCCACTTGGCGGAAGCCTACTAATTATAAGCTGGCTGGTCTTTTTCTGGGCCGTTCTAACCAGCAAGGTTAAGCAAGTCGATTAAATACCTGAATCAACTAATGGGGTAAGTTGATGGTCAAGGAACAGTTATTACAACATCATCAGGATAATTTCTGGGATTGGTCCTGCGTCTTTTATGAGGCCGCTCAGGTTAAACCCCTATTGCTTAAACTTCAGGATAGCTATCAACTGAATGTCAATTACGTTCTACTTGCGCTGTGGACCGAGCAGCAAGGTATAGCGATGGATGCTGTTATCTGGAAAAAAGTTATTCGAGAAGGTTTGCAGGCATCTCAAGCTGTTTCTGGATTACGCCACCGGCGCCGGCAGGCTAAGCACTTGGGGCAGAAGGATGAGTATAAAAAGCTCTTATCGCTTGAATTAAAGGGCGAAAAACTGTTGCAGCAACAGGCAGTTAAGAGCTTGCTGCCCTTTTGGCCGATTGTGCCAAATTCTGTTGAACCAATGAGCAATTTACGTTTCTATATCCAAACTCAGGCGCAGTCGCGAATCGAAGCGGAAGAAGCCCTGCAGCAAGCCTCAGAACTAGGAGGCATAGTTCAAAAGTTACAGGTTTAGACCTCGCATTTTGCAGATAACTCCTGCACAATGCCTGTTTTTCAACCACTATTTGGGGAAAATATCAGTGAAACAACTAACTATTAAGAAAACTGCATTAGTTTTAGCGCTTAGCGCTGCATTGGTTGCCTGTGAGCAATCAGGTGATAAAAAAGATAGCACAGAAGGTGCTCAGCAGGCCGTTGAATTTAAAGGTGAGTACGATAAAGCTGCCTATGCAATTGGAGTTAATTTTTCCAAGCAGATGGGGCAGAATTTCGAGTCATTAAAAGAGTACGGCATAGAAATTAATCCACAGATTGTCGCTGAAGGCATCAAAGACGGTTTCGCCGGCAATGCTCAACTTACTGATGAAGAAGTTGATGAGCAAATGGAAGCCTTCCAGAACAATCTAAACACCAAGATGGAAGAGCATCAGGCTAAATTGGAAGCGGAAGCTCAACAAGAAGCAGAAGCTAATTTGGCTGAGGGTGCCGCTTTCCGTGAAGAGTATGCTAAGAAAGAAGGTGTTACAACCACTGAGTCTGGTTTGATGTATCGTGTAATTGAAGCAAGCGGAAGTGAAGAAAGTCCAGTTGCTGAAGATACGGTACGTGTTCATTACCGCGGTACTTTTATCGATGGTAAAGAATTTGATAGCTCTTATGAGCGTAAGCAGCCAATTGACTTCCCGCTACGTGGCGTAATTCCTGGCTGGACAGAAGGCGTTCAGTTGATGAATGTTGGTGACAAATACGAGTTTGTGATTAAGCCAGACCTTGCTTATGGTGAAATGGACCGTGGCACAATTCCAGGTAATTCAACCTTGGTTTTTGAAGTAGAATTGCTTGAGATTAATCCTACTGAACCGGTTCAACCTGACGCAGAGCCAGCTATCGACGAACAACTTGAAGAGCAGGTGGAAGAAGCCGCTGAGGAACTAGAGCAGGCTGCTGAAGCGACTCAGGAAACAGTTGAAGAGGCTGCTCAGGAAGTTGAAGAAGAAGTAAAAGAAGCAACTGGTGACGATCAGTAATTTTCGGTAAAGCAATATGACGGAAAAAAGTATCAAAAGCTTTAAACAGTTTTGGCCTTTTTATCTCGGTGAGCATCGCTTGCCGAGCAACCGTCTATTGCATTACATCGGAACGACAGCGTCATTGGTCTTGCTGATTTACCTTATTATTACGGCGCAATGGTTATGGTTGCCGCTGGTATTGGTGGTTGGCTATGGCCCGGCCTGGATTGGTCACTTCACGATAGAAAAAAACCGGCCCGCAACTTTTACTTACCCGCTTTGGTCATTATTGGCCGACTACAAGATGCTATTTATGGCTATGACGGGACAGTTAAGAAAAGAATGGCCTAAGTACTTCTGAAGATATTTTAGGAGTTTTAATAAAAAAACCAGCTTATCTAAGCTGGTTTTTTTATTTGACGCAATAATTAGCTTTTAATGTTACTACTTTCAAGAACTATTACTTTTTCATCTGACTCCAGCAAAGGGCGCATGGCGTCTAATAAGTCCAATCGTTGCTCTGATTCCGCCCAGACTTCCCAGGTGTCAAATGAATCCCAGCAGGACATGACGATCACATGATTTGGATTGTCTTTAACGTGGAAAATTTCGCCGGTTAAGAAGCCTGCAGAGTTGCTGGCTTTATTTTTAGCTTGGCGGATCAGTGCGTGGTAGTCGTCTAACTTACCTTCGCTGATAACTCGCTCGATAATAACTCGGATCATAAGAGCCTCGGTTGTGCCATTAGATTAAAGTGGTTTCGGTTGCTGGAAAGCTTTGAACAGTCTAAAGCCAAAGACCAGTGCCGCTATGATGAATATGATCAGCATCCAGCCCGGCATCGAGATTCTCCAGAATTTCCAGCTGATTTTGGCGCATTCACCAGCGCCCGTTAATACGGTTTGCAGTACTTCCATAAACGGTAGTACATCCATCATATAATCCAGAGGTGCGCCACAGGCCGGAGCTTCGCCTTCTGGCAAGCTTTGCAGGTAAACGTGTCGACCTGAAATGCCTATTCCGGCTATTGCAGTCAATAAGCCGAGGATTTGATAGATTCGATTACTAATAGAAGAAATGGCAGGGTTATGAATGGCGTTTAGCAATAAGATTATCCCCATTACTGCCACCACAACGCGCTGGAAAATACACAAAGGACAAGGATCAAGCCCATCCACGTATTGGAAATAAAGGGCTGTTACCAGTAACTGATAACAGATGAATGCACCTAAGAAATTCCAACCACGGCTATTTAAATTCATGTTTTTTGCTCTTGTGTCGTTTGTTCACAGGACGCGAATAGCGCACACTACCTGCACTTCGTCAAAAGTGCAAGCAGTTACGCTTGGCAATACTACCCGTGACATTGACGGTTTAAAAGTGACAATTTGTAACTATTTCTAAGCGAAGGCTACTTCTTCAGGGCAGCAGCCAAAGCATCAGCAAAAGCACCCTGTGGTTTAGTTTGACCACGCTTATTGGATTGGTTTCCTTTGAAGTTGCCTTTTTTATGGTTTTGAGCATCACGTTTCTGAGCGGGCTTTGATGCTGCCTGAGAGTCAGGCCCAACCATGGATAGGCTGATGCGCTTACGCTGCATATCAACATCCAGTACCCAGACCTTCACAATATCACCAGCTTTAACAACTTCTGCAGGGTCTTTAATAAATTCATTGGCCATCATCGACAGGTGGACCAGTCCATCCTGATGGACGCCAACATCAATGAAGGCACCAAAGGCTGTGACGTTGGTGACCACACCTTCTAGTTCCATGCCAATTTTCAGGTCGTTCAGGGTTTCGACACCGTCTTTGAAGCGAACCATTTTGAACTCTGGGCGTGGGTCGCGACCAGGCTTGTCCAGCTCCTTCAAAATGTCATTAACGGTATGCAAGCCGAATGTGTCATCGGTAAATTCCTGTGCCTTGATTTGGCGAAGCTTGTCGGTATTGCCCATCAGTTGGTGAGCATCCTGCATCTCCAGGGATTGCATCATTTTCTCGACCACAGGATAAGCTTCCGGGTGAACTGCTGAACTGTCCAGAGCATTGTCGCCATCGCGGATACGAAGGAAGCCTGCTGCCTGTTCATAGGTTTTGGGGCCCATTCTCTCTACTTCCAATAGTTGCTTACGGTTATTGAAGCGACCATTGGTATCACGCCAGTTAACGATATTCTGGGCAATGGTTTTGCTCAATCCCGAAACGCGCGTCAGCAGTGGCACGGAAGCCATATTCAAATCGACACCAACTGCATTCACACAGTCTTCGACCACGCCATCAAGGCTTTTAGCCAGCTGACTCTGGCTGACATCATGCTGATACTGGCCAACACCGATGGATTTAGGCTCGATTTTGACTAGTTCTGCCAATGGATCCTGTAGGCGACGAGCGATGGAGACGGCTCCACGGTAGCTGACGTCCAGATCCGGGAATTCCTGTGCGGCCAGAGCCGATGCTGAGTAAACCGATGCTCCCGCTTCGCTGACCATGATCTTCTGCAACTTGAGTTCGGGCGCCATTTTCATCAACTCGGCCACCAGCTTGTCGGTTTCGCGTGATGCAGTGCCATTACCAATGCTGACCAGCTCAACCTTGTGCATTTCGCATAAGGTCTGCAATTTACGTAAGGACTGATCCCATTGATTTTGCGGAGCGTGCGGGAAAATGGTGGTCTGGGTTAGCAGTTTGCCAGTTTCATCGACGACCACTGCTTTAACCCCGGTCCGTAGACCCGGGTCCAGACCCATGGTAGTTTTAGCGCCTGCCGGAGCAGCCATCAAAAGATCATGCAGATTGCGGGCAAAGATGCGAATCGCTTCAGTTTCGCCCAGCTCGCGAACCTTAGCCAGCAATTCAGTTTCAAGATAAAGGTGTAGTTTGATTTTCCAAGTCCACAGCACGACCTGTTGTAGCCAGTAATCGGCGGCACGTTTTTGATCTTTGATATTGAAATGATCCGCAACCATGGATAGACAAGGATCATTTGCTTCCGGATCCTTGATGAGGTCCTGGTTTGAAACCATCTGTAGGCTCAGAATGTTTTCATTGCGGCCACGAAGCAGGGCCAGAATTCGGTGTGAAGGAATGGTTTTGAAGGCTTCGCTGTGATCAAAGTAATCTGAGAACTTGATGCCTTCCTTTTCCTTACCTTCAATCACTTTTGAATGGATGAAGGCGTTATCCCATAAGTACTCACGTAGGGTTTTCAACAAATCTGCATTTTCGGCAAAGACTTCCATCAAAATCTGACGGGCACCATCCAGTGCATCTTTAGTGGTTTCAATCTTATGTTCAGGATTGAGGTATTTTTCTGCTTCCGCTTCCGGATCAAGCGTTGGGTTTTGCCATAAATCCATGGCCAATGGTTCAAGCCCTGCTTCCCGTGCGATCTGAGCTTTGGTTCGACGCTTAGGTTTATAGGGCAAGTATAAATCTTCCAGCTCACTCTTGGTGGTGGCTGCTTCAATCGACGATTTAAGTTCAGGCGTCAGCTTTTCCTGCTCTTCGATACTTTTCAGGATTGCTGCGCGGCGATCTTCCAATTCGCGCAAATAACCCAGCCTCTGCTCAAGGTCACGTAGCTGGGTATCGTCCAGCGCACCGGTCACTTCTTTACGGTAACGTGCGATAAAAGGAACCGTCGAGCCTTCATCCAGCAGGCGAACCGCAGCTTCAACCTGTTGCGGGCGAACATTTAACTCTTGAGCTATCTGTTGGTTTATTTGTAACATCTTGTTAAGTGCTTCTTGGGGAAAATATGGCGGCATAGTATAGTGCTTCAAAACCTATGAAAAAAGAACAAAATGCCCAAGTCGGTTCTGACCCAGCACTCAACTTTGAGTAAAATACGAGTCAATATGCCGACAAGCATGATTAATTGTTTGTTTTTATGACTAATTTTCGTTGGTGTATTACAAGAAACAAAAATGTAGAAGGAATGTTGGGTTATGACTGAAGAAACTCCGAAGATATTAGTGGTTGATGATGATGTCCGTTTGCGAAGCTTGCTGGAACGTTATCTTAAAGAACAGGACTTTATGGTTCGAACGGTCGAAAACGCCGAGCAAATGGATCGTTTTCTGGAGCGTGAGAACTATCACCTGATGGTGCTGGACTTGATGCTACCGGGAGAAGATGGTTTATCGATTTGCCGTCGTCTGCGCTCTCAAAATAACCCTATCCCGATTATCATGCTTACCGCTAAAGGTGATGAAGTGGATCGTATCGTAGGACTGGAAGTCGGTGCCGATGACTATCTGGCGAAACCTTTCAATCCGCGCGAGTTGCTAGCTCGAATTCGTGCCGTACTTCGTCGTCAGGCCAAACATATCCCGGGTGCGCCGAGTAATTCTGAAACCGTTGTCAGCTTTGGCCGCTTTACCTTAAATCTGGCCACACGCGAGATGACCGATGATGGCAAGCCAATTTCATTGACCAGTGGTGAGTTTGCGGTATTGAAGTCTCTAGTTGAGCATGCGCGTCAGCCGCTTTCTCGCGATAAGTTGATGAATCTGGCCCGTGGTCGTGACTATTCAGCTTTAGAGCGTAGCATTGATGTACAGGTTTCACGCTTACGTCGCTTGATTGAAGCTGATCCGGCACATCCACGTTATATCCAGACCGTCTGGGGCGTGGGTTATGTATTCGTCCCGGATGGTGGTGAGGCCTGATCAACAGGCCTTGCTATGCTTCGAATCTGAGCCTTTCAATTTAATCTTTCATGCGTATTCTGCCTAAATCAGCTTTTGGTCGTATTGCCGTATTGGTGGGTTGCTTGCTGCTGATCAATCAATGGGTGTCTTACCTGTCCATTTCCTGGTATGTAGCGCAACCTTCGATGAAACAGCTGGTGCAACTGCTTTCAGCGGATGTGAAAACGTCATTGGAATTACAGGCACTGGAATTTGAAGGCAAGATCGATGGTTCTGTTCGCCAGCAGATTATGGACAATCAGCGCATCCAGTTTATTTCAACCCGGATGGGCGAACCCAAGCAGTTGCGTGAAGCGCGTCCCTACAGTGTGCTGACGGAACAGCTGGCAGAAAGCCTTGGTGTCAGTGAAAGTCAGACTGAAATGCGCGTTGAAGAATCCGATAACATTTACTATTGGATTAAATCACCGCAACATACCAATGTCTGGCTCAGAATCGCCATGGATCCCTTCGAAGGTTTTTACATCCACCCACCCGTGGTCTACATATCAGTCATTTTATTGTTGAGCCTGCTTGGAGGCTGGATTTTCACCAAGCAAATCAGTCGTCCACTGCGTCGTCTGGAATTCGCTGCGCGTGAAATTGGTCGTGGTGACAATCCCGGGCAATTAAAGGAAGAAGGGCTTGAGGAGATGGTCACCGTGACTCGCGCCTTTAACCAGATGGCACGCAACGTGCAGCAACTGGAGCAAGATCGTAATCTGCTACTGGCTGGCGTTTCGCATGACCTGCGCACGCCTTTAACTCGTATTCGTCTGGCAACAGAATTCATGGGCGATGCGGATGAAGAGTTACGCGAAGGCATTGTCCGTGATACCGAAGATATGGATCAGATTATTGATCAGTTCATTTCTTTTGTGCGTGATGGCCGTGATGAGCGCGAACAACTGGGCGATCTGAATGCGCTGGTTGAAGAATGCATCAAGTCGGTTCGATTGCAGACTCAGGATATTAGTTTTGAGCTGGGTAAATTACCCAAAATCTACTTTAAGCCTCTTGCGATGAAGCGATTAATCACTAATTTGATTATGAACGGCCTGAAATACGCCGGCCCGCCTTTAAAAGTAACGACCACATTAGATAACAACATGATCCAGCTTTCGGTACTGGATGAAGGTCCGGGCATTAAAGATGCTGAAATGGAGCATTTATTCCAGCCATTTTCGCGCGGCGATTCGGCGCGCAGTGGTGGTGGCTCTGGATTAGGGTTGGCAATTGTTCGTCGGATCGCTGAAATGCATGGTGGCACGGTCACTTTGCATAACCGTGCCGAAAAGGGACTGGAAGCTCGTTTACAGATCCCGGTTCACTAATTGACTGACTGGCTACCCTGATTAGTGGTAATCAGCTCGGCAATTTCCTGCTGGGTAAAAACTTCCTTTTTACTGCAAAAATCACAAACCATCTCAACCTTACCATCATGTTCCTCTGCCAATTGCATCAACTCCTGTGGCTCAATGGTTAACAAGGCACGCTCATTACGTTCGCGCGAGCATCCGCACTGGAACTGGATAGGCTTGGCATCGTATAAAGTGACCTTATCCTGATGGAATAGGCGATACAGCAAGTCATGGTGAGACAGGCTCAAGGCTTCTTCATCAGTGATAGTTTCGGCCAGTGTCGTGACATGCTCAAAAGCAGCGGCTTTATCTTTTTCCTGACTGGCATCATCGGGCATGGCCTGCAGAAATACACCACTGATACGGTTTTCACCCACAAAGAGCTTCAGATAGGTGGGCAATTGCTCCGAGCTGGTGAAGTAATCTTCAAGGCATTCGGACAGGCTGTCTTTTTCCAGTGAAACAATACCCTGATAACGGTGACCCTGCTCAGGTTCAATGGTAATGGCTAAAGTACCGCCTTGGGTCCACTGCTTAAAGTTGTAGTCACTAACTTCAGGATCTAGTGGGTGCATAACTCCACGAATATGCCCATGGTTATTACATTCCGTGACCAGCAATTTGACCTGAGAAGGACTTTGTAACTGAAGTGAAACCTTGCCATCAATCTTGATGATTTCGGCCATCAATGCAGTGGCGGCCAATGCTTCGCCCAGCAGATGCCGTAGAGTCTTTGAATATTGGTGCTGATCGCAGATGGTTTGAAAGCTCTGCTCGAGGCTGATGATTTCTCCGCGAATCGGCAAATCAGCAAAGGTAAATCTCTGGATAAGATCTGACATGGTTTCTCTCTAAAATTGGTTAATGCTTAAACTGGTTATCAATCTTTTTCCTGCTGGCGCAGAAAACGGTGGATCTGGCGACGTTGCTTTTTATCGGGCTTATGTTCGGAGTAGGGCATCGACTGGCGCTGGACCATGAGCTGTTCCCGCTTCTGGATACTTTCTTCGGTCTCTCTGTAAAGTGTTTCAGCTACTTTGGCGGGGCCTCTTTGTTCGGATAAGCCTTCCACAATAACCGTTTTCTCAGCAAACCCTTGACGTATCTTGATGCTCATCCCAAGCTGAATTTGGCGGCTGGGTTTGCCTCGCACCCCATCGCAATGAACCTTGCCACCTTCAATAGCAGCTTTCGCCAAGGCGCGCGTTTTGAAAAAACGTGCAGCCCAAAGCCATTTGTCTAACCTTACTTGATTGTCAGCCACCATCTTGAACCTTACTATTCTTTACAGTATGTTGCTTGCTTTCTCAGCGCCTGCGTGGGAATATTCCAATTATAGGCGATCTGCAGGAAGGATGCCGTACAATTACGAGGGAACACAACGACTTTTCGTGACAACAGTAACTCATGAATCCTATAACTCAAAAAATAAGCCAGTTTGTGCAACAACGGGGTAGGTTGATTGCGCAGGTACTAGCCGCTTTATTGACTGTACTCACTTTGTATATAGTCGCAAAGCTAATATGGTTGTGGATTGGATTTTTTCAACCGCCACAACAAGCAGAACCTGTCGTTCAAACACGTCCCCAGCAAACTAATCGCCCAGCTGTTGATATCAACAAGCTGGTGTCTTTGCATGTCTTCGGTGAGGCTGGCCGAGTCGAAGAAGAAACCGTACAGGCTGAAGAGACTCGCCTCAATCTGAAATTACTGGGTACTTATGTATCCGATGAGGAAGAGCTATCTAGCGCTATCATTCAGGCCAATGGCCGTGATGAGAAAGCTTACTTTATCAATGACAAGTTGAAGGTAAGCGGAAATGTGGTGTTGGAAAAAGTAGAAACCTTAAAAGTTATCTTGAGAAATAATGGCAAGCTGGAAACTTTAACCTTAGAAGAGCAGCTTAATCAGAGTGCACTTGAAAAGCCGAAGCAGTCGCTTGCTCCATCGGAGCCTGGTGCTGGTGAAAGAACCATTGATAAAAGACGTGATTCTCGCTTAACCAGTGAGCTGGCCGAGATGAAGGATAAGGTATTTACTGATCCTCAATCACTAACAGATTTAGCCAAATTTGAGCAGGTCGTCGATGAAAGTGGTGTGGTAACAGGTTATAAAGTTGCCCCTGGTAGCGACCCAAGAATGTTCGCTCGACTTGGCTTAAGACGTAATGATGTCATCAAGTCAGTTAATGGAACGCAACTCAATGAACAGGGTTTATTGGGTATTGCCAACGAGTTGACCAGTGCAGATTCGCTGGAAATTACAATTGAGAGAGATGGACAGCCCGTAACACTATTGCTGGGTTTGTCAGAGCTGTCACAGCAGCAAAAGTCAGATCCAAATGAGAGAAGAATCCAATGATACAGAGACTCAAAAAAATTCGTATGAAACAGCTGGGTAGCAGCCTAACTATGTCGCTTTGTGCTGCTGGTCTGTTACTGTCTTCGTTTAGCGCGAATGCGGAAAGACTTAATGTCAGAGACGCTGATATTCGTGAGGTGGTTGAAACGGTTGCCAAGATCACCGGCAAAACCATGATCGTTGATCCTCGAGTGAAAGGGTTAAAAGTAACCATCATTACTGCGGGTAATGTGGACTACACCAAGGACCAAATTTACAACATCTTTGTTTCAGCACTTCAGGTTCATAAGTTCCAGGCAATTGAAGCAAATGGTGTGGTTAAAATTGTACCGGATCAGCAGGCGCGTTCTGAGTACTCGCCGGTTAACGTTTCCAATCTGGATGATTATGGTGACCGCTATATCACTCAGGTGATACCTGTTCAGAATGTTGATGCGCAACAAATAATGAACGTGTTGCGTCCTCTGGTATCCCCAACTTCCGGTCATTTGTTTGCGGTGCAGGGAACCAATACTTTAATCCTTCATGACTCAGCCTCAAACGTGCGTCGTATCAGTGAAATTATTGACCGTACCGATAAAGCTAATGATGAAGAGATAGAAGTTATTCCTCTGGAGCATGCATCAGCGAGTGAAATTGTACGTATTCTGGAAAGTTTAAATCGTAGTGGACGCCAGCAACAGGGTAACGAAGTACAGGAACCGCGCTACGTTGCGGATGAGCGTACTAACAGTATTTTGCTAAGTGCGAATGATCGTCAAAGGGTTCGTTTACGTGCACTGATTAGTAGCCTGGATCGTCCATTGAACTCCATGGGTAATACCAAAACAGTATTCTTGAAATATGCTAAGGCTGAGCAGGTTGCAGAAGTTCTTTCAGGTATTGGCGAAATTAAGCAAAAAGAAGAAGCTGCGGCATCTGGTCGGGGCGGCGCAGGAGCCGCGGGAACTGGTGGTGTGGCAGCGCAACGCTCTCTCTACAGTATTCAGCCGCATGAAGAAACCAATGCATTGGTGTTAACCGCACCACCAGACATTATGCGCGAGTTTGATTCTGTTATTCGTGCTCTAGATATTCGTCGTAAGCAGGTTCATGTGGAAGCTATCATCGTTGAAATCTCGGATAACAAAGCAAAAGAGCTTGGTATTCAGTGGTTGTTCTCACCAGAAGGTAGTAGCACAACACCAGGTGGCGTCGTTAACTTTACTAATACAGGGCCAGGAATTGGCCAGGTTGCCGCAGGTGCCATCTCAGCTCGAGGTACTGAAGAAGAGGTATTTACCAGAGACCCGGAAACAGGCGCTATTACAGGAACTGAGACAAGACGAACCGCTGGTGATCAGGGGGTTGCATTGGCTGAAGTTTTAGGCGGTATGCAAGGTCTTGGCTTAGGTGTTGCTCGAATCAGACCTGATGGTTTTAGTTGGGGTGCATTTATTAGAGCATTAGAAGGCGTTACTGACTCAAATACGCTATCGCGACCAAGTGTCACAACACTTGATAACGTTGAGGCAATCTTTAAGTCTGGTCAGGAAATTCCAATTATTACCGGTTCTACGTTAGGTGATAACAACTCTAATCCTTTCCAGAATGTTGAGCGTAAAGATGTTGGTGTCATGCTAAAGCTGACTCCTCAAATTAATGAAGGTAACTACGTACGTCTTGATATTGAACAGGAAGTGTCTTCAATCGCCGGTTCAACCAACGTTGACGTTGTAACCAACAAACGTGAA